>CAIOSO010000069.1 GCA_903860985.1 uncultured Flavobacteriales bacterium
ACAATGAATCCCTGCGAATAACATTCGTCGCCTTCCCGCAAGAAAAATTCTTTTCTCTTTAACTTTTGTAAATGAAAACGACTTTTAATTAAGGCCTCGTGTTCAGGTGTAATACTGATTTTATGCTTGATGTAATCAATCAGTTGTTGGTGTGCAATTGCTTCTGTCATGACTAATTTCTTGGGATGTTCATTCGGATTCGCCACTCTTTTGGATGGGAATTATTAAAGCGATTTCCTAAATGCTTGATGATGCCAATCCGTTGTTCTTCGTAGGTTAGTAAGGTGTAACCCTGTTTTCCTTCGAGTGGAAAGGTGTCCCCATGTAAATATTGTAAGGATTCTTGTCTGCTCAATTCAATGCTGGGTATGTCAGGATGCAAGGAAAAATTCAATGCCAACTCGATTTCCAATTGCCAACCTTTGCGCTGCTCTGTCGCTAGTTGGGTTCCGCGTTTCATCCACTTTAGGACATTGCTGATTTCATCGTAATGATGCACACAGAATTCCGTTGTTGCGTAGCTGTTTTCCTCTTCCTTGAAATAGACATGCGGGAAATTCGCCTCGATTTTCAGTGGAATTTCGCTTTTACTCAATGTTTGAATTTTGCCCGATTTTCGCTTGTTTTGACCTGAAAATGACTTTTTTTGGATCAAAACAGCGTAAAATCCTTCACTTTTTGCAATTCCTGGAATAAAGTGATATCCGTATTCTTTAACATCTTGTGTGAGTCCGTCGAAGAATGGAATGGAAACAATTTCCGCATCGTGTTCTTCGAGAAAAGCAGCAATGCATGCTTCGTTTTCTGCTGGATTAAACGTACAGGTCGAGTAGAGTAGGTAACCGTCTCTTTTCAAACTTGGCCAGACAGATTTAAGAATCTCCGTTTGACGCACCGCGCAATGTGCAGCGCTTTCTAAACTCCATTCCAAGCGAGCATTTGGATCCTTTCGGAACATGCCTTCGCCTGAACAAGGCGCATCGACCAAAATAAAATCAAAGTAGGAGTGAAGTTTTTCGAAGTCCGCCGGAGCGTTATTACTCACAAACGTGTTCGAGTAACCCCATTTCGTTAATGTTTCCGCTAGAATGTAGGCACGTGAACGAATGATTTCATTGGAAATTAACATCCCACGATTGTCTAAATAGCTTGCTAACAAGGTGCTTTTCCCACCTGGAGCAGCACATAAGTCTAATAAAACTGGATTTTCAGGGAGTTCAATGTTACGAACAATCGCATCGATGTACATGGATCCTGCTTCTTGTGGATAATAGGTTCCAGCGTGAAAAAGAGGATCCAGTGTAAAGGAAGGACGTTCTTTCAAATAGCGTCCATCTGGACACCAAGAAACGACTTCTTCCGTCTCAAAGTGAAGGGATTTCTTTCTGGGATTCAAGCGTATCGAAATGGGTGACTCGGTGTCTAAGGACTGAATCAGTGGTGTTTGTCCCAATGGACCAGCTTCGATGCGTGCAACAAAATCTTTCGGAAGTGGAATCATGAGCTAAAAGTACCGATTATTGTTGAAATTCAACACGAACAATGAGCTTCGATTCATCGTTTGCAATGCTTCTGCGATCAATGCGGTGTCCGATGCAACAAATGATTTTTTCACTGTCACACAAAACAAAACACGCGCTTTTTTCACTGGACGGAACGTGGTCATCCTTCAAAATGTCCGAGATAAGTTTCGAGCCACTTAATCCAATGGGCTGCATGCGGTCTCCTTTTGTCCACGGACGAGCATACAACTCTCCAGCAAGCTTGGATTGATCTAAAAACAAGGCGTTTTTATCGAATTCACTGGGAAGTTTAGTGATTAATTGAGCTTGAAATGTTGGCGTGGTTGCTGCTTGAGGAATCGCAGGAAGGAAGCGTAAGCAATCGCGTTCCTTTACGATGGATTGAAACGGACCCTCATTTGCTTTCCAACTCAAACGTTTACCTACTTCACTTTGGATAAGTTCAGGGATTTTCTTCGTGAAAATAAGGGGGATAGATAATTTTTTTAAAATCTCAACTAATTCGTAATCAAGTATATTGATAATTTCAGTTAATGTAATGGTTTCATTATTTTTAATCCCATTAACGACCGTGTCAATTTCTTCTTGGATTTCCTGAAGTGTCGCTTGAAAAGTACCTTGAAGTATTTGAACGGAGTCCCGCAAAGTGGGAATTTCCTCCTCCAACGCTGGAATTAAGTTCAAGCGAAAAAGATTTCGCAGGTACTTCGTGCTTTGGTTGCTGGAATCCTCTCGCCAGCTCAAGTTCATTTCCTTAGAAAGTTGCATGAGTTCCAATTTAGAAAAGGGCAAGAGTGGACGAAGAATCCGTCCATTTTTCTCCAACATTCCTTGCAAGCCTGATAATCCCGAACCACGGTATAATTGCAACCAAAACGTTTCCACTTGATCGTCCTGGTGCTGTGCCGCCATTAGGTAGGAATTCGGAACTTGATTCAAGTGTGTTTCAAAAAAAGCGTAGCGCTCCTTCCGTGCTAGATGTTGTAGGTTTCCTCCGGAAGTCAGTTGCTTTTTCAGTTCAATGCGATGAACGTGAATTGGAATCGCGTTGGTTTGACAGTAGTTTTCTACAAACGCCTGATCTCCGTCACTTTCTTCTCCGCGCAATTGATAGTTGACATGAAGCACAGTAACGGCAAGTGAATTTCTACGACATAAGTCCAATAAAAGCATCGAATCCTGTCCGCCGCTTACTGCTAAAAAATAGTGCGGAGCAGGATGTTTTTCAATGAAGGATTGTAAGTATGTCTGTAATTTATTCAGCATACATGCCGTTTAAGATTTTCTGAATCTTGGTCTGACATTCTTCGTACTCTTTTTCGGGGTCAGATAAAATGGTGATGGCCCCACCAACAGCACACGAAAGGTATTTTTTTTCGCGGTTGTAAACGAAGCTACGAATGACCACGTTGAAATCGAAATCCCCGTTTGGACTAATGTAGCCAATCGATCCGGAATAAATTCCTCGATTGAAATCCTCTGTCTCGTCAATGATTTTCATGGCTTCCACTTTCGGTGCGCCGGTCATGCTTCCCATGGGGAAACTTGCCTTTAGAACATCCAAGAAGTGAATGTCTTTGTCTACTTCACATTCCACCGTAGAAATCATCTGATGAACGGTTTCAAACGTATGGATTCCACAAAGTTCCGTCACCTTTACCGATCCTTTTTTTGCAATGCGAGATAAATCGTTTCTAACTAAGTCAACGATCATAATGTTTTCCGCACGTTCCTTGGGGTCCGTTGCTAATTGTTGTTTCAATGCTTCGTCCTCCGTTGGGTTGGTTCCTCTGGGCGCGGTTCCTTTGATAGGTTGAGATAAAATGCGCTCACCGGATTTCTTCAAGTAACGTTCTGGACTGCCACAAAACACAACATGATGATCTGTTTGAAGATAGGTCGAAAATGGAGCTTTGGTGATGCGATTCAACTTGAAATAGGTGTCCAGCGGAAACTCAATCTCTACATTTTCCGCATAAAACTCCTGGCAATAGTTGATTTCGTAAATATCCCCACGTTGAATGTATGCCTTCAATTTCTCAATTTGGGAAAGATAATGTTCTTTAGGTGTGCGAGCCTTGAAACGATAAGGAAAGGTGTGGAAATTGTGGTCAATTTCCTCTTCCATGAAGTAATCTAAAAATTGAAAAGATTCTTCATCTTGTTCACCCTGAAGATATTGAAATTTCTCTTTTTCTAAGTGGATGACGTATTTTGGCACCCAAAAATGTGCGAGTGGATAGTTTAAAGGGTCTTCATGTCGTGAATTGAGCTTTTCGAATTCGTTTTTCAACTCGTATGATAGTGATCCAAATAAATAGCGTCCTCGATTATCTTGAATATACTGCTGCAATTGTTCAATTGATTGCCCACGATCCATAATGAACTCGGTTTCGATGCCAAAGGATAATAGTCCTGTTCCGTCATTACTATTTAAGAAACAAATGTTTTTCCATTTTTTCATAGGACAAAATTACAAGGATTTGGATTCATTGTCATCTAAACACAAGAATCTTCAAACACTTTCGTTATTAAGTTGTTACTTTTGCACGGAACTTTAGTAACGAATTCGTTTTTTAAGCGTCCAAACTTGCATAAAATCCTTTGGGAAAATGAAAATAATACTCTCCTTTCTTTTAACAATTACCTGTTTTTTTGCCGCTGCGCAAACAAAAGTCACACTGAGTGGCTATATCACAGATGCCATTGATGGTGAAGCGTTGAAAGATGTGAAAGTCTTTATCCCTTCCCTCAAAGTTGGCGCAATGTCAAATTCCTATGGATTTTACTCACTTACCGTTGCTCCAGGAAAATATACTGTAGAATTTCGATCCATGGCCTATGGTTCCGAAGTGAAAGAAATTGATTTATCGAAAAGTCAAGTTTTTTCCATTGAATTGGGATCTAAAGTGAATAACGTCAATGAAGTGGTTGTCAACGTGAAGAAAACAGAAAATGTTACCTCCACGAAAATGGGCCAAATTGAATTACAAATGGACCAAATAAAAACCCTACCAGCGTTTATGGGAGAGGTGGACGTCATTAAAGCCATTCAATTATTGCCGGGTGTATCTTCGGTTTCAGAGGGTGGACAAGGATTTTACGTCCGAGGTGGCGGTCCAGATCAGAATTTAGTCTTGTTGGACGAAGGAGTCGTTTACAACGCAGCTCACTTATTTGGATTCTTCTCAGTGTTCAATG
Source organism: uncultured Flavobacteriales bacterium (assembly GCA_903860985.1). Taxonomy (GTDB): domain Bacteria; phylum Bacteroidota; class Bacteroidia; order Flavobacteriales_D; family Crocinitomicaceae; genus UBA952. Next base: position 4,725 of record CAIOSO010000069.1, read on the forward strand.
CGGATGCTGTGAAGTCAGTGAACTTGATCAAAGGTGGAATGCCTGCCAATTTTGGAGGCAGAATGTCCTCCGTTCTCGAAGTAAACATGAATGAAGGAAACATGAAACGCTTAAAAGTGACCGGTGGAATCGGTGCGATTTCTTCACGTTTAACCTTAGAAGGTCCCATTAAAAAGGACAAAGGATCGTTTATCGTTTCTGCACGTCGAACCTATATTGACATCCTTTTGAAAGCAGCTATTTCGGATACTTCTCCATTCGCAGGATCATCTTATTTCTTTTATGATTTCAACGCGAAGTTAAATTACAAGTTGTCTGCTAAAGACCGTATTTTTTTAAGCGGATATTACGGAAAGGATGTTTTCAACTTCTCGGATACGAAAGGCGGATTTGGTGCGAACATGCCTTGGGGAAATGGAATCGCTGCCTTGCGCTGGAATCACCTGTTTTCGGATAAGTTGTTTATGAATTTAACAACGACCTTTTCAGACTACATGTTTAAATTTGGTTCTCAACAAGATGAATTCCGTTTTGAACTCGCTTCTGGAATCCGCGATGTCGGGGCAAAAGTAGATTTTTCGTATTTCCCGAATCCTATTCACCGAATTAAATGGGGAGCAGATTACAAATACCATACGTTTACACCAACTAGTGTGACCGCTCAGAATGACACCACCGTTTTCGATACGGGTGCAGCACAAAAATTGTATTCCCATGAAGCTGCTGCTTACATCCTAGATGAATTTGATTTGAATGATCAACTGCGCTTAAATGTCGGACTACGCTACAGTGCTTTTGCACACGTTGGTCCTTTTACACGTTACATCAAAGGAGATGGGATCAGTACCCAAGACACAACGATTCAATACCAAAAAGGCGATTTAATTAAGTTTTACCACGGACTAGAGCCACGTGTTTCCATGCGTTGGTTGTTGCCGGACAATAGTTCGATCAAAGCGGGATATGCATACAATTACCAATATGTGCATTTGACGTCATTAAGCGCCGTTTCTCTTCCTACTGACATTTGGTTTCCAACAACGGATATCGCAAAGCCTGAAAAGGGATGGCAAGGTTCTGTCGGTTACTTCCGAAACTTTTTTAACGACAAATTCGAAAGTTCCATTGAAGTGTATTACAAAGAAATGAAAAACCTGATTGAATTCAAAGAAGGTGCCTTACCAGGCGACAATGTGAACGATAACACAGATAACATTCTGGTTTTCGGAGAAGGCAGGGCTTATGGAATTGAGTTCTTTTTCAAGAAATCTGTTGGACGATTCACCGGTTGGGTTGGCTACACTTGGGCGAAAACAGAAAGAAGATTTCCAGACATCAATGAAGGAAATATTTATCCGGCAAAATACGACCGACGTCACGATTTAAGTCTTGTTGGAACATATAAATTAAATGACCGTTGGACTTTCTCCGCTAGTTTCATTTATGCAACGGGAAATACCTTGACATTACCTAGTTCATGGTATGTTCAGGAACAAAACCTATTATTCAATTACGGCGCGCGAAATTCAACAAGAATGGCGCCTTATCACCGTTTAGACTTATCGGCAACACTTTACAGCAAAGCATACAAAACGAAAATAGATCCAACAACTGGGAAAGAAATAGAAGTGAAGAAAAGGTATCGAAGCAACTGGTCTTTTTCGATTTACAATGTCTACAACCGCATGAATCCATTCTTTTTGTATGTAGATAACGATGGTGATTTCCTTCAAGGAAATTTTAAACTAACCGTAAAACAAGTGTCCTTATTTCCAATCATACCTAGCGCAACATGGAATTTCGAATTTTAACGAAACTAATCATCAGTAGTTTACTCTTGTTGGCTGTGACTTCGTGTACAAAAGAAGTTCAGATTGACATTCCTGGTTACAAAGATCAATTAGTCATTGATGGTAGTATCGAAACGGGTCAACCTGCAATTGTATTACTGAGTAAATCGAATAATGTATATTCAGCAACGAACTTCCAAGCGTACCTCGATGGATTTGTGTCTGGAGCGACAGTGATTATTTCGAATGGGACGGAAACCGATACCTTAACTGAAATTTGTTCGGATAATCTTCCTCCAGGAACAGAAGAAATTGCTGCTGCGTTCTTTGGATTGCCTGTTGATGTTCTTATAAACTTACATTTATGCGCCTACATTTCCTTTGGAATGATTGGTGAAGTAGGGAAGACCTATACCTTGAGGGTCATTACTAACGGTTCTGAATATACGGCTGCAACAAATATTTACAATCCAACTCCGCTTGATTCACTTTATTGGAAGCCGGAAGGCTCGTATACAGACCGTGGATTCTCATGGGTGAAACTGAGCGATCCAAGCCAAAGTGGAGATTCATATGCGTGGCAAGTGAAATTAGCTGGAATGACCAATTTCTCTAGAACCTTTAATCCGTTTTTTAACGATAAATTCTTCAATGGTCAAACGTTTGATTTTGCCTATGAAAATCCCATGAGTTTTGATGATCCAAACGCTGATCCGGCATACAGGGGGTACTATAAACTCGGCGATACGGTAATCGTTAAATTCTCTAAAATCGGTAGAAAAGAATACAATTTCTTCGAGAAAAAATACAACCAAATGTATTCAGGTGGAAATCCATTTGCCACGCCAACCAATGTCCCGACGAATATCAATGGAGGCGCATTAGGAATCTGGGTGGGATATTCTCCTTGGTTCGACACCTTGGTTTGTCAATAAACAAACTTCGGTGAATTCAATCGGTGTGAATATCGTCCCAAATAATACATATATCAGAGTGGGAGTTGAGGGATTGTAGATCCCGTTGTCACGACGTGCAGTGGATAAAAGCACTCCTTCACTGCGTTCAGGCGGTCCTTTTTTCATTTCCGTCCTTTTTTGAGTAAACTCAAAATGTCCTGAAACGAAAAAAGCACCATCTTGCGATTGTGCTTTTATCAGAGTGGGAGTTGAGGGATTGTAGATCCCGTTGTCACGACGTGCAG
>CAIOSO010000070.1 GCA_903860985.1 uncultured Flavobacteriales bacterium
ATAGCTTCAACTTTTTTTTCCTTCGTTGACTATCACAAAAAAACGTTTCAATTGCACATTTGTACAACAATACCCGACAAATCCCAAAACAAACCAACTTTAATCCAACTTACAACTAACTTGAAGTCGACTTAATCTAACTTAAAGTTAACTTAAGATGGAAATACAAGGAATCTAGGATTTGTGATTTTTTTCATTCTGTTGTACGATTGTACAAAATAACACGGCAAGATCTAACTTAAGTTAACTTTAAGTTGGAAATGTTATTTTTCAATATAACATTGCCGGTTGCCGGTGAGTGCTAATTAAGCACGATTTTCACGAAGTTATTATTTTCAAAAATAACCCTTGTATTTCTGTGCTGTGAGTTCGGCGTCGAGTTTAAGGTATTTGAGGAAGTTGCGCTCGGAGGTGTGGCCGGTGAATTTCATGATGGCTTGGGCAGGCATTCCTTTGAGGAATTTGAGGGTGCAGAATGTGCGTCGACAGGTGTGAGATGTCACCTCTTCGAATTTGTATTTAGTGACCTTGATGGTCTTTCCAGCGATTTCTCGGTAGAACTTGATTTCGTCCTTCATGTCCAAGGACTCGCAAATTTCACGAATCATTTTATTGAAGTTGGTGATGTGATTTGCGTGGAGGTTGGGCAGCACTCCATCGTATTTAGCCAAGATGCGTTTGAAGCGATCACTGAGGGGAATGATGACTTTCTTCACCCCTGCTTTTTTGGTTTTCTTCGGGACAATGTGCAACTCATCTCGCATGAAGTCATGGGACTGAATTCGAACGTAGTCGCTATAGCGCAATCCCGTTTCGCAGCCAACAAGAAATAGATCTCGGACAACCGCATATTTCGGATCTTCAATTAACTTGCCTTCGATGGCTTCAAGGTCGGCTTCCGTGAGGTAAATGTTGTCGACGTCTTCCATGATGCTTGGAAAAGCCTTTAAACTGAATCTGCTCGTTATGTTTTTATCAAAGCACCAATTGAAAAAGGCTTTGAGGTTCTTGTTCTCCTTACCAATTGTATTAGGCATGAGTCCGTAGTCTCCCTGTGAGTTGACCGCCACGAAGGTCAAGTAATTAGTCCATTCTTCGCTAAACCGACTACTCTGTGCATTGACGAGCGAAAAAGTCAATGTTCGTCCAATGATTTCCTCGGTCTTGCGTAGGTGCTTTCGCAAGCAATTGTTGTAATGGCGCACATCGGGATTAATTTTGCGTTTTTCCGTCACGAAATCTTCGAAGTGATCCCAGAAGGATTTGGATCTCTTGCTTTTTGATGGAACCTTATTGAGTTTCATCAGGTCCGCTTTTATACCCTCAGGAGTCGGGAAGAAATCTTCATCACGGTATCTTTTCAAGAGAGAATCCAAGACCAGTTCATACTGATCTAATTTATCGTTAATAGTGTTGGATTCTTCGTTTTCAATGCTTACTTTTACTCGTTGCTTTTTTTCATGCCATTGCTTTGGATCGACAGAAATTCCAGTCGAAATTCTCATCCTTAAGTTGTCATAAAAAACAGCCATCTGAATGCTCGTTTTTCGAAGCGAGTTTACATCCCTTAAATAGAACTTTACCATTGTTAATATCTTTCAACAAAGATACGAAAAACCGTGGACGGATTCGTGGACGGATTAGGTTGCATTATGATGTTTTCAACATTTGTAATCTTACAAAATATTTTTGTAACTAATTGATTTAATGTGTTTTATAAGCAATTTTAGACCAACCTCTGAAACCCTTGAAAACACTGAAATGGACGAGCCGTCCAGACCGCAAACGCTTCGTTAAAGACACGTCCTATATGGCTGTAGGAAATAGAGACCCTCGAGATGTATCAAATATCTTGAGGGTTTTGTTTTTTATGACAATTTCATTCGATTTTACAACCGGGGACGGATTTGAAAAATTTTCATTTTCAAAACCGAAGGTAGGAAAGTTGACCTCCTTTCAATTTTGTTTTCCATTCTCCCCCACAAAAAAATCAATCATAAAATCCATTGCACGAAT
>CAIOSO010000071.1 GCA_903860985.1 uncultured Flavobacteriales bacterium
ATAGATTTGATAAGATACAAATGCGTTGTTGCTATTGGTCACTGGATTCCAGAAAATAGTTAGGTCCTCCGTGTTCGCCGTTTGAATGCAATTAATTTCTGGTGCGTTAATGATTCCTGGATTGAGGACATGAATGGTAATAGACGCATAAGATACTTGAGGAACTTGACAATAATTATCTTGTACGCGGAAAACATACGTATACGTCATTTGACTCATCGTATTTCCTTGCGCATCGGAGATGTGATCGCAGGTCGTTTGCCAATTGAAATGGGTACTGATAGATCCAGTTCCAGTTAAGGGAAATCCCGTCGTTAAATTCGCACATGGTGCAATGCTACATCCTGTACTGGAGGTAAAGTTTGTTCCGTACATGGGACCTGATCCAGTCATGGTCAATGTTTGTGGACTTCCATCTTGCAGTAGGTCAGCATCACTGGCATTTAAGTTGAAGGAAACCAAATCTCCCGCATTTACGGTCAGATCGAAGGAGTTTCCTGGGAATGGTGGCGTAATCACAGGTGGATTGTTTCCACCGGAACAGGGCATCACCATCAATTGCATTTCGCGTTCAACTTCTGAAATCAAGATTCCTTGGCGGTATGACTTCACCAACACCTTCACCACGTAATTCCCAATGTTTACGCAAGTAAAGGTTAATTCTCCAGAAATCGGGTTCAGGCTCGCTGGAATATTTCCCGGATTTAAACTTTGGTTAGGCGTAGGATTAATGGCGCTGAATCCGATTTCAAAGGGAACCGGAATGGGATCTACTGGCGGATTGTAACTAGCTCCTTGAATATTGTTGTAAGGAATTCCGAAGGAAAAAACCAAGGAGTCTAAATTTGGATCGATGGCATTTCCGTTGAAGGTATAAGGTGTTCCAGCGCAACTCACAAAGTGTGGGTCTTGAAAAAATACCGGTGAATCGTCCGGAGTATCTAAGTGAAATATTTTCGCCGCCAAGGTGATTCCGTAGTTTGCGGGATTCATCAAATTGGAAACCGTGTTGCTTCGAGAAAAGTTTTCGTAGGTGAAGATCCAGCCATTTGCCGGAGGAACTCCGGTTAAAGAAACTGCCGCACTGCGATACAGTACTTTTTCAACTGCCCCTAAACCATTTCCGCCATTGCTTCCTGTTCCACATAGGAGTGGTCCGGGTGAACCAGTTACGGGAGAACAAGTCGGAGAAATGTCTTGACGAGAAACGAAATTGACAGTGATGGAAGATAAGCTTGGATTGTTCCAAACTTTGAGTTGTTCTGAGACTGGATTTACATCAGCTCCATTGCAATCGCGGTAAAAGATCAATTCAAATTGATAATTTGTTCCACCAAGGAATTTATAGCTGATTTCACCTCCCATGACATGAGATGCAAAAGCATTTTGCAAAAGCAATAATAAGGAAAGTAGAAAAGTAACTTTAAACATCAGTAAAATAACGGGAAAAGACCCGTTTTAGTATAACGAAAGTTAACTGAATAAGTTGCTAACCAACGCTAATTATCGACAAACTTTTCCAATCCAAGTGTTTACAAGCCATTTCGCGTATTTCTTCCGCTGTAATTTCTTGTACTTTTTGGATGTATTTATTGTAAAATGAGATGTCCATGCCATGTAATTCTACTCCAGAGAATAAATCCAGCATCGCGTAGGGTCCATCGGCTGCTTTGAGTAATTGTCCGAGCAAGTAACTTTTAACCAATTCCAATTCTTCCGCTGGAACCAGTTCCGTTTGTAGTCGCTCGAGTTCATTTTTAACTTCTTGAATGGTGGCTTCGCGCACTTCTTTGGCAACTTCCGTCGCAATCATGAAATACCCAAAATGCGTGTTTTCCATCATGTAGGACCCAATTCCGTAGGTGTAGCCTTTGTCCTCACGGATGTTACTCATCAAGCGACTCCCGAAATAATCTCCAAGGATGGTATTCATGACGGAAAAGGAAATAAAATCCGGATGGGTTTTGTTGAACATGATTTTCCCAATGCGAATCGCTGTTTGTAGTGCGTCCGATTTTTCTTGATGTTCAATGTGCGCTTTCCCGCTAAACGTGCAATTCTCGGGTTGGAAGGCTTTTCCAACGAAATCAGCACAGGCCGTTTTGATGTCCAGCATGACGTCCTTTGAAAAATCTCCCACTAAAAATACTTTCGATAATCCTTTCAAATAGTGTTTTTGATGGAATTCGATGAGGTCTGTACGTTTCACCGTTGCATAATCTCTCTGAGAGATTACTTGTGAATAGGGCGTTTCTTCAAAAAGGACTTGTTGTATTTTACGCTGTGCTAATACATTCACTTTTTGCAGTTGGACCTTTAATTTTTCTTGTCGCTCATTGCAGATTTCTTGTACTTCCTTTTCCGGGAAAATAGCAGCGGTCAAGGCTTCGTGAAAAATATCAAATGCTTGTTTCAAGTAGCTGTTTAGCGCATACAAGGTGACGACTGCTTGTTCTTGTGACACGCTGACATCGTAATATGCTCCTACAGCATCAAGCGCATGATGAATTTGAATCGCTGATTTCGTTTTCGTTCCTGAAATTAAAAGTCCAGCAGTAAGAGAAGCTAAAATAGGCGTTTCAATCGTCGTTCCAGCGTTGAAATGCAATTCCATTTTTGCCGTTTCGTTGGCAATGTTGTTTTTCCAATACAAGGGAATACCAGCATGGATTTCAACCATTTCAGGCACCGAGAAATCAATCGATTTGATAGGTGTGAGCTTCGGGGCAACTTGACGATTAAGCATTTTTTTTCTTTTTAACTTTCAATAAAACTCCATTTTTCTTGATGAACAATTGTTTTGCAAATATCCGCAGATCTTCAGCATGTATCGATTGATAGATTTCTTGTTCTTCGTTAATTCCATTGGCATCGCCTAACAATTCAAAGAAGGATAAATTCATCGCTCGGTTCAATAATCCTTGATCTTGGAAAGCGCGTGCCGTTCGAAGTTTGATTTTAATTTGTTCGAGTTCTTTTTTGGAAATCAAGGTCACTGTGTAATGTGCGATGATTTTCCAGATTTCTTTGTCTAAGTCCGCAAACGACTTTCCTTCGTTGAGTTTTCCGGTGATCATAAATAATCCTTCATCGATGGACCCCGTAATGTAGGCATTGATTTCGGAGACCAATTTTTGTTTCTTGACGAGGTCGACATACATTTTGGAAACTTTCTCACGTCCCATGATGTCGCTTAATAAATCCGCTAGGTAATAACCAGGATTTTTTCGTTCCGGCATTTTGAAGGCATAGTAAAATGCATCCGCCGGTACATTGCGAACGATGGTTTTGGATTTAAAACGATCTTGAGCAGGCTCCAAAGGAAGAATGCGGGCTGATTTCTTGGCTTTAGGTATGGAACCGAAAAAATGATCGACGCGTTCTTTTACGTAATCCAACTCAAAGTTTCCAATGACACACAAAATGCAATTGGATGGATGGTAGTGCTTTTTGAAAAACGCTTTCACGTCACTCATTTTCGCATCCTCAATGTGCTTGATTTCTTTTCCAATGGTTGCCCATTTGTAGGGATGTTTGGTATACGCTAACTGGCGAATTTCCATCCATACATCGCCATACGGTTGATTCAAGTAACGTTGCTTAAATTCTTCAATCACGACGTTTCGTTGAACTTCCAAACTTTTATCCGTGAATGCCAAGGACAGCATGCGGTCACTTTCTAACCAAAGTGCGGTGTCGAGGTTGTGAGCTGGCAGGACATCGTAATAATTCGTGATATCGTTGCTGGTAAACGCATTGCTTTCTCCACCTGCTGCTTGAAGTGGTCCGTCGAAATCGGGAATGTTGACCGATCCACCAAACATCAAATGTTCGAACAAATGGGCAAATCCTGTTTTTTCTTCGCTTTCGTCGCGCGCACCAACGTCGTACAATAAATTGACCACGGCCATTGGGGTGGATGCTTCTTTGTGGAAAAGGACCGTTAGGCCATTATCCAGTTTAAATCGTTCAAAATGAATCATAAATAGTTCTTTTGTTCGTTCAGTGCTTGATGAAATTCACTCATCATTTCTTGAACAATTTCACCTGCAGGCATAATTTTTTCAATGAGTCCGGCAATTTGACCAATTTCTAATTCGCCGTTCACCAAATCTCCTTCGAACATGCCTTTTTTCGCACGTCCACGTCCGAGAATTTCTATTAATTTCTCTTTATCTGCTCCGTCTTGATAGGCGGATTGTAGTTGTGTGTAAAATTCATTTTTCAATAAACGAACCGGTGTCAGTTCCTTCAATGTCAACATCGTGTCACCTTCTTCACTAGCGATGATGTATTGTTTAAAGTTCTCATGAGCGCTACTTTCGGTAGACGTCACGAAGCGACTTCCCACTTGAACGGCGTCTGCGCCAAGATTCATCGCAGCGAGCATTCCTCGACCTGTGCCAATTCCACCTGCGGCGATTAACGGAATGTCAATAGCAGCTTTCACCATGGGAATCAAACAAAACGTAGTCGTTTCATCGCGTCCGTTGTGTCCACCTGCTTCGAATCCTTCTGCCACAATCGCATCCACTCCAGCATCTTGTGCTTTCAGTGCAAATTTCACACTGGAAACGACATGCACCACCTTGATTCCATGTTCCTGTAGGTGCTTCGTCCATGTTTTTGGATTTCCTGCTGACGTGAAAACAATCGGCACGTTATGTTTGATGATGGTTTGAATGTGCTTATCGATATCCGGGTACAACATCGGTAAATTCACGGCGAAGGGTTTGTTCGTCGCTTGTTTACATTTGAGGACTTGTTCTTCCAAAATCTCGGGATACATCGATCCGGAACCAATAATTCCGAGTCCACCAGCATTTGAAACAGCAGCGGCTAATTCCCATCCGGAACACCAAATCATTCCAGCTTGAATCAATGGGTATTGAATATCAAATAGTTGACAAATACGGTTGTGTGATTCTGACATATTTCGTGTTTGAAGGACGAATTTAAGGATTTCTCAAGGGATTCTTGCACCCTAATTTCAATCTGACATGAAATGATTAAATTAGCGTGAAATTAGTCGATTTGAAAATGCGTTACTTCTTTGTGCTATCTCTGTTCGCATCACTTTCTCAAGTGTCCGCGCAGGATTCTCATGAGGATACGCCTCATAACGAAATTCAATTTATTGAAAACAAGGGACAGTGGCCTTCCGTTGTACAGTTTCAGTCCTCCGTTTCTGGTGGAAAATTGTGGATAGGGGACAGTTCCATCTTGTTTCAAATACAGGATTTATCGGACCTGCACAAAGCACACTACGACTTAAAAAACGTAGAAAATCCAAGTTTGAAATCCGCGCTTATTCAGCAAAAGTTTCTTGGTTCTAAAAGTGACAAAGTCTATTCTGTAGAAGGACGTTCGACACATTATTACAATTACTTTCTTGGCAACGATTCCACCAAATGGACGCATGACGTTCACGCATATTCCCAGGTGGAATACGAGCATTTTTACGCAGATATTCATTTGCTATGGGAAAGCGAGAAAAATGCCTTGAAGTATTCATTCTTTGTCGAGCCAGGAGCAAATCCAAACGAAATTCGTTGGAGTTATTCCGGTGAATTCACTTCCGTTCGCATTCGAGATGGACGATTGATCTTGAAAACAGCGATTGGGGAAATCATCGAACAGCGTCCAATTGCCTACCAACTCATTGATGGAAAAAAAATCCCCGTTTTATGTTCGTTTAAAGAACAAGAGGGAATTTACAGCTATAATTTAGGAAAGTACGATGATGAATTTCCAATGGTCATTGATCCAGTGCTCGTGTTTGCGACGTATAATGGTTCCGTGTCCGATAACTTTGGAATGACAGCGACTTACGGAAATGACGGTTCCGCGTATTCAGCTGGTATGGTTTACGGGAATAATTTCCCTCTTCCAAACGCGAATTCCTTTGATATTTCCCCAAATTTCACTTCCATTGCAGGATCCTACGGAATTACGGATGTGTTTGTCACAAAATACAATCCAACTGGAACGAACATGTTATGGTCGGCCTTTTTAGGAGGTGGCGATATGACACAGGGAACAGAAACCGCTCACAGTTTAATCTGTGATTCCTTGAATAACATTTATGTTTTTGGCGCAACTTCTAGCACGAATTTCCCAACAACCGCGGGAGCGTTTCAGGCAACGCATGGTGGTGGATCCTTTGGTGCAAATTTCTTGTACAATGGTGTTTATTTTTCGAATCAAGGAACAGATATTTACATTTCAAAAATCGCTTCGAACGGACAGAGTTTATTGGCGTCAACCTATGTGGGCGGTTCAGATAATGACGGAGTGAATTACCGTTCAACAGCTTTACCATACAATTCTGTTTCGGCTTATGATTCCTTAACGACCAATTATGGGGATCAATTCCGTGGGGAAATCATGTTGGATTCGTTGAACAACGTGTACATTGCAAGTTGCACACGTTCGACAAATTTCCCAACCTTGAATGCTTTTCAAGCGAACAAGTCCGCTGGACAAGATGGGGTCATTTTTAAATTGAATGCTTCCTTCTCTAGTTTGCAGTTTTCCTCTTATTACGGTGGAAATAATTCCGATGCCTGTTATTCTGTCAAGTTGGATACACTTGGAGCGATTGTCTTTGCCGGAGGAACCTGTTCGAACAATTTATCGGGAACAAGCGGAGCGTATCAACCTTCCTTTCAAGGTGGGAAAACGGATGGATTTGTGGTGAAATTGGTTCCGTCGGGAACGAGCATTCAAAAAGCGAGTTACGTAGGTGCATCCAACTACGACCAAGTATTCTTTGTGGAAATCGATCGCTTGAATCAAATTTTCTTGTTGGGTCAGTCCGTTGGAGGAACGTTCCCAGTCAACAATGCACCTTATTCCAATCCTGGAAGTAGTCAGTTTATCTTGAAGCTCAATCCAAATTTAACGACCAACCTAGCGTCGACGGTTGTTGGAAATGGAAGCCCGTCCATTAATATTTCACCAGCCGCTTTTCTAGTAGATATTTGTGGTAATATGTACGTTTCCGGATGGGGTGCGAATATTTTACAATCGGTGCCGATTAGTGGCATGCCGATTTCGCCAAATGCCTTTCAGTCCTCCACAACGGGATTCGATTTTTACTTGATGGTTGTCCAAAATGACTTTAGCGGATTACTTTATGGTTCGTATATCGGTGGTTCTTTGTCGGAAGAGCACGTTGATGGCGGAACATCACGTTTTGATAAAAACGGTGTTGTGTATCAGTCCGTTTGCGGTGGTTGTGGCGCGCACAGTGATTTCCCAACCTCTCCTGGAGCTTGGTCCTCTTCAAACAATTCCTCCAATTGCAACAACTTGGTTTTCAAGTTTGATTTTCAATTGATTCCGAGCGCGTCGTTCACAACGAATAACGTGGCTGGCTGTGCCGATTTAACGGTCAATTTTCAAAATACATCTACTCAATTAGACTCGTATTTGTGGGATTTCGGCAATGGAGATACAACGAGCGTGATTTTTAATCCTTCCGTTACGTACACACAGGCGGGATCATACAACGTGAACCTGTATGTGACGGATAGTGTTTGTCTGTTAACGGATACGGCCAATATTCAAGTGCTTGTGTTGGATTCCATTCAATTGAATGTGCTCGATACGATTAGTTTGTGCAGTTCGAATCCATTTGAACTCATTGCTTTTCACAATGGAACCGGAACACAATTCATTTGGTCGCATAATGCCAATTTAAGTAATCCCCTGAATAATCCAAACGATTCAACGGTTACCGTTTCTACTCCAGGATGGTATTACATTGAAGTCGGTAATCCTTATTGCTCGAAGTTGGATAGTGTTTACCTGGAATTCGATGTTCCGCTCCAAGCATTGTTTAGCGTCAATGATACCTTGGGATGTGCGCCATATGTCCTCACCTTGAACAACAGTTCGACATTTACCACGGACTTCCTCTGGGACTTCGGAAATGGAGTGGTTGATTCGGTCAATTTTAATCCAACACTGACGTATTCAAATCCTGGGACCTATCAAATTCAATTGACGATTTCAGATAGCATCTGTTTGGGACAGGACGCCTACGCACTGACCATTCAAGTTTCTGCACCTTTACTCGTGAATCTTCCGGATACGATTTTCTTATGTGAATCGGTCGAAACGATCTTGACTCCCATCATTACAGGTTCGGCTACCTCGAATATTTGGTCCAATTTTGCTTATTTCAGTGATACATTGAATGTCGATCTTCAAAATCCAAACTTAAGCCTTGTCGATCCACAGAATCAAACGTATTATTTTCAAGCGGACAATGGCTATTGCAGTGTGATGGATAGCGTTCATATTTCAGTTTTTGGAGAATCCATTTCCATCCAATGTTTGGATTCCATTTGCATCACGAATGTGTTACAGTTACAAGCGCAGAACAATGGATCAGGTTCATACACTTATCTGTGGTCTAGTCCAAATGTGCTGATAAACCCGA
>CAIOSO010000072.1 GCA_903860985.1 uncultured Flavobacteriales bacterium
GATTATATTCACCGCATCGGCAGAACAGCCCGGGCTGCGTCAACAGGAGTTGCATTGACCTTTATTAATGAATACGATCAGCAAAAATTCTTGCAGATAGAAACATTGATTGGAGCAGAAGTTAATAAAATACCCTTGCCTGAAGGATTTGCCGCAGGCCCCATTTATGCTCCAGAAGTGAGAATTAAGAAACCATTTTCGGGAAAGAAAAAATCGAATTTTTCTAAAGACAGAAGGCCTGCCAGAAAATAAAACACTTTTTTATACTTCTATCGAATACTAATTATAATCATCGATTTATTTGAATCGGAAGGATACTTTTTGTTTATTTGATAAATATTAACCTATAAAACAAAGCCAATGAAAAAAATTTACATTTTATCCATCTTGCTTTTTTTAAGTATTTCATATACAAAGGCGCAAACAACACTTACAACTGCAGTCGATTTTACTGTTACTGACCTTGGTGGAAACAGCCACAATCTTTTCACAATTTTAAATTCCGGCAAGTACGTTTGTCTCGATTTTTTCTTTACAACTTGTGGGCCTTGTCAGGCAACTTGCCCTTATTTCAAACAAACCTTTACAAATTATGGGTGTAACACTCAAGATGTTTATTTTATGTCAATTGATTTAGGGAATACGAATGCAGAGTGCGCTGCTTATGAAACAACGTATTTAGGAGGCAGCCCTGGTTACCCTACTATAAGCGGTAGTGGCGGTGGTGGCAATGCCGTTGTCAGTGCATATGGAGTGACAGCATTTCCAACGTATATTTTAATTGCTCCTAGTAAGACAATTTTAGAGCAGGATATGTACCCAATTGGCAGTGCTGCAAGTTTCGATGCTTATTTTTCCACTCATTCATTAGCGTATAAAGCTTGTTCGACTGGAATCACTGAAGAAACATTAGCAAACAGCATTTCAGTTTTTCCAAATCCTGCAGTTGATAAATTAATTATTGAAACATCAAACAATGAAAAAGTAAGTGCTGTTAAAGTGTATGATGTATTAGGAAAATTGTTGATTGATAAAAAATTGGATGGTACTGAACGATTGGAATTAAATGTTGCTGACCTTGAAAAGGGAATTTATTTTATGGAGATAACAACTGCGACAGGGAAAGCGATCAAGAAATTTAATAAGGCATAATTGTTTTTTAGTTTTCATAAAAAATCCCGATAAAAATTATCGGGATTTTTTTTATTTTACTTTGGCCAACTTCGGATACATCTTTTCTTTCATGGCTTTTACACCTTCATCTAAAATGTATTCATCATAGGTCATTCGTTTATCGATTATTCCATTCGGAGTGATCTCGATGATACGATTTGCTACCGTTTGCATGAACTCGTGGTCATGAGAAGTAAACAGTGCCACATGCTTCCAGTCTTTCAAAGCATTATTGAAGGCGGTGATCGACTCCAGATCCAAGTGGTTTGTAGGTTCATCCAAGATCAGACAATTTGCATTGGTCAACATCATCCGTGAAACCATACAACGTACTTTTTCGCCTCCGGAAAGAACATTTGATTTTTTTAATGACTCTTCTCCCGTAAATAACATTTTCCCTAAGAATCCACGCACATACGTTTCATCTTTATCTTTCGAGAATTGACGCAACCAATCGATCAGATTTTGATCTTCGGTAAAATATTTTGCATTTTCGTTTGGCAAATAGGATTTAGTGATCGTGCTTCCCCATGAACAAGCACCTGTTGTGGCCTGATCTTCATCTGCAAGTATTTCGAAAAATGAAGTGATGGCAAC
>CAIOSO010000073.1 GCA_903860985.1 uncultured Flavobacteriales bacterium
AAATCAAGATGAATGGGGGAGTTTTAAGATCACAATTTGTGACCTTAGAAATTGGAAGAGGAAAGCACTCCAAATATTTACCATTTGCTTTTTCGGAACAAGGTGTCGCTATGTTAAGTGCGGTTTTGAATTCCCGAAAAGCCCTTGAAATGAGTATTCAAATCATGCGTGCCTTCGTGCACATGCGTCAGTGGGCTTTGTCGCACGAGGAACTCGCAATACAATTACGCAATATGGAAAAACGCTACAACCGAAAATTTGTGGACATCGAACAGGTATTGACGTATTTAATGCAAAAGGACCAAAAGAAGGTGAGTCAGTTGAACCGTTCAAAAATTGGATTTAAAGTTTAAGTAATAAAAGATAGAAAAATATTGAGGACGCAATTTGCGTCCTCAAAGAAAGGATGTATTGTAATTGATTATTTGTTTTATGGCAATAGTGAATATTTATGAATTAAAAATTTAAATGATTAAAAAATGGAATTGGTTAAAATAAAAGAAAACATTCATGAGCTTCGTGGTCTGAAAGTTATGTTGGATATGGATTTGGCTAAAATGTATCAAATAGAAACAAAGCGATTAAAAGAAGCTGTTCGTAGAAATTCACGACGTTTTCCTCCAGATTTTATGTTTGAACTAACTTCAAATGAATGGGAAAACTTGAGGACGCAATTTGCGTCCTCAAGTTGGGGAGGTAAAAGATACCTTCCTTTTGCGTTTACAGAACAGGGAATCGCCATGTTGTCAAGTGTACTTCATTCAGATGTAGCAATTGAAATAAACATTTCCATCATGCGCGCTTTCTTACACATGCGTCAGTGGGCTCTATCGCACGAGGAGCTCGCTATTCAATTACGCAATTTGGAAAAACGCTACGACCGAAAATTTGTGGACATCGAACAGGTTTTGACGTATTTAATGCAAAAGGACCAAAAGAAGGTGATTCAGTCGAATCGTTCAAGAATTGGATTTAAAGAATAAGAAATGGAATTAGTACAATTCAAAGAAAGCATCCATGAGGTGCATGGAATGAAAGTAATGTTGGATATAGATTTAACACGTATTTATGAAGTGGAAACGCGCGTATGGAAACAGGCTGTTCGAATGAATATTGATCGCTTTCCCAGTGATTTTATGTTTGAATTAACCGAGAAAGAAATGACAAACTTGACATCACAAAATGTGACATCAAGTTGGGGTGGACAACGATATAAATCATTTGCCTTAATTGAATGGATTATTCTTGTTTTCTTGATTAAATAACACATTTATAATTTGTTTAAAGTAAATAATAATTTACCTTTGTTATGAAATCCTCAGAAGCATTTCGAATACTTCAAAAAGATGGTTGGTATCCAATTTCTCAAAAAGGATCTCATGTAAAACTTAAACATCACTCAAAACTGGGTGTGATCATTTTTCCTAATCATGGAAGTCAAGAGTTAGGAAAAGGTCTCGAGAAAAAATTATTCAAACAAGCAGGAATTAAATCATGAAACCGTTAAAGAAAAAAATAGAAGTCACAGTTGAAAAAACGAATACAGGATATTCGGCGTATGCTGAACATCTAAGTGTCTATAGCACAGGTGGAAACATTTCAGAGCTTTACATAAATTTATTAGAGGCATTAAACTTTGCCTATGAAGAATTAGGGTATGAAGTTAGTACCGATAATATTAAATTAAATTTGGATTTAAAACAGTTTTTTCAATATTACAAAGTGTTGAATGCAAATTTTTTGGCTCAGAGAATCGGAATGAACCCAACACTTTTATCACAATACGTGCGCGGAAAAAAACATCCATCGGCTAAACAAACGGATAAAATCATTAAAGGCATTCAAACCATTGGAAAAGAACTGTCAGAAATAAGTCTCGTTTAACCTAGTTTATTTCTTGACTGGAAAATCACTACGACCGAAAATTTGTGGACATCGAACAGGTTTTGACGTATTTAATGCAAAAGGACCAAAAGAAGGTGTGTCAGTCGAACCGTTCAAAAATTGGATTTAAAGAATAGTTCAGACAAATAGATTTTGAATGTTGTAGAACTTGTTCATAAAAAAGAATTCTGATATAATTGTTAATGTAACTCGCATTCCCGCTCAAATTGCGCTAAATATTGCAGCATGAATGCATGTCGTTCTTCTGCAAGTGTAGTAGCAGTCGCTGTTTCCATGCGGTCTTTGAGTAACAAGAGTTTTTCGTGGAAATGATTGATGGTGTGGCTCTTCGCCGCTGCGTACTCCTCTTTGCTGGCGTGAAGTAGGGGAGCGATGCTCGGATCGTACAGTGGACGTGCTTTGCTTCCTCCATAGGAGAAGGCACGTGCAATGCCAACCGCTCCAATGGCGTCTAAACGATCGGCATCACGGACAATCTTTCCTTCGATGGACGTTGCTTCGTCTGAAACGAGCGCTCCTTTGTAGGAAACGACTTGAACGATTTTTGCAACACGGTCGGCCAATTCGAAAGGACAATTCAATTGATTGAGTAAATTCAGGACTTCTCGCGAACCCGCGTCAAAATCTCCACCATTGTATTTATGGTCCGAATAGTCGTGAAGTAAGGCCGCAAGAGAAATTTCATCCGCATTTCCTCCTTCTATCGTTTGCAAGTAAAGTGCTGTTTGCCAAACACGCTTGATGTGAAACCAATCATGGCTGCCTTCTAGTCCCGTGAATTTTACTTCAACGAGCTGCGCAACTTGATCGATTAAATGTGTCATTAGATTTTTGTAAAGCGTTTCGTAGATGAAATTCCATCTATCGTGCAACGAATCAAGTACATGCCTGTTGGAAGCGACTGAACATTCATGTAGCTTGATTCTGTTGTTTCAAGTAACATTCCGTTCAAATCCAATAATTCCATTTTTTCTAAGTTTTGTGATCCAGAAACAAAGATCATGTCTGAACTTGGATTCGGGTATACGACAAAACTGATTGGACTCGGCTCTTCCAACCCCGTTACATCGTCCTTGCGCACTTCAATATCATCGATGTATAATTTGAATCCATCTAATGTTACATTGACAAACGCCACGTAAATCGTTTGATCGTGGTATCCTTGTGTGAATAAATTTACCTCGCGGTTCGTCCATTCAAAATTTTCTTCTACAATGTATCCAATCGTGTCCGTGAAACTAGCAAGCTGATTATCTGTGGAAGACACCAAAACCAAGTAGCTGTCAGGGAAAGACGGATCATGTGACTTCGCATTCCATTGAATGAAATTTCCAACAGTGCCAAGTGCAAGAGGAGGAGTAATCATCCAGCGACTAGCGGAATCCAACGCGGTGAAAAAAGAGGTGGAAGCAGCTACGGTATCCAAGGCGTTTTCAGGGTCAACAACGGTAATCCAAGCGCTTGTATATTCCGCTACTAATGGATCAGGGGTATTTCCGTCATTGTCAACAAGCGAGTAGTTGGCCGGAATTCCTTGTTGGAAATCAGTCGACAAAATGACTGTTTGTGCTGAAATCCCAAAAGAAAAAGAGATGAGGATTAAAAGAAGAAGTTGTTTCATATGGTAAAGTTAACTTTTAAAGTGCCATTATACAAGAACACGAACCTCGTTTACATTTGTTACTAGTCGACCAAGGTAATGAGGATGTCGTTAAATTCTTGGTAAAAGGAATCAAACTCTATTAAGTGTTTTTGAAAGAAAGCGTAAATCTTTGGCCAGTCGGCTTTCTCGTAAAAATTTACATCTGCTAGTTCCCAAGAAATTCGTCCGATGGTGAGTCCTTCAGCATTGTGAAAAGCGGGATCCCAAGAAGTTGGAATGGACATCGCGTTTTCCAAAACGACTTTCAATTCAGTCAATTGTTCCCAAACAATGGCTTGAATTCCGGCATCACGAAACTGTACATCGTAGCAAATGGCTGTTTGATTTCCCGTGCAAATCATGCGCAAATAGGTGTTTTTAACCTGAGTAGGATAATTTGCCCAATTAACGCGTCGACCTGTACTTGACATCTTTCCACGCATGTGATCTTTGAATCCAGACCAAAATGCTTCGTTGTATGCCTTACGTTCTTCCTTTGGAAGCATGCTTATTTGTTTCCTTTCGCGTAATC
>CAIOSO010000074.1 GCA_903860985.1 uncultured Flavobacteriales bacterium
CCGACCGCAAGAAGTTCATCGTCATGCGTAAGACCCTTCATGATTGAACCTTCACCGTTATCCGACAAACCCAAGTAACCCTTTGTGTGGCTCCGTGGAACAATCTTCAAACATCCGTTTTCTGAAGTTGCAGGATCAATTGCGATACCAACTGTCACCGAATCACGAACAACGTCTTCGTAACTAGATTTACTCTCTCGAAAACGCAGGTCTTGATGAAATCGATATCCAGAAACAGTTGCACCTGGCGGCTTCCAATGGATCTGTTGTGCCACTTGCTTTATGTTTCGACCCAAAAATGGCTCCAACAGTTTCAAAAATGCTGGATCACTTCGAAAGCTGTCAAAATACTCGCTAGCCCAAGCGAACCAGTACGCCTGAATCATGTATCGCCGATCAAAATGTTTCTCCGGCAAAATCTCGTAAGCCAAATTGCCGTGTTTGTACGTGATGGGATGCTGTATACCAATTTGATACAGGTCGGCGGTCTCGCGCTGTAGACGCACTACATCATCGCCATCAAAAAGCTGCCGAACTATTGCGTAGCCTTCTTCTCGATATTGTTCAACGATCAGATTCTTGGACATAACCACAGTTAGGGTTTCCATACCTTCATCAACCGCAATTCGATACCATTAAATAAAACCATCAGTGGTTCAGCAATGATGCTTGATTCCAATTGTCTACCGTGCAGCTGCGCGTTAATCGTAGATCCGTAACACTTCTCTACAGTGTCAATACATAAACCTTCAATCTCTTGCCCGGTGTAGAGATTTTTGAAACCACTTTGAAACTCTGCCTTCTTGGTTATAGCTAAAACATCAATTCCGAGCGTTCTTAATTCAAAAACTGTTGGCCATACATCCCAATAGTTTCCTGAAATAAACCGAATCTGAGTATTGCTCTTCTTTTGGAATTCCACGAACTCTGCTAGATGCATAACCCGACCCGTGTTATTAAACCCGATTGCATCGGGTTTCCCAAGCCCATACCCAACCTTTGCTGTTCCAATAAAGATCATTGAAACACAACTCAATCCAACCATGAGCAATCGAACATAGCGAAACGAGCCGATAAAAATTTCAGACCAAAACGCGAAAATCCTAAATCGAGCAATAATTTCAAAAACTCGTGCGATTATAAACAAAGATGGAATCAATGCTCCTAGAAATAATGGGACCGCAAAATATCTAGGAGAAAATTCATAAACCCGCACATGATTGGATGCAGCTATGAAATAGATGGAACTTAGCAGCGCAGAAGCTGAAAAGATAAGCGAAGCAGCACGCAAACTACGAACAAAAATAATGGATACAAGAATGAGTACAGCAGCAATTATTGCTGATTTGTAAATATATTGGTGGCCCCTCAGGGCTTCAGCACTTCCAACCCACGTGTATTTCGAATCCTCTCCTCCTCTTCTAGCTATTTCAATCCAGAAAAGTCCATTTACTCCAAGACATAAAATTTGAAAGAACGCATAACCTAAGATGTTTCGCAATGATTCTCGGCGCAAATGAATCGATGCGGTTAGCGAGATCAAAATAAACACAGGTGCCCAAAGAATGACCAGAACGCTGGTCCACAGGGCAATCCACCAGAATGTAAACGTCAAAGTTAAAGCAAAAAACTTTCGACGCCATTTCTGATCGGCCGAAAAATTCATCGGGCGAATGCAACCTACGGCAAGAATCACAAAAGGAAGAGCCAGCGGATGCGCATTCGCTCCATACAAGAGCGAATCTCCTCCGTCTGTGTAGTATCGAACCCAAACAAGAAATAATAGTAACGAAGCGAACATCAGATACTCGCGTTTAACAGTTGTCATTATTGAAACAATCTGGCCAAACCAAAAAGTAACAAAAAGTATGGACGACACCCTGAGCAGCACTTGGATGATCAAATTCCAACGAATGTTTTGAATTGGAAATGCTAATAACGGATCAATATTTCCAAACCGCGACTGCGTCCAGTAAAACCATGTCAAGTGGTCGGTGCTGAAAAATGCAGGAAGTAGATTGTCTGCTTGTTGTCTTTCCAAGGCATGAAATAGTAAAGCAACAATCGGACTCAGCAAGACCGCTGTGAGCAACGGCATCATTGCGCTCTCGTCTCCAAGAGACACTTTGGACTTGATCAACTTATTGATAACCAGACTTTACAACTAATTGACTTGGCGAGTGAAACCTTCCCAATATGGTGCGCGAAGTTTGAATTTCTGTAATTTGCCTGTGGCAGTCCGGGCCAACTCTGTTCGAAACTCAATTCGCTTCGGGCACTTATAACCGGCCAGCTTTGTTTTCGAATACGCGATTACA
>CAIOSO010000075.1 GCA_903860985.1 uncultured Flavobacteriales bacterium
GGACAAGCAACGATTAATATGGAAACGATGACCGTCATGATTTTACTTGGATCGATGAATGTCCAAACGATACCTGAAAGAAGCGCAACAATCATCAAAATGAGTAAAAAATACCGTGAAATACGATCTTGATATCGAATGAGTTTGTTGGACGCTTTTTTATCCTTCGTCTCATTCCAGAGTTGTGTTAAATGACTTCGATTGCTCACCGATTTAACCGACAACTCAATGCTCAATCCCATTAACTTTCCGCCAGCATAGATTAAATCGCCTTTTTTCTTGGTGACTAATGCTGATTCACCCGTCACAAAACTGAAGTCAATTTGTGCTTCCTCCGAAACTAAAGTGCTATCACAGGGAATGATTTCTTCATTGCGGACTTGAATTCGATCTCCCTCCTTCAATTGCTCTATCGGAATTATTTCCAATCCATTTAACGAAATAC
The DNA here is from genome assembly GCA_903860985.1 of uncultured Flavobacteriales bacterium. Lineage (GTDB taxonomy): Bacteria > Bacteroidota > Bacteroidia > Flavobacteriales_D > Crocinitomicaceae > UBA952. The sequence continues at coordinate 446 of CAIOSO010000075.1, forward strand.
GGTTGATCGCCACTGGGAAATAGGAGGAATAATCTCGGTCAAACGAAAGCGACTGGTAGGTTCTATTCTGAAACCATTTTCCAATCAACAAAAAGAAAATGAATCCAGCAAAGCTATCCATGTAGCCAGGACCCTGTTGCGTAAATATTTGATAGGTACTTTGCGCGTAGAGTGCGAGAATACCTAAGGTAATTGGCACATCTAAATTAATGCTTCGACTCCGAACGGCTTTGAATGCGGATAAATAATACGCGTTTGCCGAATAGAGAAATACGGGCAATGAAACGATGAAGGACAAATACGCCGTGAAATTCCGAAAGGATAAATTGTCGAGTGTAATGCCAAAATAATCAGGTGCACTCCAAAGCATGATGCTTCCAAAGGCAAATCCGGCTAGTCCAATTTTTAATAGAAAGGATTTTTGTATCCCTTGGTTTGTCGCTTTACGTCCAAAATCTGGTTCGTAACCGATGAAGTGCAGTAAATCGGCAATTTCGGAAAGTGACATGGCATTTCGATCAAAAACAATCGTTGCTTCTTTCTTGGCAAAATGTACCTGAGAAGTGAGGACATGTGTATTTATTTTGGCAAGATTCTCTAGTAGGTAAATACAAGAAGAACAATGGATACTCGGCAAAGAAAATTTTACACGTGCAATCTGCTCATCTTCATATTGTATATACCGCGCACGAATTTCTGGAATATCTAAAAATTGGTATTTGTCGCTTCTCCCTTTGTTTGGTTTAATACCAGGTGTTTTCTCAAATTGATAAAAATCCTTTAGGGAATTCGAATTCAACAAGGAATATACGTTGGCACAACCTTGACAACAAAATTCTTTTTCATCGTGTAGGATGGAAGGCGTTGGAAGGACATCTCCGCAATGATAACAATTTTCCATAGTTAGATGGTTGCTGAAAACAAGGGTTTACCACCTTGGTATTTATGTAAATCTAAGTCGAAAGCCATACAGACATTTCGGACAAACGGATAACCCATTTCAGTAATGATGACAGAAGCACCTTTCAAACGAACTAATCCGTCTTCGATTAATGGCTGTAGTTTCTCAAGAATAAAGCGATGTGTTTCTTTGTATTCAGAGTCCACTTGGAAAGTAGTTTCGAACTGACACATTAAGTCCAAGATATACGAGCGAATTTCTAATTCCAATTTACTGAGTACATGTCCGCGAAAAACTGCCAATTGACCTTTATTGATCTGTTCTTGGTACGCTTCAAGAGACTTCTCATTTTGTGCAAATCCAGTCCAGCTATCAGAAATCGCAGACATCCCAAGTCCAAGTAAAAACGTAGTCGTCTGTGTGGTATACCCCATAAAATTCCGATGTAATCGTTTTTCATAAAATGCTTGTGCTAATTTATCGCTTGGCAAAGCGAAATGATCCATTCCAATCGCCACGTATCCACTGGAAATCAATTTCTCACAGGCCATTTCATATAGTGCACGTTTCTCCATGTCCTGTGGTAAATCTTTTTCATCGTATCCACGTTGTCCCGTTCCTTTGATCCATGGTACATGCGCATAGCCATACAAGGCAATGCGTTCTGGTTTTAATTGAATGGTATCGTCAATGGTTTGTTCAAATCCAGCTAAACTTTGATGCGGAAGTCCGTAAACTAAGTCGTGATTGATGGAAGTGTAGCCTATTTTTTTTGAGCGTTCATGCACGGATGTTACATCCGCCAGACTTTGTATCCGATGAATCGCTTTTTGAACGATTGGATTGTAATCTTGAATCCCGAAACTTACGCGTCTAAATCCAACATCAAACAAGGACTGTAAATGTGCTTCACTTGTCGAATTTGGATGTGCTTCAAAACTTAAATCACAGACTTGTGGATCGATTTGATCCACTTGAAAAATCCCTTTCAATAAGCGAAGTAACGCTGCTGGATGAAAAAAAGTAGGAGTCCCGCCACCGAAATGTAATTCCGAAATTCGGATGTTCGTAGGTAGGTGTTTTTGATAGATGGACCATTCTTTCAGAACGGCATCGATATAAGGCGACTCTACCGCATGGTTTTTCGTAATGCGTTTGTGGCAACCGCAAAAGGTGCAGAGGGATTCACAAAAGGGCAGATGGATATAAATACCAATGGAAGCATCTGGATATTGGTGAAATGAATCAGTTAATTCTTGCAACCATTCGCTTGAGTTGTACTCATTTTTTTTCCAAAACGGAACAGTGGGATACGAGGTGTATCGTGGCCCTGGTACATTATATTTATGTATGAAGTCCTTCGTATTCATCGTACAAAAGTAGTTGGAGTGTTATATGGAAAAAATGACCAATATCATATTTCAAAAAATCCTTTTGTTTTCGTACATTTGATATACTAAATCCTACCGAATGCTCGAGAAATCACACAAGTATATTACCTGTTCGACCTGTGTTGGAAGGAAAAGCTCACTCTTGGGCTCTTTGTGTGAGGATGAGATTGATCACATGAATGATCACAAAGCTTGTAATTACTATAAGAAGCATCAATCATTGTTTTTGGAAGGTTCATTTCCGCGTGGTGTTTTCTGTATTAATGCTGGAATGGTGAAAATATTTCAACGGGGCGACGAGGGAAAAGAGCAAATCATCCATATCGCAAAAGCTGGTGAAATGGTTGGATTCAGGTCCATGTTTAGTGAGATTCCATACAAGGTGACGGCAGAGACCTTAGAAGAAAGTAACATCTGTTTTATTGGAAAAGATGATTTTCTGAACATGATGGATGCTAATCCTGTGTTAAGAAATGGAATCATCAAGGAACTTTCACGTGAATTAGCGGATCGTGCAGATTTCATTACGAACATGGCTCAAAAGTCAGTGCGTGAACGATTGGCCTTTACGATGATAATCTTGTTGGATATTTACGAGAAAGAACCCATTAATTTATCTCGAGAAGATTTAGCCAATTTTGTAGGAACGGCGACCGAAACCTTAATTCGTTTACTGAAGGATTTCAAGGAAGAAGGAATTATTGAAGTTCAAACAAGGAAAATAAGCATCATCAACAAGGAGAAGTTATTTTCGATAGCCGGCAAGTAATCACGATTGCTCGCAAATAAAGAAGAAATTCTCTAACAAGATATTACCCAAATTTCCAGACACTTCCGGGTGGAATTGCACACCGTAAATCGCTTTGTTTTCATGCTGCATGCATTCATTTATACATGCGTCGGAAGCAGCTATTAACTTGAACTCCGGCGGAATACTGATGTGTTCACAATGGTCTTCCATCATCTCAAAACAATCCGGCATTCGATGAAACAAGGGAGAATCTTCAATGATTTCAATTTCTTGCCAACTTCGGTCCTCTCGCATCTTTGAACCAATTGCACCGTAAAGAAGTCCAATTAACTGATGTCCAAAACAAATACCTAAAACAGGTTTTTCATAGGATTTTAACCATTGAATTTGTGTCAAATATGTCGACATGTCAATTTCGGTAATGAGCAATGGAGCGCCGGAGAATACAAGTCCTATGGCATTGTTTGCCAGTTCCTCCGTTAAATCATGGAGTCCAACGGACATCGTGTCACAGAATTCCTCAAAGACCGCAACGATTTGAGGAGTTTTGGAGCTTCCACAATCTACAATCAAGATCATTTCAATCGGGAAAAAGTACACACAAGTGCGCGGTGATCACTCAGCTCCTCTTGTTGGATTCTAAAGCCACTCGTTGTCAATTTGGAATCGTAAAAAAGGTAATCAATTCTTCCCGCTGGTAAGCGTCCGATGTACGTTGACCCAATTCCTTTGCTGGACTGTCGAAAAGCGTCCTTCAAAAAACGGTTGAACTGATTATAGGTGTAGGACATTGGCGTATCATTAAAGTCGCCGCAAACAATCACTGGATAAGGAGAGGTTTTGATGTGTTCCACCACTCTACGTGCTTGTTCCGCTCGTTTCAAATAGGCTAAGCGCAATTTGGAAAAGACATTTCGAAGCACGCGTTCACTGGCCATCGTTTCCTCGTCCGTTGCAGCTTCTATGTTTGGTTCAGTATGTAAGCGAATGGATTGTAAATGCACGTTGTACACGCGAAAGGTATCTTGGTTTTTGATGATATCTGCGTAAATGCAGTAATTAAAATCGGAACTTCCTTGAGATTCAAACATCACATCCCCTTTGGAGATAATGGGATATTTAGAAAACATGGCAATGCCATAATTTTGACGCGTACTGCGTTTATGTGCGCTGCGCTCATGGTAGTTGCGATTCCCCATGATGGCGAATAAAGAATCAACGACCTCAAAATTGGTGGGTTTATCTTGTCGGTAATATTCTTGTAAGCAGAGGACATCGGGATTTGTACGTCGAATGTACGCGAAGATCTTATTTCGATGTTCAATGGATTTTGCGTAAGACGGATTGAATAAATCAAAGAGACGCACATTGTAGGTAAGTATTTTTATTCCGGAAGGATCTGTTGGAGAATTACTAGAAAAAGCCAAACTTCTGAAGTGCATTTTGCCACCAAGAGCAAGAACGACTAATGTATAGATCGCCCATTTAGATCGCACAAGTCCCCAAATGACGAGCCAACAAAGATTAATGGACAATAAAACGGGATAAAGTAAACCAAAAAAGGGTAGAATAGATAAAGTTTTCGGGTGAATGAACGGTGTTAAATAACATAGGATCATTGCCCCGAAGCTAATCAGACTCGCCATTTTAAAAATGGAAGAAAAGCGTAAAAGACGTTGCAGCATCCTAGCCGTTTTTACTTTGGTTAAACAAGAAATCTTTCTCGGATTTTGATAAAGAATCATATCCGGATTTCGATATTTTATCGAGAATTTGATCCATTTTCACCTGTTTAAGGTGTTTTTCTCGATTGAATTCCTCATCCGTTTTAAACCGATTAGTTGTGGTTTTCACCTTCTTTTTCACCTGAAAAAAAGTTCGGAAACGCGAAAAGAAACCATCTATTCTGTTTAAAATGTTTTTCGAGGAATGAAGGTTTTGAATGGAGAGCAAGCCAAACAAAGCGCCGCCCAGATGAGCGAAATGCGCAATTTGATCGTCTGTTCCGATGTTGATCAGGTCCTTAAACAAAAAGAACAAAGCCAAAAAGTATATGCGAATTGGGAAAATCCCGAATAGATTCACTTGTAGATTGGGTTGATAAAAGGCAAGCGCAGTGAAAATGGCCATGATTGAACCGGATGCTCCGAGAATGACAACATTCGTCCCTTGCATCGCTGGAAATACATTATTCGCTACTAGCTCCAAAAGTCCACCACAGATTCCTCCGAATAAATAAGTGAGCCAGAGTTTTTTCCTCGTGAAATATTGTTCAAAAAACCGTCCGGAAAAATAGAGGAATAGCATATTGAACAAAAGATGTCCGAATTGCTCATGTGTAAAAATACTGGTAATAAGTCCCCATGGAGCTCGAATAAATGCGGGAAGGGAACTATTTAAGTCGAGTAGTTGATGAATCCAATTATCGCTGATTAAGGGGTCGATGTTAAATAAAAGAAAGCCCTTTTTCAAGAGGACAATTACCAAAAACACACAGACGTTGACAATAATCAAACGATTGGTCATTGTTCCTGCGTGCAACTGGTGTTTAAGTTCCTCTAAAAAATTTCTTCCTTGCATTACCAAAAGTTTGAACGGTCCGCTTTTCTCCAAAAGAGGACAATAATTGCACCAACAATTGCGCCTCCAACATGAGCTAGATGCGCGGTGTTATCATTTGCGTTGTTTTGGAAAGATAGGTAAACTTCAATTAAAAAGTAGGCAGCAACAAAATACTTCGCTTTGACAGGAATAGCAAAGTATAACCTGAATTCTGTGTTAGGGAAAAGAATGGCAAATGCAGCCATCACTCCGAATATTGCTCCGGAAGCACCAACGATTGGCGTAAAGGATTGTGAAGCATAATTCACAACGACCTGACTATTTGTCGCCATGAGTCCGTCCCGGTCGTTATTGATGATGAGCTGATTGATTTCATTCAAATTGAATCCCTCCTTTATAATCAACGCCTTCAACTGCTGTATTTCATATACGCCCATCACATTGTAAAGAGCAAATGCACCGAGTGCCGTCGCCATGTAAAAAATGAAAAAGCGTTTTGGACCCCAAATATGTTCTAAATAAGCACCCAAGATAGCGAACAAATACATATTAAATAAAATATGAAAGAATCCACCATGCATGAAAAAGTGTGTGACAATTTGATAGGGTTTAAAAAGCGGGGAGTTTACATAATGCGCACCTAATGTTGCAGTTAGGTCTATTCCTTTCGTTTGTAGAATCAAAGTTGCCAAAAAGAACATGATGTTCAATAGGATGATGTTCTTAGTAACTTGAGGGAGTTGATTAAACATGTTTAAAAGTTTGATGCGATGTCTGTTAATAATACCGTATGCATGATTTTCTTTCCATTCGGAGCAAGTGTATGCTCTTCGCATTGAAAAAGTGCTTCGATAAGTGCTTGAGCTTCCTCAGCTTGACGAATAACGGCTTCGCGGGAAGCATTTTGTGTTAATCTTCGAACGAGGTGATGCGCTACATCCCCTTGATCAATGTCACGGTCTTGTAAATCTGCTAGCAATGAATCGATGCAGTCGTTGACACTATTTTCGGGTAGCACGGTTGGAACTCCGTGGATGAAAATCGTTTCTTGATCGTATTCACAGTGAAATCCTAATTGCTTCAATAATTTTTCATGGCTTAACCAAAGATCCATTTCCATTTTGGACACTTCTTTCTCCATCGGGAAAAGCAATTGTTGGCTTTCTAAAGCTTGGTGAATAAATTTCCCGATTAACTCGGTATATAAGATCCGCCATTTTGCACGCTTAATGTCCACCACTAATAGGCCAGATTTCGTAGGAGAAAAAATATACCGATCGTGAATGAGGTAATTCCCTTGAAATGTGTCGTCTTGAAATCCAATGGTTTGTGTAGAAATTAGTCCATCACTGGAAGAAGATTCTTCTTCAATTTGGTAAAATTGTTCCCAATCTGACGAACTCGGCATGGTTTGTCCAAATCCTTCATTTTTTAAAGCTTTTGAAAATCCATTTCCGCTCGATCCAGCAGTGTTTTTCTGGGTATGAAATGGATTAAAACTTGGGTCGACCGTGATTTGTGGCTCAATCGGTTCCGTTTTTCGAAAGGAGCTTGGAACATCAAAACTTGTTTCGGTTTCAAAATCGAGGGTAGGGAAGATGTTGTATTTTCCAAGTGCTTGTCGGACACTGCTCAAAAGTATGGAGTAAATGAACCGATCCTCTTCGAATTTGATTTCTGTTTTTGTGGGATGAATGTTGACATCGATTTTTGCCGGATCAACATCCAAATAAATGCAATAACTTGGGTAATGTTTTTCACTAATCATTCCATCAAAAGCTTTGGTAATGGCATGGTGAAAATAAGAGTCCTTGAAAAAGCGGTCATTTACAAAGAAAAATTGTTCTCCTCTCGTTTTTTTCGCGGCATCCGGTTTCCCCAGGAATCCTTTAATCGAAACGATGTTTGTTTGTTCTTCAATCGGCACGAGTCGTTCGTTACTATTTCGACCGAAAATACTCGCCACACGCATGCGAAGTACACCTGCTTGAAGCTGGTATATTTCTTGTCCGTTGTGATGTAAACTAAATTTTATATCTGGATGAGCTAAGGCGACACGTTCAAATTCATCGCGTATGTGACCGAATTCAATGCTCTCTGATTTCAGGAAATTTCTTCTTGCGGGTACATTGTAAAACAGGTTTTTTACTTCGAATACCGTTCCTTTGGAACACACTATTTGTTCATTGGTTTTGATGCTGTTTCCTTCTACTTCAATGTGTGTACCGGTTTCTGCATCATTTTTCTTTGTGCGCATACTCACATGAGCAATTGAAGCAACTGATGCCAGTGCTTCCCCTCTAAATCCTTTGGTTTTCAGTCGGAAAAGGTCCTCTGCACTTTTCAATTTACTTGTCGCATGACGCTGAAAACATTTTACAGCGTCCTCTGGTGACATGCCATCACCGTCATCTACGACTTGAATCAATGTCTTTCCAGCATCTTTCACATTCAATTGAACCGATTTTGCATGGGCGTCAATTGCATTTTCCATTAACTCCTTTACAACCGATGCTGGACGTTGAATTACTTCACCAGCGGCGATTTGATTGGCGATGTGCTCAGGAAGTAGGTGTATAATACTCATAAACAAGAAAGTGTTGAGTATTTCGATTCAGTCTCATTTCGAGGAGCTAAATCAACCAAAAGATATGAACTGTGATTGTACATCGTTACTTGCAAAAATAACGATAATCCATGGGAATTTTCCCCTACAATTCGATCTTAAACGTTTTTTTTACATTCGAACGATGGTCCCGCGGTATTCGCCTTTCTCTCCAGCAACGGGATGTTGGATGACAACTTTCCAAATGTATGCCTTATTGCTAGGTACAAGCTTGCCGTCACGACGGTCAATCCCATCCCACGCATTGTCTGCGTCTGTCGTTTCGAAGATAAGTCCCCCGTTATCTGGATCCAAAACAATTAACTTAAACGGTGTTTGACGAATAGTCAGTGCGAAAGGCATAAATCGGCTATTGCGGTTATCCAAAGACTGTGGATTGAAGGCATTAACAGCGAGTAAATTATAGTCAGACGGGATATTTACCATTTCCTTTTCTTTGGTTTTACAACCGTTTATGGACGTCACTTGCGCTTCAATTATGGCAAATCCTTTCTCGAATGCAAGAATTTCCGTGTTCTTACCAAGGATATCACTGAGCATGTAGGTTGAATACCAAGAAATCAATGATTCATTAGACTCAGCTTGACAACTGATTTTTGGTAATCCATCCACATAATTGAGCGTATGCTCTGCTGTGATACTTAGTATAGGTGAAGGATAAACTTCCAAACTCCCCACTTCTTCAAACTGTCCGTAAGGACCCGTATTCGCAGTTAAAGTTACTTTTCCTGGCTCTGTTAATTTCAGTGAAATAGATTCGTTATAAGAAAAGTGAAGTTCTTTTCCTGCATAACTAATCATTCGTTCATGGCGTTTATCCGCTTCCAATTGCAACGTTTCACCTTGACATCTGTTTTTGAAATCGATGATTGCAATTCCTCCGTTGTAAGAAGGCGTTGGTTCTTGATAATCAATTGCTTTATCTGGTAAACCTTGCACGTTGATTTGATCTAAAATAAGTGGAATCGAATGTGGAATAAGTTCAGAAACGACTACCGGTGGTGTAAATCCTGGACTCATCAATGGATCTATTCCTTTTGGATTCGTTGCGTTATCAACTAAACGTTGAGGAGAAGAAGGGGATGTTTCACTTTGATTAGGTGTAACAGTAGTAGGGGTATTCGTTTCCCTAGTGGTAGTTTTGTTGTGCGTTTCTTTGATGCTGCGGTCAGTCGAAGTTGGCAGGACAAAATACGCCGCGATACCAATGGCAATAACCAGAGCAGCGGACCATTTGATCTGTGTTGCCTGATACCATTTTTTAGCGCTCAATTTTTTATTCAAGGATTCCCATGCTTGTGCATCGTAGGGAAGCTCGAACTGATTCAAGGCCTCTTTAAAGCTATTTTCTAAACCATCTTTCATTTGTCGATGTTTACAAATTTTTCATTTAATATGCGTTGAAGGTTCATTTTTGCCTTCGCCAAATTGGATTTCGATGTTCCTTCATTTATGCCGAGTAGTTTAGCAATCTCTTTGTGTGTATAGTCTTCCAGAACGAATAAGTTAAACACCGTTCGATAGGCAGGAGAGAGTTTCGCAATTGCATTCATCGCTATTTCAGCTTTTAAATCAATTAGGTCTAGTTCCTCTCGCTCTACTAGCTCATCTCTTGCCGCTTGTTTAAAATCGGTGTCCTGGTCACTCAAAAATGGATTCCGTTTGGCTTTTCGAAGGGCATCTATCGCTGTATTCGCTACAATTCGACGGACCCATCCTTCTAATGAACCTTTAAAATCAAAAACTTCCAATTTGTCAAAGACCTTTAAAAATGCCTCTTGAAGAACCTCTTGAGCGGTGTCGCGATCCGTCATGTAACGCAGACATACCACCATCATTTTTCCGTAAAATTGTTTAAATAATGCCTCTTGCGAACGTCGTTCGCCTCGGATGCATCCCTCCACAATTTCTTTTAAATGACCCTGGTTCTCCAATTTTCAACATTTTTAAAACGACGCTAAGGTACGTCGGTTGCCTTTTGAAAAAAATAAAAATGAAATATACGTCCAAAAAAACAAAATTTTCCTCAAATTCACTAAATTCGTGTCGCTATTTAGCAAGTACGAACTAATACATAGATCAAATGAAAGTAACCGTAGTAGGTGCAGGTAACGTAGGTGCAACCTGTGCAGATGTGTTGGCACAAAGAGAAATCGCTAACGAAATTGTTTTACTAGATATTAAAGAAGGATTTGCCGAAGGTAAAGCGCTTGATATTTGGCAAACATCTCCGATCAATTTGTACGATTCACGTACGATTGGATCAACAAATGATTATGCTAAAACAGCGGATTCTGATGTGGTTGTAATCACTTCAGGTTTGCCAAGAAAACCAGGAATGTCTCGTGACGACCTTATCGCTACCAATGCTGGTATTGTTAAGACCGTGACAGAGAACATCGTGAAGTATTCACCAAATGCAATCATCGTTGTTGTTTCTAATCCATTAGATGTGATGACCTACTGTGCGTATTTGAATGCAAACACGGATCCAAGTAAAGTATTCGGAATGGCAGGTGTACTTGATACAGCTCGCTACCGTGCATTTTTAGCAACGGAGTTAAATGTTTCCCCGAAAGATATTCAAGCAGTATTGATGGGTGGACATGGTGATACAATGGTTCCACTTCCTCGTTACACAACTGTTGGTGGAATTCCAGTAACAGAATTAATCGAAGAAGCTAAATTGAACGAAATCATCGAACGCACAAAATTCGGTGGTGGTGAAATCGTGAAATTGTTAGGTACTTCAGCATGGTACGCTCCAGGAGCTGCTGCAGCTCAAATGGTGGAAGCAATTGTACGTGATCAAAAACGGATCTTCCCAGTTTGCGCTTGGTTACAAGGTGAGTATGGAATGAACGATATCTACCTAGGTGTACCTGTGGTACTTGGTAAAAACGGTATCGAGAAAATCATCGAATTGCAATTGAACGACGCAGAACGTGCTCTTTTAGTAGAGTCGGCGGAAGCAGTGAAAAGTGTGATGGAAGTGTTGGACAACATGATTGCTAGCGCATAAGTCCAATTCAACGAAATAAAAAATGCGGGTCAATCTTGATCCGCATTTTTTTTGTTCTTGTTTTTCGTTAATTCAATTCAATCGCACCAATATCAGGTGGATTGTTTCGAGGATTACCGAGAATATCTGTAACCACGCTTGTGCTCACACCAGTTCCTTGTAGATCCGAATTCGCGCCAAAAGTAAAATCAAATTCTGTTGGATTCGTGAAAAGAGCGTTGCCGTTCCAAATGACACTCGCATCGTAAAAGGAGTCCGTGTATACTTGCTCGGAACGAATAAGTGTATTCTTAAAGTCGAAATTTAAAACCACTCCGGACATCTGAATCGTATCCATGGCGAATTCTGTGGTCAAGTTTCCAGTAACGACACAATTGTACAATTTCCCTTCGTTGATGGAGGAAACATTCGTTTGTCCTGCTGTGTAGTCCGTGTAATAATTACTGATTCCAACCGCTGGATTCGTTGAACTGCCGTAGCCGAGTAGGTCACAATGATTGAAATTGAAGTCGCCTCCCTGAAGGACAAACAAGGCATGTGTTCCGTTTTTAGCGATGATGCAATTTTCAGCTTTCACTTTCGCTCCAGCAAAAATGAAGACACCATAACGTGCTTGATTTTTGATAATCGTGTTGGTCATTGTAAGTGTGTAATCACTGTTCGTTGGGTCTTCGTCGTATAAGTGCACACCAGATGTTCCATTTTTGATGATGGCGTAATCGATCGTACACGGACGCGCTTGTTGAAAGTAGATGCCGTAAAATTGTCCACTGACATTCTGATAATCTTGCTCCAAGCGATCTCCTTGAATGATCACTTCATTGCCAAGTGTTCCTTGAATGTTTAAGGTCGACTTGTACACATACAAAATGGCGTTTTTGTGCATGTAAATGTTTGTCCCAGCTTGGATGGTCAATGTTTTTGCGGAGTCAATTGCTGCGTAACCATAGACTACGTGTGGTTTGTCGTTTGGCCAAATTCCTTCGTTTAAATCCTTGTAATGAAAATACGCATCTTGTCCCCAAGCGGCAAGTTTGACGTATTGGTTTTTCTCGTTGGACTTAAACCGAATGGAATCTTCAATGATCATTGGTAAATTCGTTCCGTTTGGATCCAAGGTGACTTCGACAAACACAAACAAACTATCTCCTCCTTCGATATAGAGGTCTTTGATTTGTGTTCCTTGTAGTCCATCAACATTCATGGAAAATTTGGAATTCGTTCCGCCCATTAATTCGATTTCGTCAATTTTAATCGTTTTGGAGTCCTTGTTGTAAATTTTAAATTGCTGTGTCGTTGATCCAATCGTGGTAAACACGGTATCAAATACAACCGTGTCTTTTGAAAAATTCAGGTTGTTTTTGGAAAGAATGACATGCTTTCCACAAGAGCTTGTTCCCAAAGTGAAAAGAAAGAGCAAACAAGCGATAAGGGTAGAAAAAAAGATTCTCATGTGCATATAACGAACAAATCTACGGATTATTGGGACTTTTTTTGAACCTTTGAAGAACTTGGTTGTAAATAGCTAAAAATCATCCCGATGAAACAAACTATTTTTTTTAGTTTACTCTGTCTTTTTTCCTTTATTTCCTATGGTCAACCGCCCAATGGAATCCTGAATACACCTCAAAGTACGAACCAAATAGGTGTTACTGAAAATGGGACAAACATGTCCAAAGGGAAATTGGAGGTCAATGCAAATTTCGAATCCAATTCACTGTTGAAACAAGACTCCAGTTATTTCAATGTGAATCAAAAAATGGAAGAACGAGAATTTTCCGAGCAAGACGACACAAAGGACCTTCGCGAGACAGACAAAACAGTGCAGGTTTTTTCTGCTTTTTCGCTTGTTCGTCAAAATTCTAAATTCAATAAATTTCAACGCACACCGATGCCTGCAGAGCAATCCGAAATGGATGCTAAGGTAAAGCAACTCGAACTGATTTCACCCAATTCTTGGGAGTATCATTTGGCGTATTATTTAGCCGGTAATTACAATTTGGATCGATCACAGGCTCTTGAAAAAGCGTTTCAAATGAATCCAGAAAATTTTGAGGTTCAGAAACAATATGTTTCACTCAAATACATCAGTGGAGATACGCTTAAAGCTCAAAACGCGCTTTCAATCATGTCGATGAATGAAGTGATCAGTTTGGCAGCGGAACGATACACCAGTGATGTCTTGACTTCCTGTTCGATGAATTCCACCCTTGTTACGCATGGATTTGAAGATACATACGGCGCTCTTTTTAATCAATTTAGTCATCAACAGCGAATGGATGTCAACGTTGTTTCCTTGGATTTCTTGCAGAGTCCGCAATACCGAAAAGCATTAGAGGGAAAAGGGTATGTCCTGCCAAAGACGACCAAAATCGATGTCGGATACTTGAGTCAATTTTGTTACTTGAATGCGGACAAGGAACTTTTTCTTTCCGTCACGATTCCAAGGACTTACTTGGAGCCACTATCAAAAAAACTATTTCCTATTGGAGTCACCTTTCAGTATGCAAATGCTCCTGCAGAGAATCTACCAGATCGGCAGGAGGATATGTGGTTCAATCAACTTAATAAATACGGTTTGACCGAAGGAGAGGAGCGTAGTAAATTCGCCATGAATTACATCCCCTTGTTGCTGTATTTGGAACAGAAATACATCCAGGAAGGAAATGAAGTTTTGTTACTTCAGGTCCGAGACAGTATGGATTTCATACTCGGTAAGAAAGCCATCAAAAAGTCTGGTAACTAGATGAAGTTGTTTCGTAAAGCGATATGTGACTGGAGCGATGAGTCCTTGATGCATGCATTGGGACAAGGGAATCAGTCTGCTTTTACGGAATTGTATGATCGTTATGCCGGAAAATTAAAAGGGTATTTCCGTAACATGCTTTGGCGCGATGACGAAAAAGCGGAGGATTTTGTCCACGATTTATTCGCGAAAATCATTCAACATCCCGAACTTTTTGATTCTTCTCGTTCCTTTAAGACATGGGTTTTCTCCGTGGCAAGTAATATGTGTAAAAATGAATATAAACGAATGGAAGTAAGAAAAAACACGGTTCATGGTGTAGATGCGTCCTTCGCTGCATCCAGTGAAAATGTATTGAATCAAGTTCAAGATGCGCAGTTCTTGGCCGAATTTGAAGAGAAATTACAAGAACTGGATGAGAAACATCGATCGGTATTTACCTTGCGTCACCTCGATGGACTTGCCTTAAAAGAAATTGCCGAGATTTTAGACATCAACGAAGGAACAGTCAAGTCGCGCTTGTTTTATGCGACAAAATTTTTAGCGAATCAACTGAGTGTTTATAAAATAGTACACTAAAAATGGAAGAACAATTAAAAAACATACTGAAAAAACATGCTTCGTTTGCTGAATTGAATGATCATGAACGTTCCCAATTGGTGGAATGGTGTGCCGATGAACAGGAATTTCAGTCCTTGAAAAAGCTGTTTCAGCACGTCGATGTGTGGTCGGACCAGCCTACAGATGATTCCAACACGAAACTACGTTTAGACCAGCTCTTTGCCATCCAATATGCGGGCAAACAATCCACTTCGAATGGAAAAGAAATCCAGTTCACCAAAAATCGATTTAGTCGCGTAGCAACGTGGGCTTCCATTCCCGCAGTCGCAGCGGCATTGGTTTTGACCTGGTATATGTATCAACCAACACCAGAAGTAACGTTAGCGAAAAATTCCGTCAAAACTCCGTTAAAAGAAAAGCAAGTTCAAATAGAAAAAAAAGAGGAGTTAAAATTAAACGGTGGCCTAACTATTCCGGCACCAGTCGCTGTGGAGTCCACAAATGCTGAAATGCCTCAACAAGTAGCATTGATAGAAGGTCCATTGCCCGAGAAGAGTGAGCGTGCATCCGATGATATGGTAACCGTAGTCCCTGATGTTTCGTGGTCCTCTAGTCTTGCAAATGGATCAAGTGCGACATTGTCGGAAACGAATATGGGTGCTACCAGCTATACTTGGTCATCGAACGATCTAAGTGAAGTAAAAGTCATGTCCTCAAAAATAGCATCCAAAGAAAAAATCAGTTCCCGTAAAAAACAAGCGGATGCCTTTACTTCAATGAGCGTCAAGTCTATGCCAGAAATGTTGGATGTGATTGTTGCTGCTTACTAGTAGCGAAGAATAAACTGTTCTTTTTCTTGAAAGGACCTCTTTGCTAATATCCCGAAGTGAAATACATCGGCACTGAAGTGAAATTCGGTTTTTTCTTTCAGTTGCTTCCATTCCGAATACACAAGGTCATTTGCTCTGATTCCATCGAACAAGATGATACTATTTTCATCAAGCCACGGAAGAAACTCGTTCACTTTCTTTAAAATATCCTCGTTACCCGTTTTTGAAGTTAACAAAATAACCGAAGCATGCTTTTCTTTTTCCAGTTGATCAAAAAAGGATAAATTTTGGACCTCCGATGGAATATTTAGTTCTTTCGTTAAACCTTCGATGTCTGATCGAAGTGCGTTTTCAGTAAGTAGTGTATTAAATTTCAGGTGTTTCGATAGTTGCATCAAACAGTGCAATGTCTTCGCATGAACTTTGATTTTTGCACTCATTCCATTGATTTTCTGACTTGAAATCGGAATTTTAAAACAGTTATCCAACAAATCGTAGACGAATGGTGAATGAATACCATGTCTTCCTTTGGCTTTCCAAGTATATTTTATAATTTCGAAGAATCGATTCACGGTGCAAAATAACTATTTTCAGTAGACATGGGATTAACAGGAGCGGAAGAAATAAATGTGTTAAAGCAAAAAAAAGACATTTTAAACGGTGCTCCGACCTTGGATATTGTTCGTCCGTGTAGACTTGGTGACGGAATCGTTCAGTTGAATCCAGAAGAGGAACAAGGCTTGAAACATCGTTTTGAGCAACTGAAAAAGAAACTCTCCTTTTTTATCCCTGCCTCTGGTTCAGGATCGCGTATGTTTCAGTTTTTGTATGATTACATGAATCAAACGACTGAAACGAATCAAGCGCAAACAGAACAGTTTATTCGCCGCCTTTCATCTTTTGCATTCTACAAGCGTTTTCCAGCGGATGTGAAAGAAAAAGTGGAGAATTTTACCTGGAGCATCGAAGACTTGATTGCTTATGTGCTTGGTGAAGAAGGCTTGAATTTTGGATTATTTCCGAAAGGACTCATACCCTTCCATTCCTTGGGTCCATTTATTTTGAATCCCTTTCAAGAGCAATTAATTCAAGGAAGTCAATTGGTTAAAATACCGATTGATTTTCATTTTACCATTCAATCCACCTTTGAAGCGCATTTTCAATCGGCAATTCAGAGTTTGAGTGATATGACCGGTGATGAGTACGCAGTCACTTATTCAGAACAAGACCCAAACACGAATTCCTTTGCATTTTATTTAGATGGAACTTTAGCACTTGGAGAGGATGAGCAACCCATTCGTCGTCCAGCTGGACACGGAACCCTGTTATCCAATTTGGCGCAAATAAAAAGCGACTATGTGTTAGTCAAAAACATCGATAATTTGCAGCATTTCAGTCAATCGGATGCAAGTACCTCACAGTGGAAGATTCTTGTTGGATTATTGGATCAGTTGAAAGAAGCCTTTTCCATGTTAGAAGCGCAGCCATCACTTGCTGAATTTGAAAAATTAAATGCACGTTTCCACTTTTTACCAGCACATGAGTTAACAATTGAAGCCGATTTACTCCGTTTCCTACGTCGACCCTTGCGTGTTTGCGGAATGGTTCGAAACGAGGGGCAGCCCGGTGGAGGTCCGTTCTTTGTTCAGAAAAACGGTGAGACGCGTAAACAAATTGTCGAAAAAGCACAATTAGCGAATACCGATAAAGTGAACGCGTTGCTCATGCAGAGCACCCATTTTAATCCGGTGATGATGGCATTGGACTTCAAAGATTCCCAAGGTGAAGCCTATGATTTGTCTATGTTTACAGAGGAGGAAGCCTATTTTATTGTGGAGAAAAGTCATCAGGGGAAATCCATTCGATTCATTGAACAGCCTGGACTTTGGAATGGAGGAATGGCGAATTGGAACACCTTATTTGTTGAAATCCCCAATGAAGTATTTACGCCTGTAAAAACAGTGTTGGATTTATTGCAAAACACGCATCAGTCTATTTAAAATTTCTACATTTTTCGAGGTCTCAACGGTTTAATTTGGCTATTTTTGTAAAAAAAAACAAAGATGGTTCCAGTTACGGTTTACGCTGAAATGACTCCCAATCCGACAACGATGAAATACGTTGCGAACAAATACTTACTAGCTACGGGTGATGCAGTTGAATTTACTTCAAAAGCAGATTCAAAAGGATATTCACCATTGGCAGAAGCCTTGTTTGATTTTCCCTTTGTTCAAAAAGTATTTATTGCAGCAAATTTTATTACGATCACAAAAACAGACAATGTTCCTTGGGATTTCATTAATATGGAATTGCGTGAATTCATTCGAGAATGGATGTCCTTTGGAAAAGAAATATTGATTCAAATGCCGACCCAATTGGCGCAAGTGGAGGATGCTTCAAGTTCTGACAAACCAGCAAAATCATTTAATCCAAGTGACTTCGATGATCCCATTCGCGCTTTGTTGGATGAATATGTTCGTCCGGCAGTTGAAAACGACGGCGGAGCAATTGATTTTGTCGGATTTGAAGATGGAATTGTCACGGTTTCAATGAAAGGTTCTTGTGCTGGATGTCCGTCATCGACAGCAACACTAAAAGGTGGAATAGAGAACTTATTGAAACAACATTTGCCAGAAGTGAAGGAAGTTGTCGCATTAAACGGTTAAATCCAAAGGATCAATCAATTATAATTTTTTAATTGAATTATTATACCTACATTTAAATGAACAAGTTAGTGAGCTTGTTGTTTCCCAAAGACACAATCCAAGATGGAGTCCGAAATACATATTGAAAATCAAATAGACCTTAAGGTAGCCTTACGTCATTATTTTGGTTTTGATCAATTTAAAGGAGAGCAAGAAGCGATTATTCGCAATGTGCTCAATGGCAAAAATACCTTTGTTATCATGCCAACCGGTGGAGGAAAATCAATGTGTTACCAATTGCCTTCGCTGTTGATGAATGGAACCGCTATCATTGTGTCTCCGTTAATCGCGTTGATGAAAAATCAAGTGGATGCCATACGTGGATTTAGTGAAAACGAAAACGTCGCGCATTTTTTGAATTCTTCTTTGTCGAAAGGAGAGATTCAGCAAGTTCGCAAGGATATCCAATCTGGAAATACGAAAATGTTATTCGTTGCTCCTGAATCCCTGACAAAAAAAGAAAACATCGATTTCTTAACGACTGTTGAGATATCGTTTTTCGCGATCGATGAGGCGCATTGTATTTCGGAATGGGGGCATGATTTCCGTCCAGAATACCGACGCTTGCGCGAAATCTTCCAAAAAATATCGAATGTCCCTGTCATTGCTTTAACAGCAACGGCAACACCGAAGGTGCAATACGACATTCAAAAGAATCTAAATATGTTGGACGCGGACGTCTTTAAGTCTTCGTTTAACCGTGATAACCTGTACTACGAGATTCGTCCAAAACGAGACGTGGAAAAGGAAATCATTCGATACATTAAAAACCATCAAGGTGAAAGCGGAATTATTTATTGCTTAAGCCGTAAGAAAGTAGAGGAGATTGCCGAATTGCTGCAGGTAAATGGCATCAATGCCTTGCCTTATCACGCAGGACTCGACGCAGGATCGCGGGCAAGACATCAGGATATGTTCTTGATGGAAGACGTGGACGTGATTGTGGCAACCATTGCATTTGGAATGGGAATCGATAAGCCCGATGTACGTTACGTCATTCACCACGACATTCCTAAGTCCCTCGAAAGTTACTACCAAGAAACTGGAAGAGCTGGCAGAGATGGTGGAAACGGCGAGTGTGTAGCGTTTTATAGTTACAAGGACATCGAAAAACTCGAGAAGTTCTTGCAAGGAAAAGCCATTACAGAGCAAGAGATTGGACGACAATTGCTACATGAAATCGTTTCCTATGCAGAAACATCCGTTTGTCGCCGCAAGTTTATTCTGCACTACTTTGGAGAATCCTTTGAAGAGAAAAATTGCAACGAACTGTGCGATAATTGCCGTAACCCGAGAGAGAAGACGGAAGGATCAACATACGTTGAAATGTTGTTGAAAGCCATCGTATTGATGGACGAAACACAAAAAGCGAAACACTATTGCGCGTATTTGTCTGGACATGTGACCGCAGATATCAAAGCATATAAACAAGATCAATTCCCAACCTTTGGCGTTGGAAAAGAGAAGGACGAGCATTTTTGGAATGCGGTAATTCGTCAAACAGCAGTTGGTGGACTTATATATAAAGACGTTGAAACGTTTGGAACCTTGAGGTTAACGGATGAAGGAAGAAATTTCTTGAAAAATCCCGTTTCGTTCATGCTCATCAAACAACATGATTTTTCAGGTACAGATGACGATGATTCCATTGTTCAAGCAGGAGGAAAGGGAGCGTCCTTTGACGATGTTTTATATGGCTTACTTGTCGACTTACGAAAAACCATTTCAAAGCAAAAAAGCATTCCTCCATTTGTTATATTCCAAGAGCCATCGCTACGTGATATGTGTTTGCAATATCCAATTACCATGGATGAGCTTACGAATATTCAAGGTGTTGGATCTGGTAAAGCGCAGCGTTATGGAGAGCCATTTGTGGATTTAATCGCTAATTATGTCGTGGATAATGACATTGAGCGCCCGCTGGATATGGTCGTAAAAACGCTGGTCAACAAATCTGTTTTAAAGGTGCAGTTGATTCAAAACATCGACCGTAAATCTCCTTTAGAAGACATTGCGAAAGCGCAGGGAAAAACCTTTGAAGACATTTTAGATGAAATGGAATCTATTGTGAATTCCGGAACCAAGGTCAACATCAATTACTACATCAACACCATTTTGGACAACGAAAATCAAGAAGAGATTTTTGACTATTTCTCCGAAGCTGAAACAGATGATTTAGTTACTGCATACCACGAGTTTGACGGCTTATATACGGAAGAGGAGTTGCGCTTAATGCGCATCAAATTCATGAGCGAGGTCGCAAACTAAGGAAGACCCCTTAGCTCATTCCCAATTACTTTGTCTCCAACATCAATGCTTCAATCGACTTTCTGGATACGGCGTGGTAATTTTGTTTCGCACCTTGGAAGGTATGTACCGCAAAGTTTCGTGTGGATTTATTCAATAAAAGCGCTTCGTAAATCGGCATCAAGTACTTTCTTCTCCCAACTTTTGTCAGAAAGGCAGCAATTTGATGTTTATTCGTCTGTGCGTAGCCATTGTTCGCGCTCAAAATAAACCACTCGGTCAATAGCTCACTATTTCCACTAAAGGAAAAACGCAAGTATCGATCGATTTCCATCATTTTTGCATGCGGTAAATTTCTAGGTAAACGGCGAATGAAGGTTTGCCATTCTTGAACAATATGGTCCTGGTAGGTAATTTGCTCCACGCGTTTGATTTTCTTACTACGCTTCCCTACTTTTTTATAGGTGTAGGTGATTTTAGGTGCAAAACTTACTTTTCCATGAGTGAAGTTATCTGCTAACGTTTGCATGTCATCCAAGCGCGTGGAATGCAGCTGCAAACAGTTTGTCGGTAATCCCTCAGAATAAATCCATGCATCATAATTAAAATTACCTTTTTCCTTTGCTAGCAGGTGTTCGTTTAGGAAACGGATAAATTGCTTGGTATCTACGGTTTTAAATTGAAAGGTTTCAAAGTAACTTTTTAGAAAGACATCAAATTTTTCTCTTCCCACATGTGCTTCCAAGGTTTTTAAGAAAAAAGCACCCTTCACATAGGCAATATCCGTCATTCCATCATCCGGATTTCGTCCCTCTAGTGCTAAGTGCAATTGGCTATCTTCTGGGTGTTCGGATTTTTTGATGCGTTTTAATTCATCTTTCAATTCATCGAATTCAATCAGTGCGAGGATATCAGCCACTTCTTTGCCGTAAATGGATTCCATGATGCGCTGTTCGAAATACACGGTAAATCCTTCGTTCAGCCAAAAGTCATTCCAGGTTCGATTGGTGACTAAATTTCCGGACCATGAATGGGCTAATTCGTGCGCAATGACGGACACCAAACTCTTGTCACCCGCCAGTAAGGTCGGATTAGCGAATGTCAACATCGGATTTTCCATGCCACCAAAGGGGAAGGAGTAAGGGAGGACAAGAATATCGTATTGATCCCATTGATAGGGTCCATACAGTTTTTCAGCAGCGCTAATCATTTGAGGAATGGCATCAAACTCGTAAGCGCAGGAAGAAAGTAATTCTGGTTCCGCGTACACACCGCTATTCGCACTAAAGGCATGGTATTCTAAATCACCGACAGCGAGTGCAATCAAATACGCTGGAATGGGCTTGTTCATTTCGAAATGGTACAATCCTTCGTTGTTTTTTTTCGTTGGATTATGTGCGCTCATGACCGCCATTAAATCGCTTGGAACTTTCACATCGGCACTATAGGTAATGCGATTACTGGGAGAATCTTGCAACGGAATCCAGGTACGAGTGAGGATGGCTTGTCCTTGGGTGTACAAAAAGGGTTTTGTTTTCGAACTCGTTAAATTGGTGTCTAACCAATCCAAGGCATCTGAACGTTCGGTTGTTTGATAGTAAATATTGACAAATTTCGTATCCTCTTTGATTGGAACCATCAGCGCTTGTCCGAGAATGGAGTCTTTGTCCATCTTATCGATAAACATATCAGCTTCTTCTTCCGATCCTTTTTCGCCGATTGTGACTTTTTGAATCATTAATCCATTGATGTCAAAAATCGCGGTATCAGCACCATAATTCTTCATTTCATGTCGCGCAATCCCATAAATCGTGCGGTTTTCGAAATTTACATCCAATTCTAAATGAAGGTGTTTCGTAGAGATTTCTGTAAGATTCGCGTAGCTATGCGCATCCGCTCGCTCGTTGAGCGGTGATTTAGGTGCTGTTTTCGTTGAATGCAAGGAATCGCAAGACGCCAAGAACAAAATAATCGATACAATCCAAAGTAGCTGCTTCATAGGTCGTATTATTTGTAGGAAAGTATGCCAAATCTTTCAAAAGAATTGGAAATGGAATACATTAATATTTCTTTGTTAAACGCATCCACACGGAATTGTTTAGGAATCACGATGGCATTCAGTTCTTTTCGGCTCTCCATTACTTCTCGGTTGATTTCACCTGAGGCTAAATCAATTTTGACCAATGCCACGGCATTGTTTTTTTTGGATAAATTAAAACTGTAAAAGTTATCATCGGTCCGGTTGAATACTCCGAGCTCATCATAGTTGCGTTGATTGTCGTTAAAAATAAAATTTAGCGAACTGTCTGATTGAAAACTGGCATAAGAACTAAATTCACCATAATCATTGGTAGAAACTTGTGATTTCGGAATCCGTTTCTGCCAAATTAATTGTCCATCAGTGGAAATACGAAATGCAATAATGTCATCGTAATAGTAATAATTCATGGTGGTCGTGAAGCTAGATCGGTTGTCGTATGTCGTTCGTTGGTACACGTAATATTGTTCCATCGAACCCACTATCGACCCGTCTGATAAGGTGAAAAAATCGCGCATGCGGTAATCATACAATTGCGGACCGATGTAATCTCGGGCATTTAAATCATTCGGATTCGATAGGTTATTGTTGGTATTAGTAAAGCGGTCTTGTTGTCGGGTGCTCCAAACTTCTTTCACAATTTCCTTCCCGAATGGAATAAAGGATTCTGAATTATGTGCTTGGTTCGTTGGATCAATTTGAATCGTAAAAATACCTTCAATGCCATTTTTATTTCCGGACCCGTAGATACCCGTTAAGGCAAAAGTACCTAGTTCATTGGAGGAAAGTTCCAGGTCATCGATGCGTTTTCCTTGTAAATCAATGGAAAATTCTTTGAGTTCATTCTCGCTTGCTTTGTAAACGTGTATGGCTTTAAAGTTGTCGAAACTACGGGTAAACATGCGGTCATTTGCTTTGTTGTGTTCCGTTACGCAAATGAAGTAGTCTCCGGTGTTGGATAGGTGGTGTGCATTAAAGGTACTTAGGTTTCCCTCGAATGGAACATTGTACTCACCACTTTGAACGACCCTCATGGAATCCCCGAAAATTTTATAGCCATAAAAATCGCTGTTCACTCCTTTTCCTTCGAGTTCCCAAATGACGCCAATAAATTTGCGGTTTTGAGAGGCGATGATTGTAAATGCAGGTTTCGCGCTGAATTTGACGTTTTCATATTCCGCCAGGAATTTTGTGCTGGTCAGATTTAGTTCCTCATCGTATTGTTGTGCATACAGCATCATGGCAGGACCAATTCTGTCCGATAAAAAAACGACCGTTCCTTTTTCAAAACTTAGGGCATCAACAAAATTACACAAGCCCGTTTCGGTTACGAGTTTTAGTCGTTTCTGGTTGAAAAGCGTCAGGTTGTCGTATGAAATCAACTTGTAAGAACCCAAGGAGCTACTTCCTGTCCAACGAAGCGTATTGAAGTCAAGCTGATTTTTCGGAAGAATGTCCAATAAATACCCATTGCTTCTTTCCAAAGGTCCCCATGTTACTGAAAAGTTTTGCGCCACTGTTACGTTGGTCCAAAGCAATAGTACAAGGAGCAATCTAGCCATAGTTAAGGATTCACAAGTTGTATTCCAAGATAGGACTTAGGTGAAATGTTTTTTAATTCTTCCGTTAAGTTAGGGGAAAGTTTTAATTCATCAATAAACGCATGGACACTTTCTTTGGTCACTTGTTCATTTTTGCGTGTCAATCCCTTAAGTGCTTCGTACGGTTTTTCAAATCCTTCTCTGCGCAATACGGTTTGAATCGCTTCAGCAACCACCGCCCAGTTATTGTCCAAATCTTCATGAAGTTTCACTTCGTTCAATAGCAGTTTACCCAGTCCGTTCAAGGTTGATTGTAAGGAAATCACGCTGTGTGCAATGGGAACTCCAACGACACGAAGCACCGTTGAATCCGTTAAGTCGCGCTGCAAACGGGAAACAGGAAGCTTTGCCGATAAATGTTCAAAAAGTGCGTTCGCAATGCCAATGTTTCCTTCTGAATTTTCAAAGTCAATTGGATTCACTTTATGAGGCATAGCCGATGACCCAATTTCACCGTCTTTTATTTTCTGTTTGAAGTACTCCATCGAAATATAGGTCCACATATCGCGGTTCAAGTCCAAAATGATGGTATTGATGCGTTTCATCACGTCAAACAAAGCTGCGAGTTGATCGTAATGTTCAATTTGCGTAGTTGTTTGAGAACGATTTAACGCCAATTTACCGTTGACAAATTGATTCGCGAAAGCTACCCAATCGTGCTCAGGAAAAGCAACGTGATGTGCGTTGAAATTTCCAGTAGCACCGCCGAATTTCGCTGGATAATCTTGTTTGACTAATTGATTACGTTGAATCGTTAATCGTTCCGTGAACACTTGAATTTCTTTCCCCAAACGCGTTGGAGATGCAGGTTGTCCGTGTGTGCGTGCAAGCATGGGGACATCTTTCCATTCGTTTTGGTAGGTGGTTAATTGTGCAATGACTTGATTTAACATCGGAATGTACACTTCTTCAATCCCTTGTTTTAGGGAAAGAGGAATGGCTGTGTTGTTAATGTCTTGTGACGTTAATCCAAAGTGAATAAATTCCAAGTATTTGTGTAAGTTGAGTGCTTCCATTTTACTTTTCAGGAAGTATTCAACTGCTTTCACGTCGTGATTCGTTGTTTTTTCGGTATCCTTAATCCACAAAGCATCAGCTTCGGTGAAATTTTGGTAGATGGACTTCAGTGCTCCAACCGTTTCTTTTGGAAAGTCAGCAAGCGGTTCGATGCCACTTTCCACTAAGGAAATAAAGTATTCCACTTCCACTAACACACGGTAGCGAATGAGTCCAAATTCGGAGAAATAAGGGCGTAATTGGCTGGTTTTCGCATGATATCTTCCATCAATTGGAGATATGGCAGTCAGTGAGTTTAATTCCATATTCATTTAATTAAGGCACAAAGATACGATATTGCTGAAAACTACTGAAATCCATTTATGGCATGAACCATCGGAAATATGAGAAAATCGCTTCTTAAACTTAAAATCCTTGGTATTTTTGTTCCATGGAATTTTCTAGGCGTTTTGTCCGATTCAATTGGATGGTTTTAATCCTGATTTACCTCATTGTGGTAGCGGGAAGTTTGGTGCGAATTACGGGAAGTGGAATGGGTTGTCCGGATTGGCCGAAATGCTTTGGTCAATGGGTCCCACCCACTGAATTAGCTGAACTTCCAGCCGATTACCGGGAAGCGTACCTCTTGAAACGAGAGAAAAAAGTGGAGAAATTTTGTCGCTTTTTAAACGCAGTTGGCATGCACGAAACAGCTGTCCGCATTCAATCGAATCCGGATGTCTATGTGGAAGAGGCGTTTAATGCACGAAAAACCTGGACGGAATACCTCAATCGCGTGGTCGGATTCCTTGCCGGAAATGCGATGCTGATTGCCTTCGTGTGGATGCTCATTGTTTACCGAAAACGAAAGTTTGTCTTGTTGATGCTGCTCAACCTCATTCTGATGGGAATCGAAGGTTGGTTCGGGTCGATTGTTGTCGCAACGAATTTAGTTCCATGGACGATTACCGTTCACTTGTTCTTAGCCTTGGTGATTATTGGAATTCAGTTGTATTTGGTTTATTCCATGGGTCGCGGTTCTAAAACAACTATTGTATTGAATCAATCAATGCGTATCGTTTTATGGTTGATTTTACTCATTACGTTTTATCAAATGTTCTTGGGGACGCAAGTACGTGAGTCGATTGACCTACTCGTAAAACAAGGATATAGTCGGACACAATGGATGGATAAAATCGGCATAGAATTTTTGATTCACCGTAGTTTCTCGTGGCTTGTTTTGATCTTGTTGGGATGGATGTTTTGGAAGAATGAACAAACTCAGAAATATGCTATTATCCGTTGGACATTTGCCATACTTGCTTTGGAGTTAATAAGCGGAGTA
>CAIOSO010000076.1 GCA_903860985.1 uncultured Flavobacteriales bacterium
ACCGTAAAGAATCCGTGATGAAGCAACAGGTTTCTGATGAAATTATTGAAGAGTTGAAGTCAAAAGGCATAAAAAACATTAAATTTAACACCGTAAAGGATGGACAGAGTCTTTCTGAGATACAAATCGACAAGCCCTATGAGTATTGGCGAAGCTTTTTGATATTGGGGCTACTGTTTGTGCTCATTGAAATGGCATTAATAAAATTTTGGAAATGAAAATCCTAATAAAAAACGCAAAAATCATCAACCAAACTTCTTCCCACCATGGAAAAAGAATGGATATCCTTGTGGTAGATGGAAGCATTTTAAAAATCGCTCCAAAACTAGAAGATACTGATGCGATCGAAGTGGCTTCAACCGATTTACATGTTTCCATGGGATGGGTTGATTTAAAAGCTGATTTTTGTGATCCTGGAATGGAACACAAGGAAACGATACAAAGTGGATTAGATGCAGCCTCAATGGGTGGATATACACATGTGCATGTCGTTCCTGGCACACAGCCTTGCATTGACGGAAAATCACAAATTGCCTATTTATATCAAAAAGCAGAAGGTCACAGCACCAGCATTCATGCATTAGGCGCCTTGACCAAAGGACTACAAGGAGATGAATTAGCCGAGTTGTACGACATGTATCAAATTGGGGCTAAACTTTTTACAGATGATACACATAGCGTTTCTGCTGGAATCATGTACCGCGCTTTATTGTACACGAAAAACTTTGGCGGAAAGGTAATGGCCTTTAGTCGAAATGAATCCTTAGCGGGAAAAGGACAGGTTAACGAAGGAGAAGCTTCCACGAGAACAGGATTAAAAGCCGACCCATCGATTGCCGAAATCATTGAAATCGAACGAAATTTACGCTTGTTGGAATATACAGACGGCAGCATTCACTTAAGTGGACTTTCCAGTGAAGAAAGTGTCCGATTAGTTCGTAAGGCTAAAAAACAAGGTTTACAAGTAAGCGCAGATGTTCACGTGATGAACTTATGCTTCACCGAGCAAGCCATGTTGGACTTTAATTCTCACCTGAAAGTACTACCCGTTTTACGCAAAGAAACGGATCGCTTAGCGCTTTGGGAAGGCGTGAAAGATGGAACGATTGATGCCATTGTCAGCGACCACCGTCCAGCGGATACCGAAGAGAAAGAACTCGAATTTGACCTGGCTAATTTTGGCGCACCACAATTAGAAACATGCTTCGCCGCATTGAATAGCATGAAAGAAGCTAGTTTAACGGAGGTGATTACTGCACTTAGTGAGCGCAGTAGAGAAATTGCAGGTATTCAATTCGCAAGTATCGAAGAAGGCCATCGTGCGGACATCAGTATTTTTGATCCAAGTGTCGCTTTCGAATGGTCGACAGAGTCTACACACCAACGATTCAGTCCTTTCCAAAATCAAGCAATGAAAGGGAAAGTCCTTGGCATCATTCATGGCGCGCAAGCAAGCCTTCAACTCGCATAAGGTGTCAAAAAAATCCTTTATTCATCAATTTTTTAAACAGAATAAAATGGTCGGCTCCCTCATTCCGAGCTCCCGTTTTCTGGCAAAAAAAATACTCAAAAACATTCCTTTTGAAGATGCAAAGGTGATTGTTGAATTAGGTCCTGGAACCGGAATATTCACCGAGAAAATCATGCAGCGCTTGCAGCCAGATGCACATTTTGTGATTATTGAGTTAAACGATGTTTTCTATCAGAACCTGAAAGCGAAAGTAACGCAAGAAAATTGCCACATCATTCATGGATCTGCCAGTGACTTACGAAAAATACTGTCGGACCTTGGATTTGAAAAAGCGGACTGTGTGGTTTCCTCCCTTCCACTTTCCAATTTCCCGAAAGAACTACGGGTCGATATCATGCAAGCCGTACTGACCTGTTTAAATCCGATTGGAACGTTTATTCAGTTTCAATATACCTTGCAATCCAAGAAACACTTCGAAAGTATCTTCACGCAGGTATCAATCGATTATGCGGCCATCAACTTTCCGCCAGCCTTCATATACCGCTGTTCGAATAGCTGATTTCTTTTGCGTATCTTTGCGCAAAATTTGAAGCATGTTAAGTGTAAACAACCTATCCCTCCAATTCGGAAAACGCGTACTTTTTGATGAAGTAAATGTAAAATTTGTGAACGGAAATTGCTACGGCATCATTGGTGCAAATGGAGCTGGTAAGTCAACTTTCCTTAAGATTTTAACGGGTGATCAAGATCCAACAACAGGTCGAGTAGAATTAGAGCCAGGAAAACGAATGGCCTTCTTGAAACAAAATCACTTCGAATTCGATAAAATACAAGTCCTGCAAACTGTGATTATGGGCCACAAACGCTTGTATGAAATCATGGTTGAGAAAGATGCCCTCTATGCAAAAGAAGATTTCACGGAAGCAGATGGAATGAAAACGGCTGAATTAGAAGGTGAATTTGCAGATTTAGAAGGATGGAATGCAGAAACCGATGCAGCTACCCTATTAAGCAACTTAGGGATCGATGAATCCAAACATTATTCCTTGATGGAAGAACTCTCCAATGACTTAAAAGTACGTGTCCTACTTGCACAAGCACTTTTCGGAAATCCAGATGTATTAATTCTCGATGAGCCAACGAATGACCTTGACTTGAAAACCATTTCATGGTTAGAAGATTTCTTGTTAGATTTTAGAAATACCGTGATCGTTGTATCGCATGACCGTCACTTCTTAGATACCGTTTGTACGCACATTTGTGACATCGACTACAGCAAAATCAATATGTTTACGGGTAACTACTCGTTCTGGTACCAATCGTCTCAGTTAGCAACCAGACAACGATCGGACAAAAACAAAAAAGCAGAAGAAAAGAAAAAGGAATTATTGGACTTCATTGCCCGTTTCTCAGCGAATGCCTCGAAATCCAAGCAAGCAACTAGTCGTCGTAAGATGCTCGACAATTTGGACTTAGAAGAAATTCAACCATCCTCTAGAAGATACCCAGGAATCACTTTTCACCAGGACCGCGATGCTGGAAATCAGATATTAAACATTGAACATTTGTCCAAGTCATTTGAT
>CAIOSO010000077.1 GCA_903860985.1 uncultured Flavobacteriales bacterium
AACCTTAACAGAATTCACGGAACTCACAGATTCAGCGCGCGGAGCGGGTGGATTTGGGAGTACGGGAGTAAAATAACGTATTATGAATGTAATCATTCCAATGGCTGGAAGAGGCAGCCGACTTAGACCACATACCTTAACGGTTCCGAAACCCTTGGTTCCTGTTGGTGGAAAACCCATTGTCCACCGTTTAGTCGAAGACATTGCGCGCGTCTGTGCAGAGAAAATCGACGAAATCGCTTTTGTGGTTGGGGAGTTTGGAACCGAAGCAGAGCAAGAATTACTCGCCGTTGCCGAGAAATTGGGAGCAAAAGGCTCCATCCATTACCAACTCAAACCTTTGGGGACAGCTCACGCCGTGCTTTGTGCTGCTGACAAATTAACAGGACCTGTTGTCGTAGCATTTGCCGATACCTTATTCAAAGCCGACTTTAAAATCAGTTCAGAAGATGAAGGGATTTTATGGGTGAAGCAAATCGAAGACCCAAGTGCTTTTGGTGTGATCAAAATGAATGAGTTGGGTGAAATCATCGATTTCGTGGAAAAACCAAAAGAATTTGTTTCCGATTTGGCGATGATAGGCATCTATTATTTCCGAGACGGGGAGCGTTTACACAAGGAATTACAGTACTTAATAGACAATGACGTCATTAAAAGCGGTGAATATCAGCTACCTGATGCGCTTCGACGTTTAACAGAATCGGGTGTTGTGTTTAAACCGGGAACCGTTTCAGAATGGCTAGACTGTGGAAACAAAGAAGTGACTGTTCACACGAATCAACGTGTGTTAGAATTTGATCACGCTGCCGGACTTTCCATGCAGGATGAAAGTGCAACGTGTGTTGATTCAGTCATTATTCAACCGTGTTTTATCGGTAAAAACGTGAAGATTCATGCATCTGTTATCGGTCCACATGTTTCCATTGGGGCTGATTCGGTCATCGAAAATGCCATCATACGAAATACAAACATTCAGCAAAATACGCGTATCTCGAATGCGAATATTGTGGATTCCATGCTTGGCTCGAATGTTGTATACAAGGGACGATCAAAAGACCTAAGTTTGGGTGACTTTAGCACGACACATGAATAAATTCCTTTTTCTTATTTGTTGGACATTTGTGTTTGCTTCATGTGCGAATTTGAAGAAAAAAAAGCAAGTGGAGCATGATGCGTCATACATACATACCTTTCACGAAGGCGTGCGCTTCAAACTCAATGGACAAGATCAAGAAGCGATTGATAAGTTTAATGCGTGTTTAGTCATTGATGAAAAGGACGATGCGGCACATTTCGCTTTGGCACAAATTTATTTAGACCAAGAGAACATGGATCAAGCGGCATTTCATACCTTGAAAGCTTCGGATATTGATCCAAAAAATGAGCATTACCAAAGTGAGTTGGCATTCATGTATGTCGAGTTGAAAAAATTCCCGGAAGCCATTGCGGTTTTTGAGAAGTTGCTTAAAAAAACACCGAATAATACAACGTACTATGCTGGTGCAGCGGAATGTTACACGCAAATGGGTGACGTAAAAAAAGGCTTGGATTTATTGAACCGCATGGAAAACAACCTTGGAGCGAATCCAGGAATTGCCATTGAGAAATTTAAACTCCTTGTTGCTGCTAAACGAGATGAAGAAGCGATCACCGTTCTCAAAAATGCGAAAAAGAAATTTGAAGGAGAACCCATGATCATCGCGAATTTAGTCGATTACTATTTGCAACGTAAGCGTTTTCAAGAAGGATTTGAATTATTAAAAGAATTGGTTGCCGTGGATCCAAACAATGGCATGGCTTTACTGATGCTTGGGGACATGCAAATGCAATCAGGGGACAGTAAAAACGGATTGCAAAACTTAAAGGCAGCGATAAAATCTGATGGACCAAGCATTGACCAGAAGATGAATATTTTGATGGCCCTTCAAGGTCAAGAAGTCATGGATCCAGATATGGAGTCATTGGTACTTTATATGCGTAAAAAATATCCAAAGGATGCCAAAGCTCATTCCATTACCGGAGATTATTATTTCAAAGTAAATCAAATCATCGAAGCACTCGATGCTTACAAATCTGCGGTTCATTGCGATCCGAATGTTTATCCCGTTTGGAATCAAATTTTATTGCTTGAATACCAATTTCAACAGTTTGACAGCCTAGCAATAGACGCAGAGAAATGCATTGGGTTCTTCCCAACACAAGCCTTGCCTTATTTTGTTCTTGGCGCCGCATTAAATCAACAAGGCAACTTTCAGAAAGCACTCACCACCTTAGAGACAGGCCTGGATTATGTGCTCAAGGATGCAGATCTGAAAGCAGAATTTCAAGGTCAAATTGGGGAAGCTCAATTTGGACTAAACCACAACAAGGAAGCGCTTGCTGCATATGAGTCGGCAAGAACCTTAGCTCCTCAAAATGCTTTTGTACAGAACAATTATGCCTTTCGTTTGGCTTTGCATGAACTAGACTTACTGAAAGCTGAAAAATGCATTGATGAGCTATTGTTGACCTTTCCAAATGAGTCCCGTTACCTGGACACAAAAGGATTTGTATTATTTCAACAGGGAAAATACAGCGAAGCAAAATCGTTCTTTGAACGGGCATGTGGAGACCAAGAAATAAAAGATAAATCTTGCGCTGAACATTTGGGCGACGTCTTATTTATGTTAGGAAAAAAGGACGAGGCGATGTCCTATTGGTTGAGAGCAAAGGAACTAGGCTCGACAAACAAAGCGCTAAATGAAAAAATTACACAAAAGAAGTATGCAAAACCTGTTTTTTAAACTAACCATAGCCTTTAGCTTTATTTGGACCTTGTCAGCTTGTTCACCCAAGGTTGGAGCTGTCTTGGTGAGCGGGGACAAACTTCCAAAAATAAAGGACAAAGAGTTGACGGATCGATTAGATAGTTTATCGAAAATAGAACCTAGAACCTTTTACTCTAAGCTGGACATCAACTACAAAGATTCCACTACAGACATCTCCTTTAAAACGTCCTTAAAGATCATCGCGGATAGCGCAGTAAGTGCAATCATTACTTATGCTCGAATTCCAATTGTAACGGCAATGGTAACGAAAGACACGATTACCGTTGTTAACAAGCGAGAAAAGTGCTACATCATTCAATCGTTGGATTACCTAAAGACCACCTTTGGCGTGGAGTTCACGTATGAAAACATGGAAGAATTGTTTTTAGGCAAACCTTTAGACTATAATAGAGAACAGAAATACTTCGTTGAACATGACCCATATCATTACCGGATTTCCACCCATAAAAAACGCGACAAAAAACGAATGGATCGGCACCCGAAAGAAGACTTTATCTTAAATTACATCTTGAGTAATGATGCGAAGTCACTTCAGCAAACAACGATTAAGAGTCCGAGTGATTCAACCGAAATCATCGTGATTTATGAGCAACGTCAAGAAGTGAATGGATTTAATGTCCCAAAAGTGGTTCATTTACATATTAAAGCCAAAGAGAAAGGGATTTACATCAAAATGGAGTACGAAAAAGTGGAGATAAATGAGCCGCAAGAATTAATAATTGTCATACCAGAGAAATATGAAAAATGTAAGTAGCCTTCTGTTTTTCCTCTTCTTTTTCAGCCTGTCTTATGGACAGTCAAGTCAAGAAAAACTGAAAAAAGAACAACAAAAACTGGAAAAACGTATTTCAAATACACGGGCATTGTTGTCCAAAGTGAAGTCCAATTCACAAGCTTCTTTGAACGAAATCCGCTTGATTGAAAATCAAATCAAAAGCCGTGAAGCGTTGGTGCGCATTTTTGACAATCAAGTACGCATGGCCGAGATTAAAATGGTCGAGAAAAAACAAGAAGTGAAACGCCTGAAAAAAAGACTAAGCGATCTCAAACGACAATATAAAAAGATGGTGCTCTACGCGTATAAGCACCGCAGTAATTATGGACGAGTGATGTATTTATTGTCCGCGGAAAACTACAACGAAGCCATGAAACGAAACCGTTATTTGAAAAAAGTGGCGGGCGTTCAGAAAAAACAAGCAGCGTTGATTAAACAACATCAAGCGTTAATAGCGGAAGAAATAACCAATATTTCTTTGGAAAAGGATTCCAAAGTTTTGGCGCTTGAGGAGAAAAAACAAGAACGCGAACTGATCACCAAGGATAAAACGAAGAAAGAAAAATCTTACGAGAAATTTAAAAAAGAGGAGCAGAATTTATTGACACAGCTAAAAGCGGACGAGCGTAAAAAAGCGGAGATAAAGCAGCGAATTGATTCGGAACTTCGACAGGAAATTGCACGGGAACAAGCACGTCAACGGGAACGTGAAAAAGCGAGACAGGAAGAAGAAAAACGACTCGCAAATGCGGGAACTACTGCTCCAAAAGCTTCAACGGGTTCAGGTACAAAACCGCAAGAGTCACCTAAAACAACGCCAAAAACAAGTGCGGCGGAACCTGCTCGACCAAAGACGGTGACATATACAGAATCGACAGAAGGTTCTGCTGTTGGAAAAAGTTTTGAAGTCAACCGCGGACGCTTACCATGGCCAGTGGAAAAAGGCAGCATCACCGAGCGCTACGGAACAAATCCGCATCCAACCTTGGCTGGTGTGTTTACCAATAACAATGGAATCGATATTACGTGTCCGAAATATGCGCGAGTTCGATCGGTTTTTGAGGGAGAAGTAACGAGTGTTTTCTCTATAAACGGTGCAGGGAAGTTTGTTGTTATTAAACACGGAGCGTATCGTACAGTCTACGGAAACATGCAAGAAACCTATGTAAGTGTCGGGTCAAAAGTATCTTCCAAACAGGCTATTGGAAGTTTACTAGCGGATGACAGTGGTGTTTCTATTTGTCACTTTGAAATTCACTCTGTTGCTGGTGGATTGACCAAAAGTTTAAATCCATCACTCTGGATCGGACGCTAACTTTTTTTGTTGAAGTCCGAGGGCAATGATCATTGCACACATACCAAAAATTGGAACCGCGGCTTTGTCTGTGTCTAAGAAATTATTTAAGAAGGCATGGATGAAGTAGGTAGACAAGGCCATGATCATACTCAAAATCAGAATTCTTGTCCCTGAATCTGATAATGGAATCCGGTTGTATACCATGATACTGGTGTAAAAAATAGTCGCTACAATTCCCAAGAAGGAGAGTAATCCGATGATTCCC
>CAIOSO010000078.1 GCA_903860985.1 uncultured Flavobacteriales bacterium
GAACAAATACAATCCTAATTTCATGGAGCTATATTCTGTGTGGTATCCACCAATCAACTCAGATTCACATTCCGGTAAATCGAAAGGTGCGCGGTTTAATTCCGCCAATGAAGTGATAAAGAAGATAAAGAACGCCAATGGTTGGTAAAAGATGTTCCAATTCATTCCATGTTGACTTTGAACGATATCATTCAAACTTAAACTTCCCGTTAACATCACAATCGTAATGGCAGATATCCCCATCGCTAATTCGTAAGAAATCATTTGCGACGATGCGCGAATCGCTCCGTAAAGTGAGTACTTGTTATTCGAAGCCCATCCACCAATCATAATTCCGTATACGCCAATCGAAACAACACCAAATACAAACAAGATTCCAATGTTGAAATCTGCTACTTGCAAACTGATATCACGTCCAAAAAGATTCAAATTTGTTCCCCAAGGAATCACAGAACTCGTGATAAGCGCTGTAAACATGGAGATTCCTGGTCCGATGATGAACAACCATTTATCCGCCTTCGCTGGAATAAAATCTTCTTTTAAGAACATTTTTACTCCATCTGCAATTGGTTGCAAGATTCCAAAAGGTCCTGCACGATCTGGACCTACACGGTCTTGAATCCACGCTGCCAGTTTTCGTTCAAAATACGTTTGATATGCCGCTACTCCTAATGATATCAGGAATAATAAGATTACCAACACGGATTTTTCTATGAGCATTGCTGTATCCATTATCCTATTTTATTAAGTCCTTTATCTATTTTCGTCGCATACTGACCTTGAGAAATCACCGAATGACGGTCGATTTTTCTTGGTCCTGTAATGTTCCACGCACTTGGGTCTTTTTTATCGAAACGACATTCGTTACAAATCCATGCAGTTTTGTCTTCGATGTCTTCTACTTCTCCATATTTGTCCTTGCGGGCAGTCACACGGTAAATTTCGTTTCCGAACATCCAAACAACTGCTTTCCCCGAACATTTTGTACAAGAACATTCTGCTTCCATAGGTTTCAAGAACCAAACACGGCTTTTGAAACGGAACGTTTTGTCGG
The DNA here is from genome assembly GCA_903860985.1 of uncultured Flavobacteriales bacterium. Taxonomy (GTDB): domain Bacteria; phylum Bacteroidota; class Bacteroidia; order Flavobacteriales_D; family Crocinitomicaceae; genus UBA952. The sequence continues at coordinate 1,055 of CAIOSO010000078.1, forward strand.
TCAACGCTCCAACTGGACACACATCAATCATGTTTCCAGAGAAATCATTGTCCACGGCATTTTCAATGTATGTACTGATTTCTGCATGTTCACCACGGTGCATCACACCATGAACGCGAGAATCGGTCAACTGATTGGCTACGTGAACACAACGGTAACACAAAATGCAACGATTCATGTGCAACTTGATTTTGTTTCCGATATCGATAGGATCAAAGGTGCGACGTTCTTCTTTGTAGCGTGTTTTTGCTGAACCGTGCTCGTATCCTAAATCTTGCAAATGGCATTCCCCGGCTTGGTCACAAACTGGACAGTCGAGAGGGTGATTGATTAACAAAAACTCCACAACACCGCCACGGTTATCGTGAACACGTTGACTTGTTTTGTTTTTTACAATCATTCCATCCATGACCGCTGTCGAGCAAGAAGCCATTAACTTCGGCATTGGACGTGGGTCAGCAGTAGATCCCGCTGCAACCTCTACCAAACATGTTCTACATTTTCCTCCAGTTCCTGGAAGTTTACTGTAATAACACATTGCAGGTGGAACAACTTCGCCACCAATTTGACGAGCGGCATTCAGAATCGATGTACCCGGTTCTACTTCTACTTCAATATCGTCAATCGTTACTTTAATCATAGCGCTTTTATCTCTTCAACACGAGGTTGGATTAAACCATAATTTCTTGTTTGTGCTTCCGCAGGATGCGTCACGTGCCATTCAAATTCCTCACGGAAATGACGAATAGCTGCAGCAACTGGCCATGCAGCAGCATCTCCTAACGGACAAATGGTATTTCCTTCAATTTTTTTATTGATTTCTTCCAATAAACTGATGTCTTCCATTGTCCCATGTCCATTTTCTAAACGGTGCAATACTTTCTCCATCCATCCTGTTCCTTCTCGACAAGGTGAACATTGTCCACATGATTCATGCGCATAAAAACGAGCGAATGTATAGGTATTTCGAACGATGCATTGATCTTCATCAAACACAATGAATCCACCTGATCCTAACATAGATCCAGAAGCAAATCCACCGTCAGCCAAACTTTCGTAAGTCATCAAGCGGTTTTCACCAGCAGCTGTTTTTGTCACCAAATGTGCAGGTAAAATCGGAACGGATGATCCACCAGGAATACATGCTTTCATGCGTTTTCCATTGGCAATACCACGACAATAGTCATCACCGTAAATGAATTCCTCCACCGTGACACCCATTTCAATTTCGTAAACACCTGGACGAACCAAATTCCCACCTGCAGAAATCAATTTTGTTCCCGTACTGCGTTCGATACCGATTTTCGCGTATTCTTCACCACCGTTATTCACAATCGGAACAACTGCAGCAATAGTTTCTACATTATTCACAACCGTTGGACAACCCCAAAGTCCTTTGACTGCTGGGAATGGTGGTTTCATGCGTGGATTTCCACGTTTTCCTTCCAATGATTCTAAAAGTGCTGTTTCTTCACCACAGATGTAGGCACCACCACCGGGAGCAACAACAAGTTCCAAGTCGTAACCTGATCCCATGATGTTTTTTCCAAGCATCCCATTTGCACGGGCTTCAGCGATTGCTTTCTCTAGTATGTGAAGGATGTACATGAATTCCCCTCTAATATAGATGTAGGAAACATTTGCACCCAATGCGTAACTGGATGTAATCATTCCTTCAATCAATAAATGAGGAACTTTCTCCATGAGGTATCGATCCTTAAACGTTCCAGGCTCAGACTCATCCGCATTACACACTAAATACCTTGGAACTCCTTCTGGTTTCGCCAAAAACGACCATTTCATTCCCGTTGGGAATCCAGCGCCACCGCGACCACGAAGTCCAGATTTCTTTACTTCTTCAACTACCTCTTCCGGAGTCATTTTTTTCAAAGCTTTCTCTACAGATGCGTATCCACCATTTTTGCGGTAGACATCAAATGTTTCGATGCCTGGAATATGTACGTTTTCGATAAGTAACTTTCTACCTGCCATAATTCCTTAATTTACAAATGAAGCCGTACGATACGCTTCAATGATTTCGTCCACTTTTTCTTTTGTCAAATGTTCATGAAACTTATACTGACATTGTAAAACGGGTGCATAACCACACGCTCCAAGACATTCAGCCGTTTTCAAGGTAAACATACCATCAGCGGTTGTCCCGCCAACTTTCACGTTCAATTTCTCTTCGATGTAGGCAATGATTTCATCACTTCCTACAATCATACAAGGTCCAGTTCGACAAACTTCAAATACGTAATTCCCAACTGGATTTAAGTGAAACATCGTATAGAAAGATGCAACTTCGTATACTTCAATTGGTTGAATGTTTAATATTTCTGCAACAGTATTCATTGCTGGAACACTTGTCCAACGGTAATGAGTTTGAACAATGTGTAAAATACGAATGATTGCACTTTTTGATTTTCCCTCAGGAAACATGGCAATGACCGAATTGATTTCAGCAATCATTTCTGCACTGAAAACAATAGGAGTGGAGTCTTGTGTACTTGGACTTTCTATCTTCATATTATGCATCTAATTCACCTGCAATAACGTTCATGCTACTTAGCGTCAGAACGGCATCACTTATGGACATACCTGAAATCATTTCAGGGTATGCTTGGTAATAAATAAAACAAGGTCTTCTAAATTGTAAACGGTATGGCGTTCGTCCACCATCGCTAATGAGGTAAAATCCTAACTCGCCATTTCCACCTTCAACAGAGTGATAAACCTCACCTGGAGGAATTTCTGTTTCTCCCATGACAATTTTGAAATGGTAGATTAAGGCTTCCATGTTATTGTAAACATCCGCTTTTTCTGGAAGGTAAAAGTCAGGTAAATCTGCCTTGTACGATCCTTCTGGAAGGTTTTTGTAAGCTTGTTCAATGATGCGAACACTCTGACGAATTTCTTCTTGACGTACCATGAAACGATCATAGGTGTCACCATTTACTCCAACAGGAATAATGAAGTCGAAATCTTCGTAAGAGGAATATGGATGCATCGCACGAACATCGTAATCCACACCGGCAGCTCTTAAGTTTGGACCAGAGAACGAATACGCAAGTGCGCGTTCTGCAGAGATTGGTCCAGCACCTTTTGTACGATCCATGAAGATTCGGTTACGCGCCAACATCGAGTCGAACTCCTCAAAAGCTTTCGGGAACGTTTTCAAGAAGGACTGCAATTTCGTATGAAAAGCAGGAGTGAAATCACGTTCGAATCCACCAATTCGTCCAATGTTTGTCGTTAAACGAGCACCACAAATTTCTTCGTACAACTCGTAAATTTTCTCGCGTTCCGTAAATGGATAAAAGAAACTTGTTAAAGCTCCAGCATCTACACCAATAACAGAATTGCAAATCAAGTGATCCGCAATACGCGCTAATTCCATGATGATGACACGCATGTACTGCACACGTTTTGGAATCTCGGCACCAATTAATTTCTCAACAGTCATTTCCCAACCCATGTTGTTAATAGGAGAGGAGCAATAGTTTAATCGGTCCGTAATCGGTGTAATTTGATTGTATGGACGACGTTCTGAAAGTTTTTCGAATGCACGGTGGATGTATCCAACTGTTTGTTCCGATGAGATAATTTTCTCCCCGTCAACTTTTAGTACATTTTGAAAGATACCGTGAGTTGAAGGGTGAGTTGGACCAAAGTTAATGGTTGCAATGTTTCCGTCAATCGTTTCCGACGATTGTGCGAAAGCTTCTTTTGTTTTTAGTTCACTCATCATTATTGGTTATTACGTCCAAAATAGCGATCATCTTTATCTTCACGGGTATCATCCTCCAAAGCGTATTCTTTGCGCATTGGGAAATAGTCCATGCTGTCTTCGTTCAAAATGCGTCGCATGTCCGGATGTCCAATAAATTCCACACCAAAGAAGTCGTAGGATTCTCTTTCCATCCAATTCGCACCTGGAAAAATGTCCACCAAGGAGGCGATGGATACATTTTCTTTCGGTAAGTAGCATTTGATTCGAAGTCTAAATAAGTTCTTCCAACTGTGCAGTTGATATACGACAGCAAACTCACGTCCTGCATCCTCTGGATAATGAACGGCTGCGATATTTGTTAAGTAGTTTACACTTAAGGTCTCATGGTTTTTTAACCATTCGATGATTTCATGTCCCTTTGCTGCAGTTACCTCCATGGTCAATAATCCATAAGGTTCTTCGTGAAACAACACATCGTTCGGGAAAGCTTCTTGAATCAAGTTCAAGATGGCTTCATTATTCAGCTTTTCCATCTTCGATTTCTATGTTATAGTTTTGCATCAAATGTTTGTATTCGTCACTGTAGCGACGACGATTGGATTCGTTTTTCACTAATTCGTGAATATTCATCACACCATCAATGATTTGTTCGGGTCTTGGTGGACATCCAGGCACATAAACATCTACAGGAATGATGCGATCAATTCCTTGTAAAACGCTGTATGTGTCAAAGATTCCTCCTGAACAAGCACACGCACCAACAGAAAGAACCCATTTCGGCTCGGACATTTGTTCGTATACTTTTTTCAAAACTGGACCTAATTTCTTTGAAATGGTACCTGCTACAATCAATAAATCCGCTTGACGCGGAGAGAAGGACATGCGTTCCATACCGAAACGAGATAAGTCGTAAGCACTACCCATCGTTGCCATGAATTCAATTCCACAACAAGATGTTGCAAATGGAAGTGGCCATACTGAATTCGCTCGCGCAAGTCCAATGGCTTTGTCCAATGTCGTCAACTGATAACCTTCACCGTTGATGACTTCTACGTCGTCTATTTTTCCCATTCTAAAGCACCTTTAAGTCTAATGTATAAGAATCCAACTAGGAAGAACCCGACAAACATGATCAATGCGAGTAAGCCCTCCATTTTTAATTCGTAAAAATTTACTGCGTATGGATAAAAGAAAATCACCTCAACGTCAAACAAGACAAACAGAATGGCTGTCATGAAATAACGAATGGAAACAGGGAAACGAGCATTTCCTTCTGCTTCAATACCACATTCGAAGTTTTCATCCTTTTGATCAGAATTGATTCGAGGGGTCAATTTATGTGTAACAACTAAGGTGAAAATGACAAATGCGGCCGCAACCACTATCTGTAACAACAGCGGAATGTAACTTGCGCTTGTAGAAATTTCTTGCATAGGAACTGTTTTTGTCCGGTTCTTTCTGCTTCAACAATCGTTTCAATATCCAGTTTGTTAAAGCGTCACAAATTTACCTTTTCATTTCAATTCCCCAATGAAAATGTGGATAAAAAGACAAAAAAAAAGCCCTCTCAATTCGAGAAGGCTCTTATTTAGAATGATTATTGGTTAATCTGTCTATAATTTCACGCGTAGTCCAGCAGCAGAACTCATACCTGGACTGAAAGAAGTGCCAATTCCACTAATGGAATTGATGTTCAAACTTGGACGAGCTTCCAGATAAAGATGGAAAGGCATCCAGAAGGAACGTTTTTTGCCAATTCCGAAGTCAACCCCCATTGGGATATACAAAGAAGCACCTAAGGAATTTTTGTTTTTAAACGATTCGCTCGTTCCTGTTCCATTGTAGTAATTTCCTGAACCTTGGTAGTTATAGTTCACACTGGAAGTTTCCCAATAACGGATGTCTGTGTTTGCTCGGTAACTCATCCCAATACTTGCACCAAGTCCAGTGTGCAAAGACCAACGTTTTTCCGGAAACATGCGGAAAATCATTGCGCCATCCAATCGGATTTGCTGGTTGGAATACGTCATATCATATGTTTTTTGATGACTCGAATCGATAAACGTTTGTTCGCCAGTTTGTGACGAAGTCAATGTGTCATACGGAGCAGATTCGTAAAATGTACCATTAGCGGACAAAGCCCCGAAATTACCTACATGGGAAATACCAACTCGGAAAGTTACTTTGGGCATTTTTGCACACTGCAATCCTAATTGCAAACTGTATGATGAGGATTGATACATGCCAACTGAATTGAAACTCGGGTAACCATACATGTGAAATTGACTGAAATCTTTCGTTAATATGGTAGAACTTGGCGCAAGGATTTTAAAATCTGCAATACTTCCTTGTTGTAGTCCATTATAACCCGTTCCACTGGAAATGTGAAGTTCGCTAATTTTTAAATTCTGTGAAAAGGCAGCGGAGCTCATAACGAGTGCTGCAATAAGGATAGCTTTTTTCATTTTGTTGTTGTTATAAATTTTAGATTAAACGTATGCTTTACTTTTTTATTTGATGCAGCAAGGTTTTTCTTTGGCCAGTTGGCAATAAGAAACTAATAATATAGGTTCCATTGGACAAGTCACTTAGACGGATGTTTTGATGATTGGTTACAACTTGAGTAGAAATTTCTTTTCCACTCATATCCATCACACTCATGACATAGGTTCCAATTGGTCCATTCGCAACCGTGATACTTTCGTTACTTGGATTTGGATAAATACTTAAGTTTTTTAATGTTTCATGGGATGTCATCCCCAAAACTAACGAGGGGTCTTGACTCACTGTTCCGACTTGATTCATAATCCAATTGCTCGGATCAATAGAAAGAGTGCCGGTCAATGTACCTAAATTATACAAGCTAAATTGATCTTGGTTGGAATGAATGTTTAATCGAATGACCGTGTCTGCTTGTCCTTGACGAACAAAACGAATATCAATGGGATTGGTAAACGTTGGCGTAATTAACTGCATAGAAGTCATATGGGATATTTCCAAAGCGACATCATTGCCAATCTGATTCCATTTCACTGAATAAGTTGGAAAGCCTTCTCCAAAATACCATTGATTGAAAAATGGAGTAAAATCAACCGAGGTAAAATTCTCCATGAATAGTTTAAATTCGATACCTGTTGCAGTGCTGTCCTTGAATGTAACTTGAAAGGCACGTAAGGCATTAAAAAATAAGTTGTCGTTATTGACCAAATAACGCATTGAATGGATGATGCCGGATCCTTTATCGTATGTTAAGCGTCCATCAAAAATACGACTTTCATTGAGGCTGTCTAATACCCAGACACTTCCTCCGACTTGACTCATGACACTGTTGTGAACTTGCTGCATGCTTGGTCCTTGTTGACCGGGATACAAATGCTCTAACATCAAGTATTCACTGTACGACGCAAATCCTTCATTTAGCCATATATCGCACCATGACGCACACGTAACGTTGTCTCCCCACCACTGGTGAGCGAGTTCATGAGATGTGAGTGATTTTTCAAAAAAACCTTGTGTGGTCATCGTTTGGTGCTCCATTCCTCCTGAAATCGGCGCCATGCAATGTCCATATTTCTCGTCTTCAAAGGGATATGGTCCATATAAGTCGTAATATAATTCGATAAACGCTGCCGTTTCATCGATATCCGCTTGGAAATTTGGTAAGGTTGCCGGATTGTCGTAAATGTAGTTTTGAATCAAAATGGGATTTGGAGCACCAACGGGATTCGCATAAACGTTGTATTCAATATATTTCGCTACGGAAACCGAAATTAAGTAGTAATCAATCGGATGGCGATGCTTCCAGTCATATCGAGTAAATCCATTACCAAGTGGCGTAACATGTTCTAATAGTCCATTAGACCCTGCTTTACAAGAGTCAGGAACAGTAATGGAAACCGCGCAAGAGTCTGCTTTATCCGTTAAACTTTGTTTACATGGAAACCATTCAAAGGCAGAAAAGGGTTCGGATAAAGACCACACCACTTTGTTCCCCCAGGATGGTGAAGCTGCTGCAGTCATGCCACTTCCTCCTAGAGGATTCGATTGAGCAGTTGGAGGAGTTCCGTTGTAATCTACTTCAATAATAAAGGATTCATTTGCTAATGCATATACCGGAACTTTCACCGCACTAAATACACGTGAGAATCCAACGGGAACATTGTTTACTCGGATTTGGGTGATGGTGAATGTTGAAAATAATTCAAATAAGGCACTATCCAACGGTTGTTTTGCTGTAGCATGAATACTTCCTGTACCATTCACATGTGTCGAAATATTGTTCATACTTAAGTCCAGTTGATAGAAATGGATATCGTATTTTTCTGTTTCAGCAATTTGATTGACGGTTAAGGTTGCGCTTTTTGTATGTGGGATTCGATGGTCTCGTTTGGAACATTGTGTCATGGTCTCTTGAGCATTGATCCCCAAAAAGGAGAAAAACAGGAAGAAGGAGAAAAGAAGTTTCATAGTTAAAAGTATATTGATGGAATAAAATTAATAGAATTAAGCCACGTTGAATGGTAATTCTTTGATTTTTAACCGATGTAATCTGTAATACTTGTTGTTAATTTGCTGTTAAATGCAAAATATTCAATTTGTTTGACATCGAATTAAACTAAATTTGCCAAATGAAAATGATCAGTTTCGTTTTAATGCTTTATTTTACGATGTTGTCTCTTGCTCCTAATTGGCAAGGAGTTCAATTGTTAAATGCAACGGCATTAATCGAACATTACCAGGATCATCAATCGGAGTCAAAAGACGCAAGCATATTCTCATTTATTCAAGAACATTATTTTAATAAGATTCATCATTTCGATAAAGAGCATGAGAAATTGCCACTTAAAACAACAGTTCAAGTGTCGGCCATTTATTTAGCTGAATCATTTGAACACCCAATTCCAGTAGTGCACACAAACGAAGAGTTTTATGATGTAAGAAAGCACCATAACCGTCGTGTGATGTCATTTTTGTCAAATGATTTCCATTCCATTTGGCATCCGCCTCAATTAGGATAATTGATCAGGCAGTTTTCTGCTTTCATTTCAATCTATTCATTCAAATTATTTTATATGTTAAATCGAATCATTCATTGGTCGATCCAGAACAAGCTAATTGTGGCTGTTTTGACTTTAGTAATCATCGCTTGGGGTCTTTTTTCTCTTTCCAAATTACCCATAGATGCAGTTCCAGATATTACAAATAACCAAGTGCAAATCATCACGGTTTCACCCGCATCTAGTGCGGAGGACATCGAACGATTTGTAACGTTTCCGGTGGAACAATGCATGGCAACAACACCTGGAATCGAAGAAATTCGTTCATTCAGTCGCTTTGGACTCAGTGTGGTGACGATCGTTTTTAATGAGGAAACGGATATTTACTGGGCTCGTCAACAAGTATTAGAAAGACTTTCAAATACTAAAGGATCGATTCCACCTGGATACGGCGAACCTTTTTTAGCACCGTTATCTACTGGACTTGGAGAAATCTATCAGTATACTTTGAAAGCCAAACCTGGATTTGAAAAGAAATATACGCCTACTGAATTAAGAACGATACAAGATTGGGTCATTCGTCGACAGTTGCTTGGGGTAAAAGGTGTTGCTGATGTCAGTGGTTTCGGAGGAAAGATAAAAACCTATGAAATTGCAATAGACCCATTTCTGTTAAAGTCAAATGGTATGGTCGTTTCTGACGTATTCCAAGCCATTGAACGAAACAATCAAAATACGAGTGGTGCTTACATCGAACGAAATTCCATGGCAACGTATATTCGTACAGAGGGACTCATCGGTGGATTAACGGATATTGAGAACATTCAAGTGAAACACAATGAATCTTCCATGCCGGTCTTTATTCGTGACGTTGCGAAAGTGCATTATGGCGCTGCTGTTCGTTACGGTGCAGTGACCTATAATACGGAAGGTGAAGTTGTTGGCGGAATTGTGCTCATGTTAAAAGGAGCAAATTCTTCGGAGGTAATAGGTCTTGTTAAAGAAAAAATGGCGCAAATTGAAGCCAATTTACCAAGTGGAGTTGAATTAAACGTATACCTTGATCGCACGAATTTAGTCGACCGTGCCATATCAACGGTGACCAATAACCTCATGGAAGGTGCCTTGATCGTTATTTTTGTCTTGGTATTATTGCTTGGAAACTTGCGCGCAGGACTGATTGTCGCCTCTGTGATTCCACTTGCCATGCTCATCGCCATTTCCTTGATGAATGTATTCGGTGTTTCTGGAAATTTAATGAGTTTAGGAGCATTAGACTTTGGTCTAATTATCGATGGTGCCGTCATCATTGTCGAATCTACTTTGCATTTTCTCTATCGTCGTCGAGATATGACCTTGTCACAAAAAGACATGGACTTCCAAGTATATGAATCAGCTTCAAAATTTAGTAAAAGTGCGGTGTTTGGACAAATCATAATCCTCGTTGTTTATTTGCCAATTTTGGCTTTAGTTGGCGTGGAGGGAAAAATGTTTAAACCGATGGCTCAAACAGTCATCTTTGCGATTCTAGGCGCATTGGTTCTTTCCTTGACGTATGTCCCAATGATTTCATCGGTATTCTTATCAAAGAAAATCAATATGAAAGTGACCATTAGCGATCGAATGGTGAATGTAATTCGTTCGAAATACACACCTGCATTGAAAGCTTTGCTCCGACGTCAAAAGTTAGTCTTAGCTATAATCGGCGCTTTATTTGTCTTGAGCATCTTTGCATTTAATCGTTTAGGTGCTGAGTTTATTCCTTCCTTAGACGAAGGTGATTTCGCTGTCGAAACTCGTTTAATGACAGGAACAAGTTTGACAAAAACAATCGAAGCAACGGGAAAAGCATCTCAGATTCTATTGTCTAATTTCCCGGAAATAAAATCAGTCGTAGGTAAAATTGGCACCTCGGAAATCCCAACAGACCCTATGCCAATGGAGGCCTGTGATTTAATGATCATTTTAAAAGATAAAGAGGAATGGACTTCCGCGCATTCGAAGGAGGAGTTGGCGGATAAAATGCAAGCCAAACTAGAGGAAGGTCTACCGAATGCTTCTTTTGGATTCCAACAGCCTATTCAAATGCGTTTTAATGAACTGATGACCGGTGCGAAGCAGGATGTTGTCGTGAAAATTTACGGAGAAGATTTTGCTAAATTGGATTTGTATTCCAAACAAATTGGTTCCATTGCCTCGAAAATCAAAGGTGTTCAAGATGTCTATGTGGAGGAAATGAGTGGATTACCACAGATGATTGTCACCTACGACCGCGAAGCCTTAGCGAAATATGGCGTTTCCTTGGAGGAAGTTAATCGAGTGGTCAATTTAGGCTTTGCCGGACAAGCTTCGGGATTCGTATTCGAAGGAGAAAAACGTTTCGAATTGGTAGTGAAATTAAAGCCGGAATTTCGAGATAACATGACGGACCTTAATCAGCTTTTTGTTGGGAATGCTGCGGGACAAGAAATCCCCATTTCGGAATTGGCGCGTATTGCCATTAAAAATGGACCCAATCAAATTCAACGTGACGATGCCAAACGACGCATTCTTGTTGGATTCAATGTCCGTGGGAGAGACGTAGAAAGCATCGTCCAAGAACTAGAAGCTGAAATGAAGAACAAAGTGAAGTTTGAAACGGGTTATTTCCCAAAAATTGGCGGGACATTTGAAAACCTCATTCACGCCAGGGATCGCTTAATGATTGCGGTACCGGTTTCTTTATTGCTTATTTTCTTCTTGTTGTATTTGACTTTTCAGTCTGTCAAACAAGCTGCACTCATTTTCTCTGCGATACCACTTGCCTCCATAGGTGGGATTTATGCGTTGTTCCTCCGAGATATGCCTTTTTCCATTTCTGCCGGAGTTGGATTTATTGCCTTATTCGGAGTCGCCGTTTTAAATGGTATTGTACTCATTGCAGAGTTCAATACACTTCGTAAAAGTGGAATACCTTTAATGCTCGTTGTTATACGAGGAACAGCTTCTCGTTTGAGACCGGTATTGTTAACAGCTGCTGTCGCTTCGCTTGGCTTCTTGCCAATGGCATTATCTCATGGAAGTGGGGCGGAAGTTCAGAAACCATTGGCAACAGTAGTTATTGGCGGATTAATAAGCGCTACCTTATTGACCTTGTTTATTTTACCAATTTTATACGTAATTTTTGAAAAACCTATGAAACGAATGAAACGAAGAAATGTGAGTTTATTGATCATCATGCTTTTGAGCATTCCAAATCTATTCGCACAACGTGTCATGAATTACGATCAAGCAATTCAGCTCATGACTGAACGTAATGGCCAATATAAAGCTGCTTTACTAGAACAGGGAAAACAGGAATTAATTGGTAAATCGAATTCTGGTATTCCATCTACGACAATCAATGGAATGATAGGACAATATAATTCCTATTATAGAAAGGACAACAATATTACCATCAATCAAACCATCCCCTTTCCCACTTCTTTTCGAGAAGAAAAAAATCTTGGTGTAGAAATAGGAAAGTTGTCCCAGATAGAATCACTGCTCTTATTGCGCGACTTAGAACAACAATTGGCCTTGTCCTTTGATCAATATGGATACATTCAAACGCAGATTCGTTACTTGCAAGAATTAGATAGTTCCTTGATTCAATTGGAAGAGAAATCAAAAATCCGCATGGATTTGCAAGACATAAGTCGTTTGGATTATTCATTGGTGCAAACCAAAAGAATGCGCTTGGCAAATGACATTTCTTTGTTGGAGTCTCAATTATTGGGCGAAAAACGTAAAATTGCGTCCTTACTGAATCTGGAAGAGTCCACGTTTAGTTTGGAGTCCACGAATTATCTCGCGAAATTGAATTTTCTCCCTAAAACGGATGTAAGTAATCATCCAATTAGCCAATGGTATCAGCAGAAAAATGGTGTGTACTTGCAAGAGAAGCAGGTCAATTTTTCCCATCAACTGCCGGAAATTAATTTGGGTTACTTTAATCAAACACTTGTCGGAGTGCAGAATTTAAATGGTGTGGATACTAAGTTTACTCAAGCAAACCGTTTTCAAGGTTACATGGTCGGTGCGAATGTGCCATTGTTCTGGGGTGCCTACAAAAACAGAAATCAAGTGACGACCTTGTCGATGCAACAAAATGAATTGGAGTCAGCGCAAAGTAAACAAGCCATGCAACGTGAATTCATGCAACTTACAGAACGATTAACTATTTTGTCTGCAAGTATGGAGAAACTCGGTGGGCAATTAAACAACGAACTAAAATTCTTGATGGAAGATGCCAAAGTAAAATTTGACGTAGGGGAGATCTCATTTATTGAATTCCTTCAAATTCAGCAACAGCGTAGTGAATTGGAATTAACCTATTTGCAATTAATCAATCAATACAATCAAACGAGTATTCAATTAAACTGGTACCGCTAAAAAAATAGATGATGAAAAAAACACCTTATTACCAACCTCTGAGCCTAATATTCGTTCTGATTACTATGATCTCTTGCTCAACAAATACTCCTGAAACCAAAACTCCTGCAAAAGCAAGCACATCAAGTGTTGTCTTAACATTAAGCGGGAAGCAAGTTCTGTCCTTAGGGATTAAAAGCAGTAAGTTGACAAAGTCTTTCATGGGAATGAGTATTTTCGCCAATGGAATGATTGATGTCCCTCCGCAAAATAAATCCTACATCTCCGTTCCCTTCGGTGGGTACATCCGAGATATTAAAGTATTGGATGGAATGCGCGTTTCCAAAGGTGAAGTTTTATTAGTTGTTGAACATCCGGAAATTATCCAATTGCAACAAGACTATTTGGAGGTTCAAGGAAACATGGAATATCTGAAAGCGGAGTTGGATCGACAAAAACTATTGTTGGATAAAGAAGCAGGAAGTGCGAAAAACTTTCAGCAAGCGAAAAGCAATTGGCAAGTGGCTCAAGCGAAATTGTCTGGACTTTCTATTAAACTGGAAATGGCGAATGTCAATGTTGCGAGTCTGAAAAACGGAGTTATTCAACGTGAACAAAGAATCAAATCACCCTTTGCTGGGGTCGTGACGAAAGTTAATACAAACGTTGGTTCCTTTGCTGATCCAAAGGATAATTTGCTCGAAGTGATTGATTTGCAACATGCGCATGCGGAATTGACCGTTTATGAGAAATACATGAAGATGCTCAAATTAAACCAAACGGTGCAATTGACATTTGTCGATTCTGATGAGAAAACAACGGCGAAAATATTCCTCATTGGACGTGAAATTGGACAAGACCGAACATTTAAGGTGCATTGTCATTTTGATCAGCTTCCGAAAGAAATCGTACCAGGCTCTTATTTAAAAGCGGAAATTAATACAGCTGAAATGGAGCAAATTGTTGTGCCAACGGATGCAATTGTGAATTTCGGAGGGAAAGACATGATTTATGTGACTTCCGATAACCGACATTTCATTCCTGTAGAAGTCGAAGTGCTTTCCACACAAGGAGAAAAAACGGCGATTCAAGCCATTCATGAAATGGATTTTATCAATAGAAAATATGTGAGCAAAGGAGCTTACGAGTTATTATCAACCATGAATAAAGAAGAATAAAATGAACACGAAAAAAATCAATGCATTTTTAGGAGCTGTCTTATTAAGTTCAGTAATCGGTTTAAGTTTGAACTCTTGTGAAGGAGCGTTCAATTGTCACGAAGACAAAATAAGTGCTGCTGGATCTAATAAAAGTCACAATAAAGGTCAAGACTGTATGGTTTGTCACCGCGCAAAAGGCGATGGTGAAGGATGCTTTGTAGCAGCTGGAACCGTTTATGGTGTGGATATGATGAATACGATTTCAAGTGGAAAGGTAGATTTTTATACCGGTCCAAACGAAACAGGAACATTAAAACAAACAGTGATGATTGATGGAAAAGGAAACTTCTACTCAACAGCGAAGTTTAGTCCTGAAGGATTATATCCAGTAATAACGGGTCCTACTGGAAACAAAAAAATGATGGGTTCTGCCTTAAGTACGGGTGCTTGTAATTCATGTCACGGAAGTTCGACAGATAAATTATGGGTTAACTAAGGACTTTCTGCGTTCAACTTCAGCTATAAAGAGCTCCTCGTTTTCTGGTGAAATGAGGAGCTCTTCGTATGTATGGTAATGTATAATCAAACAGTCCCAAGAAGTGCTCATTTTCCAACCAGCATAGAATCCATTGGATTTTTCGAATCTACGAATCGATGATACGGGAATGGTCTTCTTGAAAAAGTACATCGTTTGACAAACCAATGTTTCATCGTCCACAAACGTATAATAGGTGCTTTTGACAATGAAGTAAAAGATCAGTCCTAAGAGCAGCCAAACCACACCAAGTAAATAAATGGGCGATAAATCGTTTTCCTGCCAATAAATAAATGCGCAGATTCCTCCGTATGGAAAGAGAATAGCTAGCCAAACATAAAGAATAAATCGATCTCGCTTTCCTGCGAAGCGCATGTTTACCAAGCGAAAAGTGGACGATTGGACATCAATTCATTGACTTCTTTTCGAACCTGTGCGATGGCATCTGCATCCGTGCGGTTCATTAAAGCGCGGTCAATAAGCGACACAATGAATTTTATCTCATCTTCTTTGACTCCACGTGTGGTAATCGCCGGAGTACCAATGCGGATTCCAGAGGTAACGAATGGAGATTCTGTATCGTAAGGAACCATGTTTTTGTTAACGGTAATATCAGCAATCACCAATGCGTTTTCGGCATCTTTTCCGTTGATTCCTTTTGAGCGCAAGTCAATAAGCATGCTGTGATTATCCGTTCCTCCTGAAATGATCGAATACCCCAAGTTCATCATTTCTTTAGCGAAAACAGCTGCATTTGATTGAACTTGTTTCATGTACGTTGTGTACGAGGGATGAAGCGCTTCGCCAAAGGCAACCGCTTTTGCCGCAATCACATGTTCCAATGGACCACCTTGAATCCCTGGGAATACCGCCGCATCCAATAGCGCTCCCATGGAACGAAGATTCCCGTTGTTCCATTTAATACCAAATGGATTCTCGAAATTGTGTCGCATCATGATGATTCCACCGCGAGGACCACGAAGCGTTTTATGTGTGGTAGAAGTAATGATGTGACAATGGTCTAATGGATCGTTCAATAGTTTTGCTGCAATCAATCCCGCTGGGTGAGAAATATCCGCCAATACCAATGCGCCAATTTCGTCTGCTACTTTACGTATGCGGACATAGTCCCAATCCCGCGAATAAGCAGAAGCACCACATATAATCATTTTTGGTTTCTCACGGCGCGCCGTTTCTTCCATTAAATCGTAATCAATCATTCCCGTTTCTTTCGATACGCCGTAAAAGAAAGGTTTGTATAGTTTTCCGGAGAAATTAACGGGTGAGCCATGCGTTAAATGACCACCATGTGATAAATCAAATCCAAGGATTTTATCTCCAGGATTTAAACATGCTAGAAATACGGATGCATTGGCTTGTGCACCTGAGTGTGGTTGAACGTTTGCCCATGTCGCACCAAAAAGTTGACACAAACGATCAATTGCTAATTGCTCGACTTTATCAACCACTTCACATCCGCCGTAATAGCGTTTTCCTGGAAGTCCTTCTGCGTATTTATTTGTGAGCACACTTCCCATAGATAACATCACTTCATCACTCACGAAATTCTCGGAAGCAATGAGTTCAATTCCATGTAGTTGGCGGTTTTTTTCTTCGTTAATTAAATCGAAAATAACTTGATCTTTCATTTTTCTGTTTTATGAGTGCAAATATCGTAATTAAAGTCTTTTTATGAGTGCTAAGGTGTGGCTGAATTTTTCATATTCTTCGCTCCAGATTCCTTGCTCTTTCAATTCATCGATGCGGATACGACCTGATGCGTGGATGATTTGCTGTTGTTCACCAATGATGCCCACATGAATGATTCTTCCTTGACTATTACTGAAATAAGCCAAATCGTTCAGTTGAACATCTTCAAAATCAATAGCTGTGCCTATTTCTGCTTGCTCATACGCATCCCTTGGTAAATTGAATCCATGCAGTCGGAAAATTGCTTGAACAAATCCAGAACAGTCAATACCCCAAACGGATTTCCCACCCCATAGATAGGGCGCATTCAAATAATCCAGCGCATCCTCCCAAATCGTCTTGTTTTTTTTATTGGAAAAGTTGCTATGTTCAAAGGATACCTCTCCAATTTGAAAAGATACTTCTGCTCCAATAAAGCTGCCCTTTGAAGTAAAAAATGTTCCAAATGGTGAATGGAGTTGTCCAAATGTATCTTGCTGATAAGTGAATGAATCCATCC
>CAIOSO010000079.1 GCA_903860985.1 uncultured Flavobacteriales bacterium
AACGGTGCTAACGAATAGAAATGCGATTTACTTCAAAGGAGATACGCTCGTTTATGTTGCCGATTCATTTAACGTCGGACAAAATGCGGTTGTAGAAGATTTATTAAAAAAACTTCCTGGAATTAAAGTCGCTGATGATGGAAGTATAACTTCGCAAGGAAAAGAAATCAGTAAAGTACTAGTTGACGGGGATGAATTTTTTGGATCCGACCCTACCATCGCGACTCGAAATCTTGGTGCAAAAGGAGTGGAATCCTTACAGATATACGAAAAGAAAAACGAAGATGCCGCTGTTGGCGAGGACGATAAAATTCAAGTATTGGATTTAAAACTGAAGGACAGTGCCAAAAAAGGGTACTTCGGAAAAATATCCGGTGCTTCGGATTTCGGTATTGTTCGGGATAATCCATTTTATGAATCGGAAATCCTTTTGAATAACTTCAATAAAAAACAGAAGATTTCTGTCTTTATGTTGACTTCCAATACACCCAAATCGAATTTTGGTTTTGGAGACATGAATAAATTCGGTTTAGAAAATGAACAAAACAATAGTGGTATGACCATGTGGGATCAATCCAGCAGAAACAATTCTTCGGGCATTCCGCAGACCATGAAAGCCGGAATCTATTATTCTGATAAGATTGGGAAAACGGGTAAGATTGGATTCAATTATTCCTATTATGAAAATCGCTTAAATGCCGTTACAAAGAGTCAATCACAATACTTTTTACAACAAGACAGTTCCTATTTCACTAGAGACTCTTCCGCGAATGTTTCTAAGAACCAATCACACCGTTTTAACTTAACGTATTCAGTAAATTTAGATTCACTTACGTATATAGAACTTCGTCCAAACTTACATGTGGATTTCGGAGAATCCGATAACTTTAGTCAAAACACCTTCTTGACGGAATCGCTGGTTTCTTATTTAGGTACAGGTGTGCGCAATACGAATAGCTCAAAAGGAACGAGTAGCAATTCCCAAGCAATTTTGAGAAGAAAATTCAAGAAAGTGAACCGTGAATTAGAACTGAAATACATTCTAAATACTAGCACCAATCAATCTGATGGTAGTTTATTTACCTTAAAAACGGGTGCGATGTCTGATACCATTGATCAAAAAAAGACCAATGACAACGGAAACACCACTAACTACGGTATTTTGACTTATACAGAACCCTTCGCGAAAAAATGGAAATTCCAATTGGAATATTACGTGGAATCAGGGAAGTCAAATCAAAACAAGCAAACGTATAACAAAGATGTCAGTGGAAATTACTTAGAACAGGTAAGCTTGTATACTAATCAATTTGACAATACTCGCTTCCAACAACGCGGAACAGGCTTGCTTGTTTTTGAACACCGTCAACACACCTTTACTGGTGGAATCGGTTTTAGAAACATTGATGTTCAAAGCACAAACTTGATTACTTCTGTTGTAACCAATCAAAACATCAACAACTTCCTACCGAAATTCTCCTACCAATTTAAACCAGGAATGAGCAAACGTATTTCCTTGAATTACTCTACGGCTTCATCTCCAGCTGCAATAAATAATCTTCAGCCCGTTCAAGACAACACTAATCCGAACAGAATTCAAATTGGAAATCAGAATCTGAAACCAAATTATGTACACAACCTGCGGTTAAATGCAAATGTTTGGCAAGCATTATCTGGACGCTATTTTTGGTCAGGTGGGAATGCTAGCTTAACAAACAATGCCTTTGCAGATTCAACGAGTTATGATCAATACGGACGCACCATTGCTAAAACAGTGAACGTGGACGGTAATATCTTCGCGAATGTTTTTGCTGGGGGTGGGTTCCCGATTTTCAATCGAAAAATTGAATTGGCGCCAAATGTAAATGGATCTTACAACAAATATACGAACTTCATTAATGGTCAAGCGAATGTAACGAAAACAACAGCGGTTACAGCAGGATTGGACATCGAATTGAAGCTAGATTCCTTGAATATTACGGTAGGAAATTCATATACCTATAACAATCCGGTAAGTTCTTTGTCGAGTGTATCCAATCAACCATATGCGACTCAGAAATACTTCATCGATGGTGAATGGCGATTGCCGCATCACTTCCAGATAAAATCGGATGCGACCTACACCATCAATACAGGAAGAGCCGCAAATTACAATAAAAATATTTTCATCATCAATTTTGAAGTGAGCAAAGCCTTTCTTCCTACAGAAAATGTGATTCTAGCACTATCCGCAAATGACCTTTTGAATCAAAACTTAAATCTACAGCGTCAAATTAATGGAAATGTCATTACCGATAATTACACGAAAATTATCTCAAGGTATTTCTTAGTGAAATTAACCTACAAGTTCAATAATAATAAAACAAGAGAAGATGACTTTAAAGGCTGGCATTAACCTACTTATTTTGATTCTTTGCGTTGGATTCCATGCAAATAGTCAATATGTACTAAATGGAAAAATTACTTTTGAGCGTCGAACAAACCTTGAAAAACGATTCACTGACCAACGCATGCGTCGCATGGTAACTGAGGAGAATAAAATTCGTACGGAATCATTTACCTTGTATTTCAACGATACTGCTTCGATTTTCAAAGCAATCCCATCAGATCGAGCAGATGAGATGTCTTGGATGACAACCAAAAACAGTTACTACCAAAACTTGAGAACAGGGACCCAATTAACGGTGTTAGGACTCATGGGACAAAACGTATATGTACAAGATAGTTTGCCTGCTAGAAATTGGAGAATCACGGACAGCAAACGAAGTATTTGCGGCTATGAATGCCGCAAAGCTGTTTATCAAAAAAACGATAGTACACGCATTTACGCTTGGTACACAACGGCACTTGTACCATCGGTTGGACCTGAAGGATTTTGCGGCTTGCCGGGAACGATTCTTGGATTAGCGACAGAAGATGGCGGCATCATTTATTTTGCGAAAAAAGTAGAGGAAATAAAACCCACAAAAGAAGACATGACTATCGATATAGGGAAAAACAAAGCCTTTACCTTGAAAGAACTCCGCATGAAAATCGAAAAAGATTATGGCAGTACGCCTTGGGGAAAAAGGATGTTCGACGATTTATTTCGTTGGTTATAAAGAATTAATATGAAAGGAATCATTTTAGCTGGTGGATCAGGAACACGTCTTCATCCACTCACATTAGCGGTAAGTAAACAACTGATGCCGGTGTATGATAAACCGATGATTTATTATCCACTGTCCATCTTAATGAGTGCCGGAATCAAAGAAATATTAATTATTTCAACACCACACGATTTGCCGCATTTTGAAAAATTATTAGGCAATGGTCAAAATTTAGGCTGTCAATTTACTTACGCTGTACAAGAAGTACCTAATGGACTAGCACAAGCATTTGTCATTGGGAAATCCTTTATTGGAGAGGAGAAAGTAGCCTTGATTCTTGGAGATAATATTTTTTATGGCGTCGGAATGGATACCTTGTTGAAAGAAAACAATGATCCGGAAGGCGGCGTAGTTTATGCTTATCACGTAAGCGATCCGGAACGGTATGGTGTGGTTGAATTCGATGATCAAATGAAAGCGGTTTCCATCGAAGAAAAACCGATACAACCGAAATCGAATTACGCTGTGCCTGGACTTTACTTCTACGACAATAGTGTGGTTGAAATTGCAGAGAACTTAAAACCTTCTCCGCGTGGAGAATATGAAATTACCGATGTGAATGCGGAATATTTACGCCAAGGGAAATTAAAAGTCGCGGTTTTAGACCGAGGAACAGCCTGGTTAGACACAGGTACCTTCGCATCTTTAATGCAAGCTGGACAATTTGTCCAAGTAATTGAAGAGCGCCAAGGACTAAAAATTGGTTGTATCGAAGAAATCGCCTACAGAAATGGCTTTATTTCCAAAGAGCAATTGAAACAAATCGCAGAGCCACTTGTTAAAAGTGGGTACGGTTCCTATTTGATCCAATTGCTGAATAGAAAATGAACACCATCGAGAACTATAGTAAAATGATTGAAAAAGAAATTGCCGCTTTTTCATTTCCAACATCGCCTGCAAATCTATACGATCCGTTGAGGTATTTTATGACCTTAGGTGGAAAACGAATGAGGCCGATGTTAACCCTCATGTCTGCCAAATTATTCCATAAATCTGAAGCTGAAAGCATGTATGCTGCCTTAGCAGTAGAGCTTTTTCACAACTTCTCACTCATTCATGATGACATTATGGATGAAGCACCTCTGAGAAGGGCTAAACAAACGGTTCATAAGAAATGGAACTCAAATATTGCCATTCTTTCCGGAGATGTCCTATTTGTGAAGGCCTATGAATTAATTTGTAAAAATCCAACACATTTGATTCCCGCTCTTATGCAGGTATTCAATCGCACGGCAATCGAAGTATGTGAAGGACAGCAAATGGACATGGACTTTGAAACAAGAAATGATGTTTCTAGCGATGAATACATTGAAATGATTCGGTTAAAAACGTCCGTTTTATTAGGGTGTGCACTCGAAATGGGGGCAATTATTGGGGAGACATCTATCGAAAACAGAAAAGCTTTGTATGATTTCGGTGTTCATTTAGGTATCGCCTTTCAAATCCAAGACGACCTGTTGGACTTATATGGCAATCCGGAAAAAGTTGGAAAAAAAGTTGGGGGAGATGTCCTTGCCAATAAAAAAACACTGCTTTCCATTTTAGCAAAGTCAAAAGCCTCCGAAGAACAGATAACTCAACTTGCCTCGCTACAAAATGAGCAAAATGAGGACGAAAAACTAGCACAGACACTTTCCGTGTTTGAATCGCTGCAAATCCATGATCATTGTAAAATTGAAATGTCAAAACATTATTTATTTGCCATGGCTGCGTTAAGCAGCATGTCAGATTCCATTGCTTCTCAAGAATTGGAAGAACTTGCGGATTATTTGTTCCACCGCGATTATTAAGCGAAACAATTTGTATCCATAAGATTTTTTAGTAAATTCGCCCTACTTATAAAATTAATCAATTATGAAAAAAATCTACTTATTAACGGCTATAGCATTTGCTAGCCTTGGAGTTTCTGCACAGAAGCAAAAGCTTGCTGCAAAAGAAATGAATGTGGAAATCGTTCAAAAACCAACTGTAAAACCATCTACACAGCAAAAGGTGACGATTTGGTCAAATGATTTCTCAACTGCTTCACAATGGACAATTGCGAACTTTACGAATGACGCTCAAGATTGGGTTATCTCAACAAGTACGTCTACTACCCTTGGTTACAGCACTGGTGCATGGGTTGATCCAAACAACACTGTAACAAACGAAAACGGATATGCTTTATTTGATTCTGATTTAGTTGGAACAAGTACTGGTACTCAAGATGCCATTTTGACGTACACAGGTTCTATCAACTGTTCTTCATACCCTAATGTAGTTCTTGAGTTCAATCAAAGAGTTCGTATGTGGCAAACAACGGAAACAATTTTTGAAGTAAGTAACGATAACGGTACTACTTGGGTTCAGTTTCCTGTAAACTTAGATAAAGCTACAAGTACGCTTTACCAAGAAAATTCTCAAGTAAACATCTCTTCAGCAGCAGGTGGTCAAGCAAACGTAAAATTACGTCTTCGCTACATCGGTGCATGGGATTACGCATGGTTAGTTGACGACGTGAAAATTGTTGAGCAACCAGCTTACGACCTACGTTCTTTAACACCATTCGTTGCTGGTACAAACAACCTTGGTATCGAATATGGTAAAACACCAGTTGCTCACTTAGATGCTTCTTATGACATCGGTGGAAATGCATTTAACTTTGGTTCAGCGACAAATACGAATACTGTTGCTAACGTAAACTTTGGAGCTGGATTAACATACAACTACAGTATTGGATCAATCTTAGCGAACGACACCATTGCATATGGTGCAACTGAAACACCAAACTTGTCAGTAGGGGTTTACAATGGAACCTATACTGTTTCCTCTACTGAAGAAGTATCTGGAAGCGCTTTGTTCGCTAACAACACTAAGAATCGTAATTTTGCAGTAACAACAAATGTATACGCTATGGATGGAATTGGCGTAAATCCAACTGCATCTCAAACGACAACAACACTTGGTTCTGACTCGTTTAACACACCAACTGGAACAATTTTTGCGAACATGTACCACTTACGTGGCGGAAACACAAATAACGTTGTTGTTTCTTTGGAAATCGGAATTTCTAGTGCTACAACAGCAGGAACTTCTATTCAAGTTGCGATGATTGATACAGCTACTCTATTTGCAAATGGATACCAATCATTATCTGACTTAAACGGAAATGTTGCTGAAAGTGATTATTACATCGTTACGGCTGCGGATGTTGCAGCAGGAAAAATCACGGTATTCTTCCCTCAACCAGTTGCTTTAGCTGACAACGCTTATTATGCAGCTGTTTTAACAGAAGTTAACGCAACAAACATCATCCGTATCTTGAATGATGAAACAGTTCTTCAACCATCTTACGCTTCTATGATTCACTTAATTGGTGATGCTACATATTCTAATGGTAATGCTTTCGCTATCCGCATGAACATGGGTGTTTTAGGATTGGATGAAGAAGCAACTGCAAATCTTTCTATTTACCCTAATCCATCTGCGGATGTGGTTACAATCGAAAGCAATGTAACAGAAGGTTCTATTCAAATCATTGACTTGACTGGAAAAGTTGTTGCTAATCAGACAGTAAACGGTGTTGCTACATCATTTAACTCTGCTGCTTTAACAAACGGAATGTACACAGTAATCCTTACAAACGGTTCAACTGTTGAAACACGTAAATTCATCGTTCAACACTAAGAACTAAGAATTAAATAATTGGGAAACCGCTCAGAAATGGGCGGTTTTTTTTATCTCAAACAAAATCCAAGAACACAATCGACAAATGCGTCTGGCGCTTCTGCATGTACCCAGTGTCCAGCATTTTCTATGCTAACTACTGTTGAGTCTGGAAAATAAGATTCGATAACGGGAATGTCTTCGTCTAAGATATAATTGGACAATGCTCCGCGTATAAACAAAGTAGTAATCAATACCTCAACTTCAGGAAGTGCGCGTAATATTTCGGGCATTTCCGCTTCCAACACAGGAAAATTAACACGCCATGAAAGTCTTTCTTTTTCCTTCCAATAGAGGTTTTTTAGTAAAAACTGGCGAACGCCCTCCGATTCAATAAATTGCTTTAATATTTGTTCAGCCTCACTTCGAGCGGATAACTTATTCAAATCAATGCGATTAAAGGCCTCCAGTATGTGCTGATGATGCATTGGGTAAGATTTAACGCCCATATCCACCACAATCAGTTTCTGTACGTATTCCGGGTGTGTCTGTGCAAGGTGCATGGCGACTTTTCCACCCATCGAATGCCCAAGTAAAATCACCTGCTCCAATTCCAACTTTTGAAATAAACGAACGAGATCCTCCACCATGATTGGATAAGAAAAATCTGAAGACCAGGGGGAATGACCATGGTTTCTTAAATCCACCAAGATGACGCGGTAATATTCTGAAAATTTCTTTGCTTGAGTCTGCCAATTATCTGAAAACCCAAAAAGACCATGTAAAATCACTAAGGGTTGTCCCTCCCCCATTTCTCGATAATACAGCTCCATTATAGCGCCTTGTTTGTAATGAGGCTTGCTTTGAATTGTCGATCATTGATCGTGGCTAAAATCGAAGTGATTTTTTGAATTGATATCAACATAGAATCATACTGAACATGAACAACTTGCTCCTTTTGTTCTTCGACAAAATTCACTTCAACACGTTCAACTGCACCAGTTAATTTGAGTTCTTTTCGAATCGATCCACCACAACCCATTTGACAAACCATTCCTTCAACCGCAAAGTCCGCCTGACTATTCGCTTGAACATCAATAGACTTGTTTTTTTTAACAGATAGTGGTTTAGACTTTTCACTCGTTTCTTGACAAGAAAAAAGCGCAGCAACAAGGAGGGAATAGAAGAACATTTTCATTCTACAAAATTACAAAGTTTATGCTGAAAATTGCAGTTTGTTTAGTACATTTGAAAAAAAACTGAACCATGAGAATTGTACTTGCAGCCCTTTTTATCTCTACTTTGATCTTTTCTTCCTGCAATAAATACAGTGAAGGACCTAATTTTTCTATGTTAACAAGAAAAGCACGTTTGTGTAATGACTGGGAATTGAAGGGGTACACACTCAATGGAAACAATGCGTTGGATGTCGATTATACAACCAAACTTAGCATTGACAAAGACGGAACATATTCTATGTCTAAAACATTTAATGCCCTAGGACAAATACAAGGCGAGTATTCAAATGGACGTTGGGAATTTGTTGATAAAGACGCAACCTTATATTTCTACGAAGACACGACCTCAAAAGCAACCCACGAATACAGCATCAAGGAATTGAGAAACAAAGAGTTAGTAATTGTAGAGGATATTTTCCAAACGGGAGAGTCTCACCGTTACACATACCAACCTCAATAAATAAAGGGAATTCTATACGAATTTCGGATCGACTTCCATGACATGTGCACAGTTGTCGCATGTTCTCATTTCTTCAGAGCCATAAAATTCTTTAAAACGAGGTAGAAAGTCCGTTTCGATGTTTTCTAAGGGGAAACGATACGTTTTCAAATGATGGTTACATTTCTCACAAAACCACATCAAACCATCCTGAAGATCAGTTCCTCTGCGAACACGTTCGATAACTAATCCAACTGTATTTTCACCTCTTGCGGGTGAATGTGGTGTGTTCGCTGGAAGTAAAAACATTTCGCCTTCCTGAACAAGGATGTCTTTCGCCTCACCGTTTTCCTGAATACGTACTAAAACATCTCCTTCTATCTGATAAAAAAGCTCCTCACCTTCATTAAAGTGATAGTCCTTTCTGGCATTTGGGCCAGCAACAACCATGACAATAAAATCACCTGCTTCTTTGTACAAGTTCTTGTTGGATACAGGCGGCTTAAGTAAACCTCTGTTTTCATCGATCCACTTTTGTAAATTGAAAGGAGCTAACATAACACTTGTTTTAATTTTGAATTAATCTGCTAACAATCCACGAGAAATGACGATTTTTTGAACCTCAGAAGTTCCTTCATAAATCTGTGTGATTTTTGCATCGCGCATTAATCGCTCAACGTGGTATTCTTTTACGAATCCATATCCACCATGGATTTGAACCGCTTCAACCGTTTGTTCCATTGCTACTTTGGACGCGTACAATTTAGCCATTGCACTGGATTGATCGTAATTTCTTCCAGCATCTTTGTCCGCTGCGGATCGATACACCAGTAAACGTGCCGCCTCAATCTCTGTTGCCATATCAGCCAACTTGAAAGCAATTGCTTGGTGTTTGTAAATCTCTTTACCGAATGCCTTGCGTTCTTTTGAATACGCCAATGCCAACTCAAATCCACCTGCTGCAATGCCTAAGGCTTGTGCTGCAATTCCGATACGGCCACCACTCAATACTTTCATCGCGAATGTAAATCCAAATCCGTCTTCGCCAATACGATTTGCTTTAGGGACTTTCACATCGTTGAATAGCAATGTATGCGTGTCACTTCCACGAATTCCCATTTTATCTTCCTTCGCTCCAACAATGAATCCCTCCATGCCTCTTTCGATGATCAAGGCATTGATTCCTTTGTGTCCAAGCTCTGTGTTTGTTTGTGCGATTACTAAGTATGTAGAAGCAGATGAACCATTTGTTATCCAGTTTTTTGTACCGTTCAACAAATAATAATCTCCCATGTCAATCGCCGTTGTGCGTTGCGATGTTGCATCAGATCCAGCTTCTGGCTCCGACAAACAAAATGCTCCTATTTTTTCTCCCGTTGCTAACGGAACGAGAAACTTTTGTTTTTGTTCTTCCGAACCGTATTTCTCTATTCCCCAACAAACCAATGAATTATTCACTGACATACAAACAGACGCAGAAGCATCTACCTTGGAAATTTCTTCCATGGCTAAGACGTAGGACATGGTATCCATTCCACTACCACCATATTTAGGATCAACCATCATTCCCATAAAACCTAGCTCAGCTAATTGCTTGATTTCTTCAGCGGGAAAACGCTGATTATTATCTCTGTCTATCACCCCAGGCTTCAAAATGTTTTGTGCAAAATCTCTTGCTGCTTCCTTTACCGCGAGTTGTTCTTCCGTCAATTCAAAATTCATGTTGATTGATTTTTTAATTTTGAACAAAAATAATCGAATTCTGCCAAGCATGAAAGAAATGAATAGGAATAAAATGGAGATTCTAGGACTAATGTCTGGAACCTCACTCGACGGCTTAGATATTGCTCATGTTTCCTTTGAATTTCAAGGTGATAAAATTCACTATGAATTGAAGCATGCACATACCTTTGAGCTCCAAGATGCGCTATTGAAAAAACTGAATCTTGCGACGAAAATGTCTGCTGAACAACTGTTCATTTTGGACAAAGAACTGGGGACCTTCTTTGCCGATTGTGTCCAACAATTCATGAAGGAACATCAGTTGGAAAAAAATCATATTGACGTGATTGCCTCACATGGACAAACGATTTTTCATCAACCGCAAAATGGATTTACACTTCAAATCGCCTGTGGTTCTACCATTGCTTTTCATACCGGAATCCCTGTCATCAATGATTTCCGAAGTTTAGATGTCATTGCGGGCGGACAAGGAGCTCCGCTAGTGCCAATTGGGGACTTTGAATTATTCACTGATGAGGCCGACTCCTTCTTGAATCTTGGTGGCTTCGCAAATATTAGCTTCAGAAAAAACAACCGCATTCAAGCATTCGACATTTCACCGGCCAATTTACCTTCCAATCTCTTGATGCAAAAAATTGGAAAGCAATTCGACCTTAATGGAGAAAAAGCAAAATCTGGTGTGCTCAATCAATCCTTATTGGACGCATTGAATTCTTTGCCGTTCTACGCAAGCAAAGGACCAAAATCACTCGGGACAGAGTGGTTGTTGCAGGAATATATGCCTCTATTGAATCAAACAGAATCATTAGAAAACTTACTTCGAACACACACCGAACATGTCGCTTTTCAAGTAGCTAGTGTTTTAAACGAAGAAAATTTACCTTCCGTATACATCACAGGTGGTGGAGCAAAAAACACTTTCTTCATCGAAACTTTAGCTCATCACTACAAAGGAAAATGTGTGATTCCAGGAAAGCAGATCATCGACTTTAAAGAAGCAATCGTCTTCGCATTTTTGGGCGCTCGATACTTGAGGGGAGAATCGACAAATGTTCCAAGTGTTACCGGTGCTTCAAAAGCACTTTGTACAGGAGTATACCATCGCGGTGGATAGTCCTTGTTGAATTGTTGGAAAATAATTTTAAAAACCTGCTTTTAAAGGACCATTTTCCTAATTTTGCAACCTATACAACGAAAGAAATGAAAGATTTACTCCAAAAATTTGAGAACAAACGACCTGAAATCGTTTTTGAGTGGAAAGATGCGGAAACAGAAGCAGAAGGTTGGGTTGTGATTAACTCACTTCGCGGTGGTGCTGCCGGCGGTGGTACACGTATGCGTGTAGGACTCGATAAACGCGAGGTAGAATCCTTAGCTAAAACAATGGAAGTGAAGTTTACCGTTGCTGGTCCAGCAATTGGTGGAGCGAAATCTGGAATTAACTTTGATCCAAAAGACCCGAGAAAAGAAGGTGTCTTGAAACGTTGGTTCGCTGCAGTGAGTCCTCTTTTGAAGAATTATTACGGAACTGGTGGTGATTTAAACGTGGATGAAATTCACGAGGTGATTCCAATCACCGAATCATGTGGTGTTTGGCATCCGCAGGAAGGTGTATTCAATGGACACTTTCAACCGAAGGAAGCACAGAAAATGAACCGTATTGGTCAATTGCAACGTGGGGTATTAAAGGTAATTGAAGACGAAACCTTAACACCGGATGTTTCAAGGAAATATGTGGTTGCAGATATGATTACCGGTTACGGTGTATCTGAATCTATCCGTCATTACTACTCTTTGTGGGGAGGTGATGTCAAAGATAAAAAAGTCATCGTTCAAGGATGGGGAAATGTTGGATCAGCTGCTGCTTATTACCTAGCGTTAAATGGCGCAAAAATCGTTGGAATTATAGACCGTGTGGGTGGAATCATCAAAGAAGATGGACTTAGTTTCGAAGAAGTAAAAACATTGTTCCTTTCTAAAAATGGAAACGAATTAAAAAGTGACCAAATGCTTTCGTTTGACGAAGTCAATGCGCGTATTTGGAGCACACCTGCAGATGTCTTTATTCCGTGTGCTGGTAGTCGAATGTTCTCAGAGGAAAACTTGAACCAACTCCTCGCTGCTGGATTACAAGTGATCTCTTCTGGAGCAAATGTACCCTTTGCTGACCAAGAGATTTTCTTCGGCCCAATCGCAGAGAAAGCAGATGCAAACCTTTCCTTGATTCCCGATTTCATCGCCAACTGTGGTATGGCACGTGTATTTGCTTACTTGATGAGCAATGACCTAGAAACAATCGAGGATAAATTAATTTTTGAAGATACAAGTAACATTATTTATACTGCTTTGAAAGAAGCTCATCAATTGAACCAAGCAAAAACAAACATCGCCAAAACGGCATTTGAAATTGCGTTAAAACAGCTCGTGTAATTCATGGTTATTTCACTTCTTTTCGTTTTTCTTATCGGTTATGCGGCCATTACTTTGGAGCATAGTTTGAAAATCGACAAGTTGGTCCCTGCCCTACTCATGATGGTTCTTTCGTGGGCCATTATTTTCATTGGTATTCCAGCACTTTGGCTCGATCCCAGCATCGGCTTACTCATTGATCCCAAATGCGGACAATTGAGCATTCCTGAATTAACGGGTTCCATCGTTCAAAAGCGAGAACTCATCGAGAGCACCTTGCTCCATCATTTTGGGAAGACCAGTGAAATTCTTATCTTTTTAATCGGCGCCATGACCATCGTGGAAATCATTGATCACTTTGATGGTTTTCAAGTCTTTAAATCAGTCATCAAAACGAAAAGCAAGTTGGTCCTACTTTGGGTCATTTGCCTACTTGCCTTTTTCTTATCCGCGTTGATCGATAACCTAACCGCAACAATTGTACTCATCAGCATTCTTAGAAAAATTGTTTCGGATCCTGACTTACGAAAATGGTACGCTGGATTTATCATTATTGCAGCAAATTCAGGTGGTGCATGGTCGCCAATTGGAGATGTAACTACAACGATGTTGTGGATGAACCACAAAGTGAATGCCGGAAGTCTCATTTCTCATCTTTTTTTACCCGCTATCGTTTCCCTACTTGTTCCTTTAGTTATCGCCTCAAAAATGAAAGCGTTTAAAGGGACGATACAACAAATGGAACCAAGTGAAAAATCGAAAAAACAAAGCGTCATCATTTTAGTTCTTGGTTTATTTCTGATCATCCTTGTACCGATTATCAAAATGGTCACACATTTACCACCTTACATGGGAATGATGTTTTCATTAGCACTGATTTCCATTGTTGCAGAAATCATCAGCAAACGTCAGTTTTCGTTGACGGACATGAGCGCAACAAATTCTCACTCGAGCCCAACATTCAAGGCACTTACTAAAATCGAACTACCAAGTATTCTTTTCTTTTTAGGTATTCTAATGACCATTGCCGCAATGGAGTCCATGGGGATGATTTACGGTTTTGGCGTTCAAGTTCAAAAAAGCATGGATGTGAATGTATTCGTTACCTTGCTCGGGGTAGCCTCTGCCATTATTGACAACGTTCCGATTGTCGCTGCATCCATGGGCATGTTCCGATTTCCTTTAGATCACGAAATCTGGCATTTTATCGCCTTTGCTGCCGGAACTGGTGGGTCCATGCTCATTATCGGATCTGCAGCCGGAGTAGTGGCCATGGGAATGGAGAAAATTTCCTTTTTCTGGTATTTAAAACGTATATCCTTATTGGCTGCACTTGGCTATTTTTCAGGTATTGCTGTATTTTTAGCCCAATTGATTTAAGATGAAATTCGAAACCTATAATCAGGCTATTTCCTGGCTATTTGACCAGTTTCCATCCTATCAAAATAACGGAGCGAGCGCGTATAAACCAGGATTAAAGCAAACGACGGATTTACTCCAATTCCTAGGGATTGCGCCTGAAAACATGTCCATCATTCATGTGGCAGGAACAAACGGAAAAGGTTCGACCTGTTCCTACATGAGTTCCATATTGACCGAAAACAAGGAGAAAGTAGGCTTGTTTACGTCGCCACATATTTTCGACTTTCGGGAGCGCATTCGAATCAATGGTGTCCAGATTGACGAAGCCTCCGTGGTGAACTTTTGTCAACGCGTCATTGAACTTGAACTCGATTTCGAACCGAGTTTCTTTGAAGTGACTTTCGCCATGGCTATGGACCATTTTCAACGAAATCATTGTACTTATGCCGTGATCGAAACTGGAATGGGTGGACGACTTGACTCAACAAATGTCCTGCAGTCCACTATTGCGGTCATTACGAACATTGGACTCGATCATACACAATTTTTAGGGGAAACACTTCCTGAAATTGCACAGGAAAAAGCTGGAATTATTAAGTCAAGTCAGCCCGTCGTAATTGGACAAACCCAAGAAGAATTGGAAGTGCTTTTTACAGAAAAAGCAAAAAAGCATGGTGCGCAGATTTACTTTGCTGACAAAGAAAAGTGGGATTTGCTCGACAAAACAGAACTGCCGCCACTTCAAAAAACAAACTTAAGAACAGCACTTTGTGCCCTGTCAAAATTAAACGTTTCTTTTTCCAACGAAACCATAACCAAAGCACTTAAAAACATCGTTCTTAATACAGGATTATTTGGGAGATTAGCAAAAGTGCACGAAAATCCTTTGATCTACCTAGATGTATCCCATAATCAAGATGGAATTAAAGCGACACTATTGGATGTGGGAAACATGCAATTTGAAAAATTACACATCATTTACGGTGCATCACAGGATAAGAATGTCTTCGAGATCTTGTCTTTACTCCCACCCAAAGCGATGATTTATCTTTCTGAATTCAGGAATACTCGGAGCATTACATTGACGGAATTAACGGAAATAAAAGCGAAAGATTCCCGTGTCCAATCAGTCTCCTCAGATATAAACAAACTACTAAAGTCCCTTGAAGCTACTGTGTCTCCTCAAGACCTTATCCTAGTAACCGGAAGCTTTTTCCTACTTTCTGATATTGATCAAACGATAATTAATCGATAAAAATCCATTCGGTATTTCTTTCGAACATAAATATCCCCTATCTTTGTGTTAATGGAAAAGCAAATCATTTTGAATCCAACACATTTGGACCTCACTTTGAAACGTCTTTCCCATGAATTAATCGAATCCCACAACGACTTCTCGGATACTGTTCTCGTTGGTTTACAACCAAGAGGAATTCACGTTGTGACAAGACTCAAGTCTTATTTGGAATCTATTCTTGGTAAAGAAATTCAATGCGGGAATTTAGACATTACGTTTTACCGCGATGATTTTCGTCGTCGAGAAAAACCAATCATTCCAAGCATCACCAACATCGACTTTAGCATTGAAAACAAGCACGTCATTTTAGTGGACGATGTTTTATATACTGGAAGGACCATTCGTTCCGGCCTCGACGCCTTACTCACATTCGGGCGTCCTTCCAAGGTTGAATTATTGGTACTCATTGATCGTAGATACAGTCGTGACCTACCGATCCAAGCGGATTACATTGGTAAAACAGTAGATACGCAAATTTCAGAACGTGTTTCCGTGGAGTGGAAAGAAACGGAAGGAGAAGATAAAGTGGTTTTGTTTACAAAAGAAAGCAATGAATAATTTAAGTGTTGATCACCTTACAGGAATTAAAGATTTAACGCGAGAAGATATCGAGTTAATCTTCAAAACAGCTGATAGCTTCAAAGAAGTTATCAATCGACCGATTAAAAAAGTTCCATCCCTGAGAGATATTACCATTGCGAATATTTTCTTTGAAAACTCCACTCGAACAAGATTATCCTTTGAACTTGCCGAAAAAAGACTATCCGCAGATACAGTGAATTTTAGTGCGTCTAGCAGCTCTGTTAAAAAAGGGGAAACGCTGATCGATACGGTGAATAATATTTTAGCCATGAAAGTGGATATGGTTGTAATGCGCCATCCAAATCCAGGCGCAGCACTATTCCTTTCAAAAAAAGTGAAAGCGCGTGTCATCAATGCAGGAGATGGAACACATGAACACCCTACTCAAGCTTTATTGGATGCTTTTTCTATTCGTGAGCGCTTGGGAAGTGTAGCAGGAAAAAAAGTGGTGATTGTTGGGGATATTTTACATTCACGTGTGGCCCTTTCAAACATCTATTGCCTACAAAAACTAGGGGCTGAAGTCATGGTATGTGGTCCAACTACATTAATCCCAAAATACATTGGCGACCTCGGCGTGAAAGTTTCTCATAACCTGAGAGAAGCGTTGGAATGGTGTGATGTAGCAAATATGTTGCGCATTCAATTAGAACGTCAAGACATTAAATACTTTCCGTCACTGCGTGAATACACGATGATGTTTGGATTGAATAAGGAGATTTTAGATGGACTCTCCAAAGAAATCATCATTATGCACCCTGGACCAATTAACAGAGGAGTGGAAATCTCTAGTGATGTGGCTGATTCTAAGCAAAGTATCATCTTAGATCAAGTCGAAAATGGAGTAGCCGTTCGAATGGCAGTAATTTATTTACTCGCAGCGAAAATTGAACGCTGAAAATTTTTACATTTGACAAAACGATTGTCATGAACTTTTCAGTAGATCCACAAGGAAAAATAGTAGTTGTATCAGCAAACGTCGAAAAACTCGATGCCAGCAATGCCCCAGAACTGAAAAGTCATTTCCTACAGCTCAATAAAATAGGTAGCAACTTCATTTTATTGGACCTTTCCAAAACCAAATATTGCGATTCCTCCGGACTAAGCGCTGTGCTCATCGCTAATAGACTTTGTAAAGATACCAATGGTGGCTTTGCGCTCTGTGGATTACAAAGCAACGTTCAAAAAATGGTTGAAATTGCACAATTGGATAAAGTTCTAGTCATTACCGATTCCGTGGATAAAGGAATTGATGCACTCATCGCGTGAGTTTCTCCGTTTGCATCTTAGGTAGTGGCGCAGCGCTTCCAACCGGCAAGCGAA
The DNA here is from genome assembly GCA_903860985.1 of uncultured Flavobacteriales bacterium. Taxonomy (GTDB): domain Bacteria; phylum Bacteroidota; class Bacteroidia; order Flavobacteriales_D; family Crocinitomicaceae; genus UBA952. The sequence goes on from CAIOSO010000079.1 coordinate 17,188, forward strand.
ATCCAACGGCGCAATACATCGAATGTAATAACCGTCACATACTCATTGATTGCGGCGAAGGAACACAACTGCAACTGCGCAAGTTTGGCATTAAATTGCAACGAATAACGCACATTCTCATTTCTCACTTGCACGGAGATCATTTTTTTGGACTTCCTGGATTGATTTCATCCATGCATTTATTAGGGAGAACGCGTGGACTAACCGTTTATGGTCCACCAGAATTACAACAATTGATTACTTCATTCATTGATGTTGGTGGACACAAATTGTGTTTTGATGTACAATTTGTACAACTTGAAACCAAGTCAATACAGACGATTTTTGAAGATCGACTAATTGAAATTAAAAGTTTTGCTTTAAAACACCGAATCCCAACATGGGGATACCGAATCGAAGAAAAACCGAAGCCTTTACATTTAAATGCTGCCGCGATCAAAGAAGCAGGATTGTTATTGGAAGACCTTCCCAAGTTGAAAGCAGGATTGGATATTGAAAAAGATGGGCGTATTTTAAAGAATAAGAACTTCACCTCTCCACCTTCACCATCCCTTCATTATGTTTATTGCTCCGATACGAAGCCATGGATAGGATATGAAGCAGCAATTGAGAATGCTTGCCTCATGTACCACGAAGCGACATTTACCGATCAACATGCCGCTAGGGCAAAACAAACCTACCACAGCACCGCGAAACAAGCTGCAGAAATGGCGCTAAAAATGAAGGTAAAACACTTGCTCATTGGACATTTTTCATCGCGTTACGAATCGAGTGAACAGCATTTGATAGAAGCAAAAAGTATTTTTGAGCAGACAACAGCAGTAGAAGATGGTGAATGGATTGATTTAGAAAAATTGCCTTACTTCTGAGAAAACCGGTATAGAATATATGCAGTAAAAGCAAACATGATGTTGGGTATCCACACAGAAATAATGGCCGGTAAACCCACATTCATTGATGCAACGGTTAACATCTTCATCGAAAAGATGTAAACAAAAACAATGGTGAGTCCGATGGCCACGTTTACGCCAATTCCTCCACGTTTCTTTCGCGAAGAGACGGATACACCCATAATCGTTAAAATATATGCAGCAAATGGATAGGATGTTCGTTGGTGAAGTTCGATTTCGTAAGTAGGTACAAGCGAAGAACCTTTAATTTTCTCTCGTTCAATCAATCGCGTCAACTCACTATATGTCATGGTTTCTGCTACGTTTTCGCGCTGGGAAATTTCCTCCAAAGAAAAAGAAAAGGTGGTGTCCTTTTGAGCGGCATGAACGAGTTTTCCTTTGGGGAATTGATAATTTTTTTCATAGTAATCTTTTACTCTCCAACGATTTGTCCCAGGAATGTTCTTGACCGTTCG
>CAIOSO010000080.1 GCA_903860985.1 uncultured Flavobacteriales bacterium
GAGTATGTTTATTATGTTCTTTTCTTAAAATCGCTGTTTCCTTATTTCTCAATACTTCAAAGAACTTCTTTTGACATTATCTAAAACTCTCGCTCTAGCTAACTTTTAAGACTTTTTTCCCTGTAAATAAACCGTTGTTTATCTCAGTTGCGGGGTGCAAAGATATATACTCTTTTTGGATCCGCAACACTTTTATTAAAGTTTTTTATTAATTTTTTTCTTTGTAGACCCGAAGAATTCTAACGGGAAAGCATTGGAAAGGTTACTTTTCTCGGAAAATAATTGTTAACTCATTGATAACATGATGTAAACTGTAACTTTGAATGCACTCTGTTTAGATTTTGATTTGAAAAATTAATTCGATGAAATAAATTTGATTTACTTTTGTTAACCATTTGGTTAAACCATGAAGTTAAAAGATCAAAATACAGAATCTATTATTCTTGAGTCAGCACGTCTGATATTCATGGACAAGGGACTTTATGGTGCGCGCATGCAAGACATCGCTAATCAAGCAGGTATTAACAAAGCTTTATTGCACTATTATTTCAGAAATAAAGAGCGACTCTTTGATGAAGTATTCGGAGGTGCATTGTCTAAATACTTTCAAAAGATGGATATTATTTCGGATGAATCAATTCCAATCTTAGAACGTGTGTTAACTTACTCAGAACGCTTCGTTGGTTTTTTATCCGAATACCCTCAAATGTCTATCTTCTTAATTAAGGAGATTAGCAGTAATCAAGCGCTTTTTCATATAAAAGTCCAAGGGATTAAAAAGAACAAGAAGTATTCCTTGTTAAGTTTGATGTCTCAAGGGATTGAAACGGGAGAAATTCCAACGCTAGATCCTGTTATCTTTCTCATAAATTTACATTCGCTTTGTGCTTATCCATTTGTGGCCGCCCCTATTTTTAACGCCATTTGTCAAAATAGTGGAATTCAATGGTCAGATGAAAAACATCAAAAACTACTTTACTCCATACATGAATTTATCCGCTTTAAATTAAGTAAACATCCTTTATGAAAAGAACTTCGTTTATCTTCCTATTTATAATCCTTTCAGCGCAAAGCCAAGCGCAAAAGTTGATTTTATTGGACTCATGCATTGCGTGGTCAAAAGCAAATTATCCACTAATCCAGCAAAATCAACTATTTGATCAAGTTTCAGGGTTGAATGTACGCGCCATTAATGAAGCGTGGTTACCGAAACTTAACATGAATATTCAAGGTGTTTATCAGACTGAGGTCGTTCAATTTAATTTCCCGGGAATGACAACACATTTTCCACACGACTCTTATAATAGTTCACTTTCCATTGAACAGACAATTTTCGATGGTGGACTAGCGAAAAAACAACGTGAAATCGAGGGTTCCAATTTATCGATTGAAAAACAGAAAAATGAAATTGAATTATACAAACTCATAGATCGAGTAAATCAATTGTATACATCTATTTTATTAGGCAAAGAAAATCTACATATGCTCACGATTTTTAAAGACAATCTCTTAAATAGAAGAAAGAATGTTGCGCCGGCTGTTGAAAATGGTCTTAGTCTTTCTAGCAGTTTGGATGAATTGGATGTCGAAATTCTCAAGATTGAACAGAATATGATTGAGACGACTCAGAGTTTAAAAGCACTTATTGAAGGGATTTCGCTTCTTACAGGTCAAGAGATAACAGAGCAAGATGAATTTACATTCGTGCCTTTGGGAGGGAGGACAGTCAAAGCTACGCGTCCTGAATTACGTCTCTTAGATTACCAATTGGAATTATTGAATACACGGTACTCCCTAGCAACGAAGTTGGCCTTACCGAAGGTTTCCATGAATTTAGCTGGTAATTACGGTCGGCCTGGCCCAAACTTCATCAATCAGGAACTTCGTGCTTTTGCAAGTGCCGGTATAAATGTTAGATGGAATATCTCCACGCTTTATGGATTATCTCGTGAAAAAAGTAGGTATGAAATAAATAAAGATCTCATCGAAATTCAACGAGAGACTTTCCTTTTGAACAACTCTATAGCAAGTATTAATTATGCGCGTCAAATTGATGCCATGAATGAACTCATTCAAAAAGATGCTGTTATCTTGGAGAAACGCAGTTCTATTTCTAAGGTCTATTCATCTCAACTAGATAATGGTAAAATTACTGTTAGTCAATACTTGACTCAATTGAATGAAGAAATGACCGCTAAATTGAATCAAAAAATCCATGAAATCAAACGCATGAATGCCGAATCCCTTTATCATACGACGAATGGAATTAATTTTTAACATCTAATAGCTACAAAAATGACCACAGAAGACCCAAAACCAAAAAAGAAACGTTTCATCGTTTTAATCGCAATTGCAGGAATCGTATTAATTGGAGCATTTATTTCTTACCTTATTAATCAAGGCTTTGAAACAACCGATAATGCACAAATTGATGCGGATATTATCCCGATTCGCTCTAGCGTAACTGGATATGTGAAGCACGTTTACTTCAAGGACAATCAATTTGTTTATAAAGGTGATTTACTCATCGAGATTGACGATCAGGAATTTCAAGCTCGTGTGTCGCAAGCAAGCGCAGCTTTAGAAAATGCCAAAGCCAATTTAATGGCGGTGAAAAATAATGCAGATGCGGGATCAAAAAATGCGGATGCAGCTTTGCTAAGTAGCGAGTCTTCTAACGAGAATATCGAAGTTGCAAAAGCACGACTTTATAAGGTAAAGGAAGATTACAAAAGAATTAAAAATATGTTTGCTCAAAATGCTGCGACAAAAGCAGAGTTGGACGCGGTAAAAGCGGAGTTAGATGTTGCTCAGGCACAGTTTAATGCCGCAACAAATCAATACAAAGCTTCGGCAGCTCAATCTTCCGGAGTAAGATCTCAAGCAGAAGGACAAAAATCAATGATTTCATTGGCAGAAGCATTGGTAAAACAAAGACAAGCAGAGTTAACTTTAGTCTTAACGCAATTGGAATATACAAAAATTAAAGCCCCTTGTAACGGACTTGTTTCAAAACGAAGCGTAGACGATGGTCAATTCATCACAACTGGATCACCTGTTTGTTCAGAAATTGACAATCAGCATTTATGGATTACCGCTAATTTTAAGGAAACTCAGGTAGATCGCTTACATCCTGGTCAGCTCGTAGAAGTAAGTATTGATGCATATCCTTCCATGCATTTAGTTGGAAAAGTGGAGTCTTTTATTGGTGCAACAGGTGCAAAATTCTCTTTACTTCCTCCGGATAATTCATCAGGAAATTTTGTAAAAATTGTTCAAAGAGTCCCTGTTCGTATTTCGTTGAATAGCTTAACTAAAAAACAAACAGAATTACTATTTCCAGGTTTAAGTGCTTTTGTTTCTGTAAAAGCGAACTAAGGTGAGTCCATTAGCAGGAATAAAAATAGAATATCCAACCGGGGCAACAAAGTGGATTCTCATTTTAACGGCTATTAGTTGTGCTCTATTGGAATTGATTGATGCAACCATTGTGAATGTCTCCCTCCGGGAAATTAGTGGAAGTATTGGAGCTACAACAACAGAAATTGCATGGGTTGTTACTGCATATGCAGTTTCTAATGTGATCATCATTCCGTTAACGGGTATGCTTTCCGATTTCATTGGAAGAAAAGTTTATTTCACTGCTTCCGTGATTATTTTCACCTTTTCTTCGTTAATGTGTGGTATGTCCACTAGCCTATGGATGCTCGTTTTTTGGCGATTTGTCCAAGGACTTGGCGGTGGTGGACTTTTGTCAACTGCACAGACCATCATCATCGGAGCATTTCCACCAGAAAAGATTAGTACTGCAAATGCAATTTTTGGAATGGGGATAATTTTGGGTCCAACATTTGGTCCTACATTGGGTGGGCTAATTACGGATAATCTTTCATGGCACTGGATCTTTTTTGTGAATATTCCTATTGGGATATTGGCAACCGTTCTTGCCTGGACCTATGTTGGCAATCGCATTGGTGCAGTAAAACCTAAGCGAATTGATTAGTGGGGAATTTTATTCTTGGTTATTTCCGTTGGAAGCATCCAGTTTGTATTAGAAGAAGGAACATCCAAAGATTGGTTCGAAAGTACAGAAATTGTGATTGTGTCGCTGATGGCGTTCATCGGACTCATTGCCTTCATTATTCGTGAATTGAGTATTGACTATCCTGCTGTCAATATTGGATTGTACAGAAGCTACAACTTGGCATTGGGAAGTGTTCTGAATTTCTTACTCGGATTAATGTTGTTTGGATCCGTATTCATTTTTCCGCTATTTGTTCAGATTTCACTCGGTTGGACCGCGACACAAACAGGATTGTTTATGATTCCCGGGGCAATCTTCACTGCCTTTACCATGCCGATGATTGGAATGCTGCTGGGAAAAGGTGTAAATCCGAAAAGGATCATTATTATTGGCGCGGTTATGACCTTCTTTTTTCTTTATATTTTATCCTTTGCTTCACCGGATTCTTCCGAACGTAATTTTTATTTTCCATTTATTTTAAGAGGAATTGGAATGGCCTGTATGATGTCCCCGATATTATCCTTAGCGATTTCTGGATTACAAGGCAAGGATATGGCACAAGCGGTAGGGCTTTCTAATATGATTCGCCAATTAGGCGGTTCCGTAGGTATTGCCTTAATCAATGTATTTTTAATTAATAAAAATGCGGAAGTTCGAGGGAACATGCTTTCCTATGTAACTGATTATAGTCAACAAACTCAAGAGCGCATCATGGGAATAAAACAAAGTTTCCTAATGAAGGGATACTCGCTCCAAGAAGCGGAGACCCTCACCAATAAATCCCTAGAAGGGATTATTTTCAAACAACAGGCATTGTTAAGTTATGTGCAAGGATTTTATGTGGTAGGTATTTCCATATTATTGATCATTCCTGTCGTTTTGCTTATACGCTACAAGAAGCCTTCATTGGCTGCGAAGGTCGTAGAGGCACATTGATGGAAATAAAAACTTGGGTATTTGTGGAAAAGGAGAGAATCCTTCATCTTTGTAAAAGATGCTACTAAACAGACGGTCATATTTACGTAAATTAAGTGATGAAGATATTATTTCTCTTTACAAGGAAAAGCAATGGACAGGCTGTATCGATGAATTGTATCAACGTTACAGTCATATGGTATTTGGGGTATGTATGAAGTATGTCAAACAAATTGAAAATGCTGAGGACCTTACTCTTTCTCTTTTTACTTCGCTAACAGATAAATTAATGCAGCATCAAGTTCAACATTTTAAAAGTTGGCTATATGTTTCTGCGCGAAATAGTAGTTTGATGTTTCTGCGCACTAAAAAAATGAATTTAGAACTTACGGATGATGATATCCTATATGATGATGGTGATCAACGTTTGGATGAAAAACTCGAGAAAGATGAGTTGATTGAAAGCTTGATTATGTTATTTGAAGAGTTAAAACAAGAACAGCGCATTTGCATTCAACTGTTCTATTTGCAAAAAAAGAGCTACGAGGAAGTCGCAAACATTACTTCTTATAGTATGAAAGAGGTGAAGAGTCATTTGCAAAATGGACGACGAAATCTAAAGTTACTTCTAGAAAAAAGAAAAGAAGGCCATGAAAAATAATCGAAACGTATTCTTGTCTTACTTTACGCGGATGTCTTCACGTGAAAAACATGCGCTAGAACAGCAAAGCTTGAAGGATCCCTTTCTTTCAGACGCACTAGATGGATTTTCGGAAAATGCTTCCGTTTTTCGATCCATGAAAAAGCTAGACAAACGGTATTATCGTGGAAGAATCCGTTTGTGGAAAATTTCAAGTGTATTAATTGTTTCACTTACTGTTCTTTTTATTTATCGCTCAACTAAAGATCAGACAACAATTCAAGCAACGCCTAAACCCAATGTAAGCACTATACAAGTGGACCGCATTCCAACGGAAAAACTTCAATCCTTAATTGTCCTCCCTAAAGAGAAAGTGCTTTTGGCCAATAAAATCCAGCGGGAATTTAAGGCGAAGGATAAGGGGATGATTTTTCGCGCCAATGAAAATCCAAGTTACCCAACGGAGGAAATCGTTCATCTTCCATTGCACAGTATGGAAAAAGTCGATCGGAATCCGACAAAAAGTCGATCGAACTTTGCCATGGAAACGTATGTTAACGATTTGAAAGTACTTGACTACAGGTATTACCGAAAAAAAGCTCGACAAGAAAAGACGGATTTACTGACAGGAACACCAGCGGCACAAGAGAACCAAGGAGCAGGAGCGAATCAAAAGGACAATTTAGACATCAGTTATATGAACTTTTTAAGCAACACACTTTCGGACTTTAATCTCGGCGAGTACAAAGCTGCGTTAATTGGCTTTGATCAAATCCTATCGTCCTATCCCGATGATGTCAATGCACTCTTTTATTCAGCACTTTGTCTCTATAACTTGAAACAATTCAACTTATGCGAACAACGTCTCAAAGTAATGAACTTAGTCAAGTTTGACAATTTCGACGAAGAACAACACTGGTATTTACTACTTTGTTACAAAGCACAAGGGAAAATACAAGATTTTAGCGATTTGAAACAGGAGATTATTCGAGCGAATGGATTCTATGCAAGTAAAGCTGCGAGCATCAATCTATAATTGTTGGATATTTCCTACCTTCGATTCATGAAAAAAACACTGTTTTTCTTGATAATATTTTCGTTAACTAGAATGGTTTCCGCGCAAGAAGAGGCAATCTATCTGGAAGGTCGCGCACAAGGAACGACGTATCACATACAGTATTTCGACGCAAAGAACCGGAATCTTCAAAAAGTAATCGAGCGTTTATTGAAGCACTTCGATGCATCCGTTTCAACCTATCAATCCACTTCCTTGATTTCTAAAATTAATCACAATGAGAAATATAGAAGAACGGATAACTATTTCAGTGCTTGTTTTTTAAAGGCTAAGGAAATTTGGAAGTTAACAGATGGCGCGTTTGATCCTACCGTTTATCCACTTGTAAATGCCTGGGGATTTGGTCCAGAAAAAAAAGACAAATTGGAGCAAGCTAAAATCGACAGCTTATTAACATTTGTTGGATTTGAGAAAATCACTTTATCACATGGTAAAATAACCAAGAGTGATCCACGCGTCTCTCTTGACTTCAATGCTTTTGCACAAGGATATTCCGTTGATCTCGTTTCAGAGTTACTTCTTTCTAAAGGAATCACCTCCTTCGTCGTTGAAATTGGAGGAGAAGTTTATGCGCATGGTCAAAGGGACGGTCTTCCATGGTACATTGGATTGGAACAGCCCATTGAAAATAAAACGAACGTTAATCCACTGAACGTCATCTTTCAAATAAAAAATATAGGTGTCGCAACATCGGGTAATTACCGAAAATTCACTGTTGAAAATGGGGTGAAAATTGCGCATCACATTGACCCGAAAACCGGAATGCCAACGAGTAATCAATTACTCAGTGCATCCATCTTTACAGATAAGTGCATTTCTTCGGATGCATTAGCTACAGCGATTTTAGTCATGGGCTTAGAAAAAGCAAAACTTTTTTTAGCCGAACATCCTGAAATTCAAGCGTATTTAATTTACAGCGATGAAGATGGAAAATACCAAGTGTATATTACTCCCAAATTGATTGATTGGATCGCTGATGAGCAATAAAAAAAGGGGAGTACTACTCCCCTTTCAACATCTTTTGATTAAGATCTTATTTATTGATTACCACTTTGTGTTTTGATAATCCTTTGCCGTTGTCTACGCAAATAAAGTAAACACCATTTGTCAAGTTTGATAAATCAACTGTTTTGGAAACTTCGTTCATTTTTACATCTTCCGTATATACTTCTTCACCAGCTAAGTCTTGTGCGGAAATTCTAATCGCATAATTAAACTCAACAGTAAAAATGCCATTTTCGCTTGGATTCGGGTGAATGGATACGATGATGTCATTTGACGTTTCTACCACACCTGCTCCACTTGGATTCCAAGCCAAAGAAATGCCGGTAAAATTAGCATCGTCTGCCGGTGTTTGAACATCTGCTGCAGCTCCTTTTGTAAAGGAATATGATTTAGTTGTTGTTGAGGATGAACCGTGATTCCAAGTGCTTTGGATGGTTACTTTATACGTCCCATCAGCGACAAGATTTCCAGACGCATCGGTTCCGTCCCAAGTAAAACTTCTTGTAGAAAAGTTTGTTAGTGTTGCTCCGGTCGTTGCTCCCACTTTGTTGCAGTTTGCAGCTATACAGTTGGAAGACGAGCCACCTGAGTTCACTGCCCAAGTTGGAAGGTGGTCAGCTGTTCCTCCACCGGCGTATCTCAAACGCGTTTTTACAAATGTTCCTGTACTCGATTGAATCCAAACGGCAAGGACATTTTTGTTTCCTGTATAAGATGTATGTGCTGTCTGTGTAAAGGAAAAGGAAAGTGTTCCTTGGGTTTGTGCGCTTAATAAGGTGCAAGTGAACAAGGAAATTGAAAGAAAAAGTGATTTCATATTAATTGGTAATTTAAAAATCAAAGGTATTTAATATTAGTATAGGTAAAAAGTGATAATCATCATATAAATTAATTTTAATTCATTCTAAATAAGATTCTTCTTGTATTTTTTAATGGAATTAGTGCGTCATGGTGCGCGGGATTAACTTTCAAACATTGTTTCAATTGTCTTTTGACAAAAAACGTATTTTTTTGAAGTATCGAATACATTTGGGCAGCAAAATAGTGCGCGTCCGCATTTCCGAAATCAAGGTGGTTTACCTTTCGAAAATCATCAAGTGCAAGCGAATATTTTTTTGTTTTTTGATACAATATCCCTCGAACAAAGTAATTATCCGCACTTTTCTCATCAATTTCTATTTCTCTGGTTAAATCAGCAATAGCTCCAAGGGTATCTCCGAGGTGTTCACGCATGATCGCTCGGTCAAAATAAGCCATGGAATCGTTCGGAAATAAAGCAATGACTTTCGATAAAATCTTTTCTGCTTCCTTGAATTGATTTCGGTAGCCAAATTCTGTTGCTTGTGCATACAAAATCGTCCGTTCGCTTTGACCGTAAGTCAAAGCCGAAATCAACATGAAAATGGAGAAAATAAAACGCATGAACTTGTGACTAGTTATCCAATTTTCCTTGGTAAATCCAACATTCGATTAACTGAATCGTTGAATCTGGTAGTGCTGGTCCACCTTGTGGCATCAGTTTATATCCAGAGTTACGCATCGAACCTAAAACTGCGTTTGCGTGAGATGAGATGGTTGCGTAATCGGAAAGATTGTAGCCGCCTGAGGCGTTACCCGTATCATGACAACCCGTACATTGCTGCTGAATTAGCGGTAACACATCATTTGCAAAAGAAACGGTTCCATTACATGTTGGTGCTTGAGCGAATGGTGTTTTTTCCTTCGTGCAAGAACTTGCCAAAAAAAGGAAACAAAAAGTAAGAAAAAGGAATCGATTCATTTTTGAGTAGATAATTGATGAAAAGTGAAAAACATAAGGATTGGCAAGAAGTGAAGTGGAATAACAAATCCTGGGTAGAATTCTGACGCATCCACATACACCCTCTCCATCATTGGGTATAAAATGCTGACAAATGTCAATAAGGAAAATGTCAAACCGAACCAAAACGTTGGGTTTTGTTTGATCACCTTTGTACATGCTTGGTGAACATAAAACAAAATCAAGCTAAACGAAATGAGTCCGAAAACTACTTTCCAAATTGGCAATACGGTCGAGAAATCAAAGAGCAATTGATAATAAAAATACGTGTAAAGTGTGCCGATTGCACTGGAGCAAAGCGCACTGGTTAAACCAAGCTTTACCTTCATTCCTTATTTTTTAGTAACTGGAATTTGGAAAGAAACTTTCATTAATTCTGGAACCACATCACTTTTGTGTCCTACTTTAAACTCCAGTCTGTTTACATTGAATGTTCCTTTGAAGGATACTTTATTCCCGGTTGCCGTATACGTTGCAGGAATGGTATATTGTTTCGTGATTCCTTTAATTGTCAAATCACCAACGATGCTTAATTCCGCGCCTTTTTTCGTCACCTTCGTAGATTTGAATTTTGCAAATGGGTACTTTGCTGCGTCAAACCACTCTTCAATTTGAGACTTTTTATTCATCATCCCGTTTCCAGTAGAAATCGATTTGACATCTATTTTCAAATTGAATTGTGTCGCATCAATATTTGCCTCGTCAAATTCAACGGATCCATCCATCGTTTTAAACGAACCCGACGGGTCTTTGCTTTTAAAATCGATTGCGTATCCATCAGATACTTCAAAATGCTCACTTGGCAGCCAAGCTAAAGAGGTGGACAGTGCCGTTAAAGCAACAAGTCCAATGGTGGAGAGGGTGTTTTTCATTTTTTTCATGGATTAATTTATTCGTGAGAAAATTTTCGACTTACACTGAATCCAAAACGGAATTGGCCTTTACGCCAACTTTGGAACGTATACGGAATGAATTGTGTTTCTCCAAGTCCTGCGGCGTTGGTGAAGTTGATCGTAAAATTATGTCCGAAAGTGAACCACTCTAACGCAATTCCTAAGGAGTTTTTGTACCCTGTTTGACGATAAGTATTGCTACAGAATACTTGGTAATATTCGCCCACCAAAGCAAAACGACTTGTTAATTTGACACGAAAAGCACCGCCCAATGCAAATAAATCATTCACGTCGTCTGCTGCCACATAATTCCGATGAACATACGTGGGCATAAGGGCGATGGAAGCTTTATCTCCAAAATGATGTGCCATGTTTATTTGCGTAAAATAAGAAAAGCGGTGTGATGTTTTTGGAAAACTATTGACCTGGGATAAATCAGTGGACGCTTTCATATACGTAAATGAAGATCCAGTAATCAAGGCCATCGAAATAGGCATTTCATTTTTCTTCTGCGTTAAAACTCGGTATTTCACAAATCCATCTAATAAAGAACGGTAAGGGGCGCCAGTACCTTTACAACGACCTGCACCAATCATTAATTTATCCGTAACGCCATATTCTAGCGCAATTCTCATATCTGATAGCATATCAAAACCAAACATGTTTTGTACACCCCCATTTGTTCCTGCAATGTCACCAAAACGGTGTTCAATTCGAAAATCGGTAATTCCTTTAGCGATTGTTTCCACGGAATGACCAGAAATAATTCTTGTCGAAGCAAAGGTAATTGGTTCCTCTTCCGCATAGACATCTTCAACGATGGTATCTTGAGCAAAACTCAATTGACGTGAAACGAGAACAACAAACAGAAATAACAGTGACTTTTTCATATTAGCAAGGTATCAAATAATGGATGGATAATTTTTCGTTTTTAACAATTTTAACAAGGTGTTAACGGTTGTTTTTTCTTTTGTCCGCTAGCCATTTAGGCACTTTTTCCTCCTTTGCAGCCTCCTCACCTAACAATTTTTCAATTAAATCAGGTCTTTTCGCTTTCGTTAAGCGTTGTTTGATCCAGTCTTTATTTTCGCGTTTATACCAAAAGAAAAAGCGGTTTTGATTTAATTTCTCCTCGCGAGTTTTCACCGTTTTAATTGGCTTCAAGGTATATGGATGTAATCCAGTATAATAAATGACTTCTGCAACGGTCATTGGAGTTGGCGTAAAATCTTGCACTTGTTCCAATTGGAATCCCATGTCCTTCGTTTCCGCTGCAAGATTTGCCATATCTTCTTCCTCGCAACCTGGATGAGAAGAAATAAAGTAAGGAATCAATTGTTGTTTCAATCCATGTTTTTCCGAGAGTTTATCGTATTTCTCCTTGAATTTATGGAAGTATTTAAAGGATGGCTTTCGCATCACACGAAGCGTTGCATCCGATGTGTGTTCCGGAGCGACTTTTAATCTTCCACTGACGTGACGTGTGATTACTTGTTCAATGTATCTGTCATGGTTTCCGTCCTCGTTGTTTTTATTGAAGTCATCCACCAACAAATCGTAACGGATTCCGGATCCAACGAAAGCCTTTTTCACTTTCGGATGGTTGTCGATTTTCTGATACAACTTCGTCATCTGTTCATGCGAGGTATCTAGGTTGTTACAAATCACTGGGTGGATACAACTAGGCGAGACGCATTTCGCACAAATCGCTTCATCTTTCCCCTTCATTTTATACATGTTGGCCGAAGGACCACCGATATCTGAAATGTAGCCTCTAAAATCGGGGTGATTGACCAATTGTTCGAGTTCTCCAAGGATCGATTTTTCACTTCTCGAAGCAATGAATTTTCCTTGGTGCGCAGAAATGGTACAAAAACTACATCCTCCAAAGCATCCACGGTGCATGTTGATGGAGAATTTGATCATATCGAAGGCAGGAATAGCTCCGCGCTTCTTGTATTTGGGATGTGGCAAACGTGTGTACGGTAAATCGAAACTTTGGTCGATTTCATTTTCCGTCATTGTTTTGAACGGTGGATTGATTACCAACGTTTGATCACCAACATGCTGAATGATGCGATTTGCTTCCCATTTATTGGATTCTACTTCCACAATTTTGAAGTTCGTGGCATATTGAATTTTATCCACTAAACAGGTTTCATGACTGGCCAACTCGACGGTCTCCCAGTTTTTATTTCTCGGCAATTCTTCTGACTTCGGATTTAAAAACGCAACCTGGTTAATGGTTTTCGCTTGGTGAAATGGAACGCCTCGTTTCATGAGTTTCAAAAGTGTTCGCAAAGGCTGGTCACCCATCCCGTACACCAATAAATCAGCGCCTGAATCCACTAGAATCGACGGCATTAATTGATCTTTCCAGTAA
>CAIOSO010000081.1 GCA_903860985.1 uncultured Flavobacteriales bacterium
CGCTGGATTCCCAGAGATGATGGAAAAATCGGGAAATTCTCCGCGCACGTAACTGTAGGCTGAGACGATTGAACCTTTACCGATTTTGGTTTTTGGCATGATGGTCGAATGTGGACCAATAAACGTGTATTTACCGATGTGTACCTCTCCCCGCTCGTATCCTTTCATATCACCCTCGCCATAATGCTTACCGTAAAGTCGAATAGACATGTGACTCGAATGGGAAGTGATGTTGATAAATGTGGTGAGTTGACAGCCTTCTTCAATCGTGATTCCATTGCTCGCTTCAAGGTAATTATAGTGTCCAATGAAAACATTTGTCCCTAAAGTTAAACTCTGTGGATGATCAATATAGGTGGTGTTGGAAATGCGTGTTTTTTCAATGCGTTTTCCATTCTTGTCAAAAATTCGACCGTTCATCGCAGGACGAAACAATAAAAAAAATCGTCTTAGAATTTTGTCAATAAATTTTTGTTTGCCCAACATAGAATTTTGATTGCCTAGCGAAGATAATGAAATTTTCCTACTTCCTTCATTCGCGACATGGACCCCAAAAAAAGCTCCGATTCATACAACGCATAAAATCAGTATTTTTGTTTGAATTCTGATGGATAAATCAACTGTGAACCAAGAACCCGAAAAGCTTAAAATTGTACACCTAACTAGTGCACACAATGACAGAGATGTTCGCATTTTCTTGAAAGAATGTCGTTCACTGGCGCGCAACTATCCAAACACAGAAGTTCACCTTGTCCTTGCAGGTGTAGAGGAAAGACTAGAAGATGGTGTTCATATTCATTCGGTTCCAAAACGAAGCGGAAACATCCTCACAAGAATGTGGCAAACAGTGAATCAAGTGCGTAAAAAAGCCTTGGAGCTCCAAGGGGACATTTATCACCTTCACGATCCGGAGCTACTCAGAATTGCCATTCGCTTAAAACGAGGCGGAAAAAAAGTCATTTATGATGCACATGAGGACCTTCCACGTCAAATAAGTGGGAAATCGTATTTACCCGTCAAAGGACTCATTGCTTTCGTGATTGAAATCTTGGAGGACTTTGTCAGCGCGAGAGTAAATGGAATTATTGCTGCAACTCCTTTTATTGCTGAACGATTTAAAAAAATACACCAAAACACGATTGACATAAATAATTTCCCGCTTGATTCGGAAATTGAATTCATACCAAACGCAACCATTACAAAAGAAAATTCGGTTTGTTTCATTGGGGGGATCTCACTTATTCGCGGGACCAAAGAACTGGTGGACGCGATGGAATTTGCCGATTGTAGATTAGAACTGGCTGGCGAAATACCTATTGACTTTCAACAAACGCTGGAAGCAAGTCCCGGATGGAATAAGGTCCATGCACTTGGATTTATAAACCGTCAACAATCCATGGAAATCAAACAAAAATCCATAGCCGGAATCGTTACGTTTTTACCTTTCCCCAATCACATTAATGCTCAGCCCAATAAATTTTTTGAATACATGGCTGCCGGACTTCCCGTAATTGGTTCCAATTTTCCGATGTGGCGCGATTTATTAGAGAAAAACAGGTGTGGGATTTGTGTGGACCCAACAAATCCGAAGGAACTCGCTGAAGCCATCAATTATCTAAAGGCACATCCTGAAGAAGCCAAAGCAATGGGAGAAAATGGAAAAAGACTCGTGCGAGAAACGTATCATTGGAAGGCGGAAGAAAGCAAACTTTTCGACTTTTATCAAGCCTTAATGACTTAGTATGAAATTCGAGAAAATATATCTGTATGCCTTGATTTTTATGGTTTCCTTCTGGATTCCCTTGCCAATTTTGTCGTCGCCATCTATCGCCATTTTCGGACTTATCGTTATTTATGGCGCGTGGAAACAAAACCTGCGATTTAAATTCAATGGTATTCTTTTTTGCTTTTTCGCATTCTACCTAATCTATGTGCTTTATTGCATTCCAAGTCAGCATATGGATAAGGCGATGGACTATTTAGAATACAAGTTATCCTTTCTCATTTTCCCCATACTATTTTCCTTTCGTCCAACTTTTGATATCGAAAGAAAACACGTTCTTCGATCATTCGTCGGCGCATGTTTGATCTTATCTTTCTTTTATGTTGGACAAGCCTGTTTCCATTATATTCAAACGAAAGACCTAGGCTATTTTCAGTCCTCCGCCTTTGCAACCAATCACCACCCAAGTTATGTGGCTGCATTTCTTTCCCTTTCGATTTACATCCTCATTCAGTCTTTGCCCAAGGAAAAAAATCAGAAACGAAGATTCATTTACTTGGTGATCATCTTATTTTTCACCCTCTTGCATTTTCCACTCACAAGCTTGGCTGGAATCCTCCTACTGTTTAGTCTATACTCCTTTCTTTTTATCAAATGGGCATGGGAGAAATTAAATAAATGGCAATTTGGCGCCATGATCATTCTTGGTATTCTCACCATTCAGTTGGTGTTTTTATTCCAACCTAGTTTGAAACGCAATATCACTTTTACGGCAGAACTAGCCAACAATTACCTTCAATCACCATCTGATTTTATCAAGAGCCATCCAAAAGTAATGTCTGGAAATCAAGCTAGATTAGTTATTTGGACAATTACCGGTCAAATCATTGCGAAGCATCCAATGGGCGTTGGATTAGGCAACTTAGAGGACGAAATGCGCAAACAACTCGCCGACTTAAATCAGCAAGGACTCATTGAAAAGAACTACAATCCACACAATCAATTTCTACAAATCACTGCTGAAATAGGAATTCCGGGACTGCTACTCATTGCTGCTATCCTATGGTTTACGATACGTTTGGCTTGGAAGCGAAAAGATTTTTTGCTGTTATTTTTAGTGTGGAGCCTGATTCTTAACTCCTTGTTTGAAAGCATGCTACAACGTCAATCTGGCATTGTATTTTACACCATGCTCATTTGCCTATTTGTGCATATTTTACCTTTTTCTAAAACAAGTGAATCATGAAATTAAGTGCAGTGATTCCTTGTCGCAATGAACGCGCCTTCATCAAAGAGTGTGTGAACGCCATTTTTGCCTGTGATCTTCCTTCGGACTGCGAGATGCACGTGTATGTCGTGGACGGAATGAGCGATGATGGAACACGCGAACAAGTACTTGAACTGATGAAAACCAATGCGCACATTTCACTCATCGATAATCCTAAAAAGTTAACGCCATTTGCCTTTAATTTAGGCATTCACGCAGGTGGAAAAGTAGATTTTGTGCAAATCGTTGGGGCGAGACAAATTCTCAGTGCAAATTATTTGATCAACTGTTTGAATGTCCTTCAAGAAAAGAACGATATCTGGTGCGTCGGTGGAAAAATTACCAATGTTGCGGTGAATAAAACCGGAGAATTAATTTCTGCGGTGATGTCCTCTTCCTTTGGAATGGGAATGGGGAATTTTCGCACACTGGAACAATCAGGCTATACAGATACAGTTACGAGTCCGATGTATCCTTATCGCGTATTTGAGAAAATTGGTTTTTTCGATGAGGACTTGATTCGAAATCAAGACGATGATTTTAATTTCCGTGTCACGAATGCTGGTGGAAAAATCTATTTCATTCACGACATTGAATTGAAATACTACGTCAGAGCAAAAGTTTCAGGACTACGGAAACAATTTTTTCAATATGGCTATTGGAAAGTGTTTGTCAATCGAAAGCATGGAACCATGACGACGATTCGTCAATTGTTTCCACCCGCATTTGTGTTGTACCTCTGTGGCTTGCCTTTGAGTTTCTTTTTTCCGCTTTGGCTTCAACTTCTTTCTATCATACCCCTATTGCTTTATCTGTGTGGAATGACGTTTTTCAGTCTCCGATTGACGGGAATAAAACACTTTTTAAATACCGTTTCACTCTTCCCCATCATTCACGTGAGTTATGGCATGGGCTATTTGCTCGGAATGATTGATTTTCTTTTGCTCAAGAAAAATCCAAGTGACAAGCAGAAGGAATTAAGTCGTTAAGGAAAGGTGTTTATGCGAGCCATCACAATTTGGCATGCGCTTCGACAATCCACAAATACAATCCGTGAGTCCTTTACCTTTCAAAATGCGGGAACGAACGTTTTCAATTCTACTCATGCGCGTAGCAGATTGTTTTGCACCAGAAAAGTGAAGTAAATACCCTCGTTGTCTTCCTGGTGTCAAGGCAAAAAAGGCCGTTTTCAAGGATTCATCCATTTCGAGTTTGGCTTGAAACTCTTCGACCACCTCATAATCTTCATGAGCTTTCATTGCTACTTTTAATCCAGCTTTTTCCACTTCGATGGCTTCGAAAATATACTGTTTCAAGATGCTTTCAATTGTTTCAATTTCTTGAAGACTCGTAAAACGAATTTGTCGACCAGACTGCACTTGATCTGTTTGCTGATATAAGATTCCTTCCGAATCTTGCAACAATGAACCCTTCATAAACATGATTGCAACATATTCCTTAAATCCATGGATCAAACAAATATTTTTTCCTTGAAACATGTAACACGGATGCATCCATTTAAAACCTTCTTCCAAATGACAATCCAAAGCAATCATCCGCAATTTTGTTAATTCCGCTTGCCATTTTTTTTGAACTGCTAAGAAATCATCTACTTTTTCGTTTCTCATGGAAATGTGTTTTTACAAAAGTAAGTAAAACGGCAGCGATGGAAAACGATCCGTTGGTTGAAGTGAGTTTACAATATAAAAAGTAACTTTGTTTTATGATACCTTTCTCACCCCCCCGCATCGACCAACGTGTCGTGGATGAAGTTACTGCAGCGCTATTAAGCGGCTGGATTACCACCGGTCCACGTACGAAATTGTTTGAAAAGAAAATCACGGAATACTGTGGTTGTCAAACAACGGTTGCTGTGAACTCATGGACCGCAGGAATGGAGATTTTATTGCGTTGGTGGGGAGTTGGTCCGGGCGATGAAGTGATTATTCCAGTTTATACCTATTGTGCAAGTGCAAATGTTGTTTTGCATACGGGAGCGACACCTGTCATGGTGGACATCAGTTCAGATGATTTCAATATTTCGAAGGAGAAAATCGCAGCGGCGATCACCGAACGCACAAAAGTCATTATGCCGGTAGATATTTCTGGATATCCATGTGATTACGATGCCATCTATCAAATCGTTGAAGCGAATCGTGCTATTTTCCAAGCGTCCAACGAAAAACAAGAAAAACTCGGTAGGATATTAATCGCAGCAGATGCGGCACATAGTTTTGGAGCAACGTACAAAGGAAAAGTTTCCGGAGCCATTGCCGATGTCACGTGTTTCTCTTTTCACGCCGTAAAAAACCTGACCACTGCGGAAGGTGGAGCCATTTGTTTCAATCTTCCCGCAGGATTTGACCACGAGGAAATTTACAAAGAATTTTGCATTAAAATCCTTCATGGACAATCGAAAGACGCTTTAGCAAAAGCACAAAAAGGCGCTTGGCGTTACGACGTACTGGAGCCTGGATTTAAGTGCAACATGACGGATCTTCAAGCAGCGATTGGACTCATCGAGTTGGAGCGCTACCAAGAAAACCTCGATCGCAGAAAAACGATTTTTGATGCCTACGATGCCGCTTTCCAACAAACATCTTGGGCAATCATACCAGTGAATCACACCGCGGAAAAACAGACGTGTTACCATTTATACCAGCTGAGGATTGCAGATGTCAGCGAAGAACAGCGCGATGCGATTATCCAAGAGATTTTCGAACAAGATGTCTCTGTAAACGTCCATTTTCAACCTTTACCACTCTTGACAGCGTATAAAAATTTGGGCTACCAGATGGCTGATTATCCAGAGGCATGGAATAAATATTCAACAGAAATTTCATTGCCCGTTTATTTTAACTTAACGGATGAACAAGTGCAGCAAGTAATCGCCGCCGTGAAAACAGCCGTTTTCAAGGTCCTTCAAAAATAGTTTATGAATAAAACACTGTTTTTCTGTCTTATACTTTGTCTGTTTTCGTGGACAAATACATCCGCGCAAACAAAACCAAATCCAATTTGGGAAAAAGACTTTGTCGATACCTGTGTGGTCATTCCACTTGGTGTCGATTTCGGCTTGTGCGCAATGCCACTTGGCTGGGCCTTAAGTGATTCCGGATGCGTAATGCTTTCTGGTTGTAGCATGATTGGTTCCAATGGCACAGACTATTCCACTTCTTTTTTCCAAAGTTCCTACCAATGTAATGGCGCTTGCATACAAGATACAACAGTTCTTCTTGCATGTGTAGATAGTTCCTTGATAGATTTAACTGCATTGTGTCCAACAGTCTATTTACCCGTTTGCGGATGTGATTCCATCACCTACTCAAATTCTTGTGAAGCATTGAACTATGGCGGTGTTGTTTCGTATACGGATGGTGCGTGCACAAGTGCAAATCTTACACAAAATTGGATAAGTTTTATAGAAATTCTACCGAATCCGTTTACTGAATATTTGGAGTTTGAAATAAATGGTTTGACGAATATCCAATTAACCATTTTTCAGGCAAATGGACTTGAAATTCTTCGAAGAGATTTATCGATAGGATTCCAACACATTGAATTAAATCAATTGACTTCAGGAACTTATTTTTTACGAGTAGAAAATAGCCAAACTGGACAGTCTTTTATGACAGTTGCCGTTAAATACTAAAATGTCATTTTAGGTGATTTTCGTCGTTTTTTAGTGTTTTTTGCGCTTTTTTCTTTGTTTTTTATCTGATTTCATTTGTTTTCGAATCATTTATTTGACTAACTTAAATGGAGAAAATTAAAAAACCTCTATTTTATGCTAGTCAAAACCTACTCCAGTACCGTCTTCGGTATCAATGCCACAACCATCACCATTGAAGTCAATTTAGGCATTGGTGTCAACTTTTATTTAGTCGGATTACCCGATAATTCCGTCAAAGAAAGTCAACAACGCATCAAAGCTGCCTTTAAAAACAATGACCTCAAATTTCCTGGAAAAGAAATCACGGTGAACATGGCTCCCGCAGATATTCGCAAGGAAGGATCCGTTTTCGATTTGCCCATCGCCATTGGAATTCTAGCGGTCAGTGAACAAGTGAAAAGCGATCACCTAAATGAGTTCCTGATGATCGGAGAATTGTCACTCGATGGTTCCGTTCAAGCAACCAAAGGAATTTTACCCATCGCCCTACAAGCGAAAAAAGAAGGATTTAAAGGAATCATCGTCCCGAAGATTAATGCGCAAGAAGCGGCCGTCGTTCAGGAAATAAAGGTATACGGCGTGGAGAACATCCGCGAAGTCATTGACTTTATGAACGATGAATCTGCCTTGGAAGCGACCATCGTAGATGTCTCTGCCTCTTTCCAACAAAACACCGATGTTTTTGACGACGACTTTCGCGACGTGAAGGGACAAATGAACATCAAACGTGCCTTCGAAATTGCGGCAGCCGGATCACATAACGTAATTCTCATCGGTCCTCCTGGCGCCGGTAAATCAATGCTGGCCAAACGCTTGTCGACCATTCTTCCACAAATGACGATTGAAGAAGCGCTAGAAACGACAAAGATTCATAGCGTTGCCGGTAAGATCAAAAATCCGGTCGGACTCATTACCCAGCGTCCGTTTAGAAAACCCCATCACACAATCTCGGACATCGGCTTAATCGGCGGGGGATCCTATCCGCAACCCGGTGAAATTTCTTTGGCACACAACGGAGTTCTTTTTCTCGATGAACTTCCCGAATACAAACGTGATGTGCTCGAAGTCATGCGTCAACCGTTAGAAGATCGCGTGGTCAATATTTCCAGAGCACGCTTTTCCATCGATTATCCTGCTGGATTCATGCTCGTCGCGGCAATGAATCCATGTCCGTGTGGATTCTTTAACCATCCAGAGAAAACCTGTGTGTGCGGACCAGGAGTTGTTCAAAAATACTTGAATCGCATTTCGGGTCCTTTATTGGACCGCATTGACCTGCACGTAGAAGTTACTCCTGTGAGCTTTGATGAACTCTCTTCTACAGTCCCAAGTGAAGGAAGCCGGTCGATTCGCTTACGCGTGGAAAAAGCCCGTAAAATTCAGCGCGACCGCTTCATGAATCGAGAAGGAATGCATTGCAATGCCCAAATGTCGAAGTCAGAGTTTGAGGCGAATTGCCAACTTGACGATGCCGGAACCAATTTACTGAAAATGGCGATGAACAAACTTGGACTCTCCGCACGAGCATACGACCGCATCATCAAAGTGGCGCGCACCATTGCTGATTTGGACGCCTCGCAACGCATTCAAGCCAATCACATTGCGGAAGCGATTCAATATAGAAGCCTTGATCGAGGGAATTGGGGGACGGTCCAATAAGATTTTTGTACATTTATCCTAAATTTAATCCATGAAAAGCATCCTGTTTCTCGCTTTGTTTCTCGCTCAATTTTGTCACGCACAAGTGAGCATCGGTCACACCACACTCACATTTAACGACCCAACGCGTTCAGGTGGAGTCGGTTCAGGTGGAGGACCCGGAAGACAGATTCAAACGGAAATCTATTATCCAGCAACGTCTGCGGGAACAAGTACGCCTGTCGCTAGCGGTGAATTTCCAATCATCGTTTTTGGACATGGTTTCGCGATGACGTGGGACGCCTACTCCAACATCTGGGAACACTATGTTCCGCGTGGATACATCATGGCTTTCGTTCGGACGGAAAGCAGTTTGTTTCCCTCACCAAGTCACGGAGATTTTGGTTTGGACTTGAAATTGGTCGCACAAAAAATGTTGGAACTGCAAACGACAAACGCACTTTTCCAAAACCATATTTACCCAAAAGTGGGAATCATGGGACATTCTATGGGAGGCGGCGCTTCATTTTTAGCGGCAGATAACAACACATCCATTCATGCATTAATCGGACTCGCTCCAGCGGAAACCAATCCATCGGCCATTGCTGTTGCACCGAATGTACAAGTTCCGAGCATTGTCTTTTCTGGAAGTTCGGATGGCGTTACTCCTCCATCACAACACCATATTCCCATGTACGACGGTGTTACAAGTACGTGTAAATCCTTCGTGAGCATCATCGGTGGAGCACATTGTTACTTTGCGAACACGAACTTCAATTGTGATTTTGGGGAAAGTACTTCGTCAACAGGGATTAGCATCAGCCGTGCACAACAACAAAATACGGTCTACTCCATTTTAGATCCTTGGTTGGACTATAACTTGAAAGACATTTGCGCCGCATATGAAGCATCCCAACTGTATTTGGCAAGTACACCCGGAACAAACACTCAAACAACGTGTCCAAGCATTCCTGTGGTGGACATCACTCAAAATGGAAACCTACTTCAAACAAGTACTCCCGGAAGTTCCTATCAATGGTTTCTAGATGGACAATTGATTCCAGGAGCCTTTGCAGATTTCTACGAATTAGGTCCAAATGCTACAGGCGTTTACACCGTTCAAGTGAGCTTTCCTTTCGGTTGTGCTGTGAGTCCGAATCTAAACATTGTTGGACTAGAAAACATCTTTTCAGATTTAATTACCATTTCTCCGAATCCATGTAAGGAATTCCTCACAATTACCACGAAAAGCACCGAAGTGATGAAGGCAACGATACTGAATATTCAGGGTCAGAAAATAAAATCATTCGATCTTCCAAACAGCACAAACGTCATTAAATTAACGGATTTAAGTCCCGGGGTATATTGGGTTCAAGTGGAACTATTCAATCATTTATTTAGACAAAAATGCATCATCGAATAAGGAATACTCGAGTGTAAAAGCTTTTTGTTGCGAACTATTCATTAAATTCGGGAACTCTTATTGAAACACATGTTAAAAAAACTACTTTTCCTCTTCATTGCCTTTGTTGGATTCAGCACCTTTGCCCAAGACTTTTCCATCCGTGGATTCGTTTATGACGACGCCAACATGGAACCGCTCAGCGATATTAAAGTGAAATTATTGAAAATGGATAGCTCCGTTATTGCAGGGGCATTTACCAATTTAAACGGTGGATTCTTAATCCCCAAATTATCGAGAGGTTCATACATTGTCAAAGTAGAAACTGGTGGATTCAAGAAAACCTTTGTGAATGTGGTGATGAACGACAAGCAAAAAATTTATGACCTTCAATTTAAATTAATTCGCAGCTCTCAAGATTACAAAGAAGTTGTTGTAGACCTTGGGAAAAAAGAAAAGAAAAATGAGGTGCTTATTGGTACCTTGAAATACAACAAAGAAGGATTAGAACGCATTCCTGTGCACGGTGGTGAAAATGACATTGTTGGTGCGATCAGTGTGACACCGGGTGTTGTGACAACAGGTGACCAAGGTGGACAATTATACGTCCGAGGTGGAACACCCATTCAAAACAAAGTATTACTTGATGGAATGACCATTTACAATCCATTTCACTCCATTGGTTTCTTTTCCATTTTTGAAACAGAATTAGTGAAAAACGTCGATGTCTATACTGGTGGATTCGAGTCAAAATACGGAGGACGCGTTTCATCCGTGATGGACATTACTTACCGAGACGGGAATAGAAAACAATTCGGAGGACGCGTTTCAGCCTCTCCATTCTTAGCGAAAATGGTCTTAGAAGGACCGATTGGCAAAGCAACAAAGGAAAAAGCAGCGCCAGGATCTTATGTGTTCTCTGCAAAACACAGTTTATTAGATTACACCTCGAAAACCTTGTATCCGAAAGTCAATGACGGAAATGGACTTCCATTTAATTTTACCGATTTGTATGGAAAAGTGACCTTTAATGCAGAAGGCGGGACAAAGGTGAGTGCCTTTGGATTCCACAACCAAGATTCCGTCAATTACGATGTAGCCAATTTACGTTGGGATGCTTCAGGTGGCGGTGTAAACTTTTTAATGGTTCCCTCTGGATCTCCTTTGTTCGTTCGTGGACATGTGAATGGAAGTAATTATCAAACAACCTTTGCGGAAACAGCCCAAGAACCGCGCTATTCTAAAATTGGCGGTTTTGACTTAGGCTTTGATTTTAGTTATTTCCTTAAAAACGAAAGTGAATTGAGCTACGGTTTCAACATCAATGGATTTAATACGGAGTTTGTCACGTACAACGAAGCCAAACGAAAAATTGAAGCCACGAATTTTACCACAGAAATTGGTAGCTACATCAATTACCGACATGTTGGAAGAAGATGGGTAATTCAACCAGGACTTCGCGTTCAAGTGTATGCGTCTTTAAATACCATTTCACCTGAACCTCGACTTGGATTGAAATACAATGCGAATGAAAACCTACGTTTTAAATTCTCGGGAGGACGCTTTTCCCAGAACTTTACATCAGCTTCTTCTGATAAAGATGTAGTGAACTTATTTAATGGACTTCTATCTGCACCTACAAACGTACAAGAACAATTTGTGACACAATTCCAAAACGTGAAGAATACAAAGAACGGTTTGCAATATGCGTGGCATGCCATCTTTGGTTTGGAATATGATTTAGGTAAATTGTGGTCCTTTAATATTGAAGGATATTACAAGTACTTTAATCAGTTGAGTAACATCAATCAGAACAAACTTTACAACGATGTATCTCAATTCGAATTAATCGATGATGTATTCAAAAAGGATTTCATTATCGAATCTGGTCAATCGTATGGCGTGGATGTATTAGCAAAATATAGCAAGGATCGCATTTTCTTCTGGGCAGTTTATTCCTATGGAAAAAACACCCGTTGGGACGGATTCTCCACCTACGCTCCTGTATTTGACCGACGACACAATTTAAATTTAGTAGGGTCGTATCAAATGGGTAAAAAGAAAGACATGGAATTCAATATTCGTTGGAATCTTGGTTCAGGCTTACCCTTTACTCCGAACGCTGGAAATTACCAAGCAGAAACATTCGCTAATGGTGTTACCTCAAACTACGTAACGAATAATCCTTCATACATCACCATGTTACTTGGAACTTTTAATTCACAACGTTTACCATACTACCATCGCTTGGATATTACCTTTAAAAAGCACTTTAAATTCGAAAACGAAGATGTATTGGAAATGATTGCGAGTGTGACAAATGTCTACAACAGAAACAACATCTTCTATATCAACCGCGTAACAGGTAAACAGATTTATCAGTTCCCTGTTTTACCAAGTTTCGGATTGAATTATAAATTCTAAGTTTCGATGTCTAAAATTGCCGCCTTCAAAGCCATTCGCCCAATTCGGGATAAGGTGCATTTGGTTGCTACTCGACCTTATTATTCCTACAAAAAAAATGTGCTGAAAGCAAAATTGGAAGATAATCCATTTACCTTCCTGCACATCATCAATCCGGAGTTTAGCACCGCTGTGAAAACCAAAGCCAATTCGATTGAACGATTTCAATTGGTGAAAACGCAATTCAACGATTTCCTGGATAAAGGAATTCTGATTCAAGATGCGGAAGAACATTTGTACATCTACCGTCAATCAAAAGGAGATTTCTCGGTGATTGGAATCGTAGGTGGCGCGAGTGTGCAAGAGTACATCGATAACGACATCAAAAAACACGAGCAAACATTGACCCTCCGCGAAGAAGTTTTTACAAACTATCTAGACCATGTAGGATTCAACGCTGAACCGGTATTAATGACCTACGACCCTCAGTCTGGAATCAATAAACTCATTGAAAACGTGAGCACTGAACGTCCAGAATACGAGTTTACGACGACCGATTGCATCAAACATGAACTTTGGGTACTTTCGATTGCTCAAACCAAGGAATGTCAAACACTGTTCAAATCAGTGGATGCATTGTACATCGCTGACGGACACCACCGTTCGGCTTCCTCCGTTCGCTATGCTCAAATGAAAGCCGAACAAGGAACTGCAACTGCGGAAACGGGATACTTTTTAAGTTACATCGTGGCGAAAGACCAAGTGAAAATATTGGCTTTCCACCGCTTATTGAAAAGTTTGAACGGATTTACGAAAGATGAATTCGTTGCTGCCATGAGCGAATTAGGAAGCATGAAAGCCATTCCAAATGCTGCTGAACCAGAAAAAGAACATCAATTCACCATTTGCATGGGAAATGACTGGTACCTTTTCGAACCAAATCATTCGTACATCAATGAATCGAATCCAGTAGAACAATTGGATTCCTTTATTCTCAGTGATTTAATTTTAAAACCCTTATTAGGCATCGTCGACCTAAAAACAAGCGATCAAGTGGAATTCGTTCCCGGAAATGAGTCCTTGTCTTCCATCGAAGATAAAATCAACTCCGGAAAGTTCGAAGTTGGATTTATCCTACATCCCGCAACCATTGACCAAGTCAAAGAAGTAGCGGATGCCGGAATGAACATGCCGCCAAAATCTACGTGGGTGGAACCGAAATTACGCAGTGGACTCACCATTTATCAATTGCACGTATGATTGCTGATCGAATCAACGAAATCACAGCCACACTTCCAGAAACCGTTGCGTTAATCGCTGTTTCCAAAACGAAACCTGTTAGCGATTTACAAGAAGCGTACGACGCTGGCCAACGTGCTTTCGGAGAAAACAAAGTACAAGAGTTGGTCGATAAAGCCGAAGCGCTGCCCAAGGACATTCACTGGCACCTCATCGGACACCTGCAAACCAACAAAGTCAAGTACATTGCTCCTTTTGTTCACTTGATTCACGCAGTGGACAGTTTGAAACTCTTGGTGGAAATCAATAAACAAGCAGAAAAAAACGAGCGAAGCATTGACGTGCTTTTGCAATTTCACATCGCACAAGAAGAAACCAAGTTCGGACTTTCATTGGAAGAAGCAGAGGAATTAATCGAAAGTGAGGCATTTCAATCCTGTCAAAACATTCGTGTGGTTGGCGTCATGGGAATGGCTTCGTTTGTAGAAGATGAACAACAAGTTCACCGTGAATTCCAGTCACTAAAAAGTATTTTTGATCAGTTGAAAGCAAGTAACTTCAAGGATAACACTTATTTCAAGGAAATTTCCATGGGCATGTCCGGAGATTATCAAATCGCCATCGAAGAAGGAAGTAACATGATTCGTGTGGGAAGTTCGATTTTCGGCGGACGTTAATCCTGTTCTACGCCAAAAATCAAGGAAGAAATCGAATCCTTTGCCAAGTATTCATTCGTTAAGCGCAAGATATCTGCTCCCGTGATTTTATCAATTCCTTGGTGAATTTCTTGAATCGTATCGATTTGATTAAACGCCAACATGCTTTTCCCAAGTCCTTGCATAAGTCCGGCATTGACATCCATTCCCAAAGCCATTTGACCTTTGAACTGTTGTTTCGCACGCGTTAATTGCAGCGAACTCAATTCCTTGGATCGAAATTTCACCAATTCTTTGTCAATTAAGTCCAAGGTACGGTTGATGTTTTTGTCCTCGCAACCGAAATAGATTTGCCAAAATCCAGAATCAACGAAGGAAGAATAACTCGCTTCCACCGTGTACGCCAAACCATATTTCTCACGGACCGACAAATTCAACTTGGAATTCAGTGCGGGTCCGCCAAGAATGTTAATCAGCAAGGACATCGCCATGCGGTCATCATCTTTGTAACTCGGCGCGATTCCACCTAGAACGGCATGCGCTTGGTAATTCGCTTCTTTCACGTTGATTTGAAAAGGCGCATAGGAAGTAAAGGACAAGAAATCCGTGCGTGGCGCCGTTAACGGCATGTGACTCAAGGTCGCTTCCATCAATGGTTCCAATTTCTTGAAACTCATGTTTCCCACGTATGAAACCACCATGTTATCAGCGGTGAAATACGCATTCACGTAGCGTTGTAAATCCGCTTGGGTAAAACTAGAAACGCTTTCTTTCGTTCCCAAAATGTTGTTTCCAAGTGGGTGATTTTTGAACAAATGTTCTTCGAAATCATCGAATATTTTGTCGCTAGGACTATCTAAATAGGAGTTGATTTCATCTAAAATCACTTCCTTTTCTTTCTCAATTTCTTTTTCAGGAAAAGTGGAGTTAATGGAAATATCCGCTAACAATTCCAAGGCTCTTTTCGTGTGTTCTTTGGAAAACGAAGCGTGCAAGCACAGTTCTTCTTTCGCCGTGTAGGCATTCAACTCCCCGCCAACCGCATCAATCCGTGAGAGAATGTGCAAGGCATTTCGTGTCTTCGTTCCTTTAAACAAACAATGTTCGAGGAAATGTGCCAATCCAACTTCGTGGGCTTGTTCGTAGCGTGATCCAGCCGAAAAGAAAAAGCCTAAATGCGCCACTTGATTGGGAACCTGCAAGTGAACCACTCGGATTCCATTCGACAAAACGTGACACGTGGGTTGAAATTTTCGCATTATGGATTTTTACGGATTTGTTTCCAGGTATTCTCATGGAATTGAAACACCACTCGGTCGTGCAAGCGCGATGGACGTCCCTGCCAAAATTCGATGCTGGTTGCTTGAATCGCATATCCTCCCCAATGTGGTGGACGCGGGACCTCGTTTGGAAATTGACGGTCGTATTTCTCGAATGCAGCGATTAAGTCTTCGGCTTGTGCCAATTCGCTCGATTGTTGGGATGCCCAAGCACCCAGTTGACTTTCCCTTGGACGCGAAGCAAAATAGGCGTCGCTTACTTCCCCCGAAACTTTCTCAACCGTACCTTCGATGCGCAATTGACGCTGTAAACCAGGCCAAAAAAACAACATAGAAACATGTGGATGTGCGGCCATTTGTCGGCCCTTTTGACTCAAGTAATTCGTGTAAAAGACAAAACGTTCATCCTTCAATTCTTTCAAATAAACGATGCGCGAGCTCACTCCTTCCTCCGCAGTGGCGGTGCTGAGTACAAACGCATTCGCTTCCACTTCTCCGTTCTGCACTGCTTCATCGAACCAGCGAGAAAAGGCGGTAAATGGATTCGAGCCAAGATCTGTCAACGATTCACCTTTGTCGAAATCGGCATGATTTTCACGGTATTTTTTCAACCATTCACTCATTCGGCGTCCTCGTTGGAATACGTATCTTCCATTTCACTTGCTTCATCTGCATCTTCTTCCGCAGCATCCGATTCGAATACGTCTTCTTCGGTATCGTCGAAATCAGATCCAGCCGCAGAGAATACGGCGCGAACAGGTGTGTGTTCTTCGATGTCGTCTTCAACAGCGATTTTTTTCATAGCTGGACTCTGAACATCTTCTTCGCGGTAAGGGAAAATCTCTACGATTGGAGAAGAAACGATGGAAGCAATCACGAAATCGATCATCATGGTCGACAAACTTTCCACCGTGCGCTCATATGCTTCTTTCACGTTTGCTGCAGAAACCAAGAAGTTTTGAGAAACGGTTTTCGCTTTCTCCCCTTCTTCGTCCATGCGGTCGTAAGTCACCTTACATTTGAACCACGTTTCAGTATCGTCGTATTGAAAAATATCATGTAAATCCGTTCGTGCAATTCCCGTTACTTGGAACTCACCACGAATGGTCGTACCCAATTCCTCATAGATACGCGCCTCTGCATCCGTAAAGGTCATGGCAGCTAATAAATAAGGTTCGGAAACACGTTTAAACGATCCGTTTTCTAATTGTTTTGTGTATTTTACTTTAACGGTAAACCAACTATTCATGAGGTAATTTTTTAGCTTACAAAGATACTTGCTTTCAAGCGATTTACCTCAATTGTTGATAACATTTCGTTTCAAAAGAAGTGGGGAGTTCGGAGTTTTTGGAATTCGATGTTCTGCCCACACCCCCTCGCGTTAAAAATTGCGTTAGTAAAAAAGATGCGGTAAGCTTCTTTCGTTTATCCCACCATAAAAAACCAATGAACACGAAAAAAGCTCTGCAATGAACCTCTTTGTTTTTTTTAGAACATGTACTAAGATTGAAGCAAGGGCTATTTTATCAAATGATTTAAATTTAATTTTAAACTATTAAAATCGATTGTTCTCAAACGAACCATCCAATTCACTTAACTAATCTAACCATGAAACTACTTCTACTCAGCCTTCTTGTCTGCAATATTGCCTATTCTCAATGGAGCCCGGTGAAAACATTTGATGTATCATCTCCTATTCATTCAATAACAGATTTCGATTTTATCACTGAAGAACGAGGATTTCTTATTTCATATAGCAATAATACAAATACCTTTTACCGCACCATTGATGGTGGAATTACCTGGGATTCTACAACAACTGTGGAAGGTTATTTTATAAATATTGTAATGGTATCGGATTCCATTATCTACGCTGCTGGTAATTTAATTGTGAATCCCGGTTCATATCAAAGCAAACAAATATATCGTTCAATGGATGCAGGTCAGACTTGGAGCCAACACGAAATATTCAACACTTTGGGCATTTTGGAGAGTGATTGCATGGTATTCACAAATGACAGCACCGGATTTGTCAGTTGTTATGATGGGATGTATTACACAAATAACTACGGAACGAATTGGTCATTGCTAAACACCAGCTCTGGAAAATTCCTTGTCAATTTAGGTTCAGAAGTGGCTTCTTTTTACAACAATGATATCTACCTCACAAATGTAAACTCATTAACCGTTCAGACAAACATTCTAGACTGTTACGGGATTGGGGACGTTCAACGAGCAAGTTCTTATGGCGATACCCTAATTAGAAACAACTTTTGTAGTGATGGTTGGGGAAACATGTGGTATGCTCTTACCATTTCTGAACTTGGAGGAGGCACGAATGTACTTCACTTTTTAGATGATGGAATTTCAGATGTTGCCATCAATGCAAGCGGGATATACGCCGCCAGCGGAAGACCAATACGAAGCATCGATGGTGGTCAAAGTTTTTTCAAACAGGTTTGTACCTTACCGTCTGATTCATTGCTTTTTTTCACTAAATTAGAATTTATCGATAGCGACATCGCATACGCCTTGGCTGTTAACCAAGATTCAGGTATGATCAAGTTGCTCAAAACCACAAACGCAGGTGGCATCACCACGAATTATATCACGCAACCGCTGCAAAACGTTGGTTTATCAAACGACCTTGATGGATTCTCCCTTGAAGTTTATCCAAATCCAGCGATCAACGAACTTAACATTGAATCAAGCTCCTTACTGGACCAATTGGAAATCTGTGATTTATCCGGACGCCAATTAGCCACTTTCACCGATATCCAAAACACACATTTCGCTGTCGATTGTCAGTTCTTGAGTCCAGGGAATTATTTACTGAAGGTTCTTAGCGAAGGGAAAACGGTGGTGAAACAGTTGCGGGTGGAATAAAATGTTCAGCAATTTTAACTCCCTAAAGACATCTGACAATGTTTAGCTTACATCAAAATGAATGTCTTTGGTTAAGATTTTACTTTTCGAAAAATGATTCAGGAGCAACTATCGATGAGATAAGCGAAGTTGGCTGTTTAGATGGAAATACATTGAGTTCATGAGTTTGGTAAAACTACTTTTTTACATTTCCATTATTTCAAGTGCCCTGCCGGTTCTTGTAAATGTCATTTATTTTAAATCTATTTCCTTCAACACTTCTGATTTTAAATTCTGGTTTCAACTATTCTCTTTTGAACGGTTTCTGTCAAATATTGGAATTTTAATATTGATGTTTACCCTAAAAAATTCCATTCCGATTTATCACTTTTCTATTTTAATTGAGTTCCTTATCATAACCAAACTATTTGATTTAGGTAAAAAGGTAAGGTTCAACTATTTATTATGGTTCTGCGCTATTGTAGTGTTTTTAACAGATCTTTTCTTTACATCAGATTTACTCCACTTGAACACGTTTAGCGCGATTCTTACCTATAGTGTTATTGTTGGATTAGGATGGAAATACCTTTACAACGAAAACTCGAAAAATGAAAAATACATTTCTCTTGTTTCCATTTTTCTGTATTACTTGGGTTCCATTTTTTACCTCCTTTTTGAACAACATTCAATTTCTATTGAGAAAGCTTTTGATTCTGGATTTATCGTTTTAGCCACTTTATCCGTACTATTCAATTTATCCAATACCTATACAACATGGTCACTCCAGAAGAAATTGCTTTGATCATAGCTTTGGGAATCTTAATTTTATTAATGGAGTATGTTAACAATGATTCAAATTCCGTATTTCTAACTTAATTTAACCGATGAATATAACGTTTAACACTGTTTATTGGATATGCACCTCAACATGTCTAATTGCACCGATTCTGTATCTTGTGTTTCGGAAAAAAATATTGATGTCAACCTTTCGTAAAATATTTGTGATTTATCTTTTTTTACACGTTCTACATTTTCTCTTCAACATTTATTTTGATCTTGTCATTCACAATTGCTTTCCCTTATCACATGTTAATGTACCGATTGAAACCATGTTTTGCATTCTTTTACTGCAAGAGTCAATTCATAGATACCGCAAAGTATCGTATATTCTAATCTTTGGTGTTTTTCTTATCGCATTGTTTGAAGCACTTTTTATAAACGACATTTGGACAAATAATTGGCTTACAACGTTGCTTAGTGAAACGTTATTAATATTGAGTTTCATCTTTGTTCTAATTAAATTTAACCCAAGACTTAAAAGGGAGCATTTAATAATTCTTGTTCCACTATTTTTGATCAAACTTTGTTTTCTTTACTTTGCGATTTTTGAAAATTATATCCGTAGTAACAAGGACTTTTTCTTAAAGAACTTCATTCTAATTCTTATTTTATCAACCATATTTCATATCAGTTTGGGCTTTGCAGTATCGAAATTAAAAGACGCGGAAAAATCATCCAAGTAAGCATTGAACCCTGCGCACTGAACATGGGAATCAGAATTTTACAGAAACGCTGGATTTTCATGAGTTCCAAATGAAAGTGATTATTGATTTTATCTTTTTTAACATCAAACAATTGAGGAACGCCAAGCGTAAAATAATGGGTGATTTTCAATCCTTTGAATCTAGTACATTGATATTTTAGAACATGTTCTAAATATGACACAATGTAGATACCGCATTTTTAAAACATCCATTTTCTTCCTAACTTTCAGTTCGGCGAATTGAACATATTTTACCCAAATTGCATCATGACTTGGTTTGACATAATTTACTACTCCACCGTTGCGACAAGCTTACTGCCCTTCATCGCACTTACCTTGTTCCCCAAAGCGCTCAAAGGATTTTCGAAACAGGTGCGAACAGCATTGGTGGCCTATTTTATCTACAATGTCTTGCACCATGCAGCGCAGATCATACTGCTTGATCTATTACATTCAAACCCGATTCCCGCAGCACATATTTCGATTTGTATTGAATTTTATATCCTGCTTTACTTGTTTCATGCGATATTGCCGATAAAACACATTCAAGTCATTGCCATCGCCGGTCTTCTTCCCTTTTTAGCGGATGCGTTTTGGATTTCATCCCTGTTTGAATACATCAAGATGAGTAGCGTTATCTACTTTTTCGCAAATGCTTGTTTTGCCTTTCAAATCATCTATAAAATCGGATTAAAGACGAAAGAAAGTAACTTTGTTACCGCCTTTTTCCTGTACTTTTTAGCATGCTTCGTGCATGAGGCTTTTGCAAATTTGATGATTGTCAATCCGCTTGTGTTAGACATGGTATTTCCTCTCTTTGCCCTCATCAACGCAGCTTTTAGTGTTGCTTTCATGTGGGGAATTATCCGTTCAAATCGTTCATCCGCTGATAAATTCACCAAGCAAACATTGAACTCCGCGTATTGAACATGAAAATCAGGATTTGGTGAAATCGATGGATTTTTATGGGTTCCAAACGAAAGTGATTATTGCCGTTAACTTTTTCAATAACAAGCAATTGAGGGCCACCAAACGAAAAATATCTGGTTCATTTAAAGCCTGTTTGGCAAGTGAATTCCATCTTTAGAACATGTACTAAAATTGAAGTAAGTGTTTTTTTATCAGTTGATTAAAAATTACATTTAACAAAACGAAATCCATTGTTATGAAAAAAATATTTCTAATGTTGCTTTTAAGTAACTGTGCATTTGCACAAGTTTCTAATTTTGATTCGTATTTCGAAAAGTTTAGTACGCCATTATTAGGTCCAAGTTATAATGCATACGAAGCTCATTGTTTTTCCCTAATTCCAGAGGAAAACGGGTATGTTGGAACATCTTGTATTTTAACATATGGGCTTGCAGAGAAAACGCATGTCTTTTCTTTAAAAAATACAAATAATGCCATTTATTGGGAAAAAATAATAGAAAACAATGTTTCTGGTTACTCGGACATTAACTGTATGAAAAAAACAAAGGATGGTAATTTTGTTGTTGTAAGCAATCAAGCTGTCCCATTAAATTCTGATGATCCCTCAAATTATAAAATTGTATTATCTAAAATATCTCCTAACGGAAACTTGATTTTTCAACGAAAGTATTTTTCGCAAGATACTTTTGGACT
The DNA here is from genome assembly GCA_903860985.1 of uncultured Flavobacteriales bacterium. Lineage (GTDB taxonomy): Bacteria > Bacteroidota > Bacteroidia > Flavobacteriales_D > Crocinitomicaceae > UBA952. The sequence continues at coordinate 21,313 of CAIOSO010000081.1, forward strand.
ATCCAAATGTTTAAGTGTTGAAGAATTGTCAGATTCTTCTTTAGTGCTTTCCGGGACAACCCACTCCGGTAATGGCTTATTGAAACTAAATTCAATCGGGGATATTTTATTTTTTAAAAAAATTAATGGGGCATACGATTGGCAAACTTATGAATACAAAGATTCTAATTTAGTTTCTTTTGTCCATGAACTGGCGCCAGGTCCAATTAATCCGCTTGAATTTATACATGTATGTAAAATTATTTTACGAAATAATACGGGGGATGTTTTAATGAAAAAATGGCTATTGCCCTATGACACGTTACATAAATGTGAATATCGAGCTGCGCGTCAAACCAGAAAAAATGAGTTTGTTGCATTAACAATTGATCAACAATTTTCAGTAAATGGAGATGCAATGTTAAGGTATATTGATACAAACTTAAACGTGAAATGGTCCAGAACTTTTCAAAATACTGTTTCTTTTCCAAAAACCAGATTTGTTTTTAATTTGAGAGCGCTAACGGTTGATACATTAAATGAATTTATATATGTTGCAGGCACAATAATAGATAAAGGGGCAAATCCAGCACCAAACGTACCTTGGACTTTATATTGTGCTTTCTTTGCGAAAGTAGATTACAACGGTAATATTATCTATAAAAAGTACTTCCATTTCGGCTCAAATAATGTTGAGTATCTTGATATTTTTATTATGAATATGTGTCCAAATGGAGATGTTGCTTTTTCCGGTAAAATCATTTATTTGGATCAATCATCCGGATTATATACCGTTCCATCAATTTGGGTGTTTAGGTTTACTTCAGACGGTGTAAGTGATTTTGCCGATTACCTAGGCGTCGAAGAAACACAAGTCAATCAAAACGAGTTGGGTGTTTACCCAAATCCATCAACAGGTATTTTTCATTTAGAAAGTTTATCTGAAGAACCAATGGAAGTTGAGGTATATGATCAGCAAGGTTCAAGCATTCAGTTGGAAGATCAATTTACAGCAACCATTCAACTAGAAAACCAAGCTCCAGGAATATACTTTATTCATGTGAAACAAGGCGATCAGTTTTGGGTGAAGAAAGTGGTGCTGCAATAAGTTTACCTAACTTTAGAATACACTATAACTACATGAAAAATCCGGAAGAACTCGCTTTATTGATCAACCTTGGAATGCTCTTTTCTCTTGTGATGGGAATTGGGATGGTTTTTCTCGCGGATAAAAATCGGCAGATCAAAGCCTTGGGTGAACAGTTGCTGAAGGATGAAATTGAACGACAAGAAAACGATAAACTAGCCTTGACCGTTTCCACACAAGAAGCCGAACGCAGTAAAATTGCGCGCAAACTCCACGATGAACTTGGCGCCTTATTGTCCATGGCACAAAAAAACCTGCAATTACTCGAAGATGAATCTCAGTTGTCTTCTCAGCAAGCGCTTACCCTTTCCAATGCATCGACTTTAATTCAACAAAGCATCGAGGAAATTCGCAGCATGAGCAACGATCTGATGCCCTTTTACTTACAAAAGTTTGGACTCTCCAAAGGACTAGAGCGCATGGGACAACAAAAAACAAATGTCCTGAGTGATGATTTTCAGTTCGAGTCCAACCTTCCCCAAAAACTGTGCATCCAAGAGGAAACCATGACGCATTTCTTTTACATTGCCAGTGAACTCATGACCAACTTGATGAAACATAGTTTGCCAAAAAAGGTCAACATGAAATTGGACTACCATGAACCACAAATGCACTTGACGATACAACACGATGGCATTGCCTTGAGCGGCGAGGACTATGAAAAATTGCAGACAAATACAAACGGACAAGGATTAGATAATATTCGCTATCGTTGCCGAAAAATCTCCGCGAAACTTTCCTTTCAACGCCATGCACAGCAGGGAGAGATTCATTTAATCACTGAACTTCAATTCGCATAAATGACTGAATCCACGCACATACGCCTAGCGCTTGTAGACGACCATGCCATTTTGAGGCAAGGACTAACAAGTATGCTTCAAGCTTATTCTCATTTGAATTTGGTGATTGTTGCTTCCAATGGACAAGACTTCCTCGATCAATTGCAGTCAACAGAAGTGGACATTGTGCTTTTGGACATTGAAATGCCCGTTTTAAATGGCATTCAAACCTTGCAACAATTGAGTAATTCGCATCCGGAGGTGAAGGCCATTATGTTATCGATGCACAACGACCCTGAAATTGCGATGGAATGTTTGCGTTCTGGAGCAGCTTCCTATTTATTAAAAGAATGCTCCATCGATGAAATGAAATTTGCGATTGAACAAGTTCACCAACATGGGGCTTTTTTAAGTGCCTTTTCTGAAAATTCTTTTGAAAACGAAAAATACAAACACCACAAGCGTCAGCAAAAACAAATTTTCCGTGGATTTTCAGACCGAGATTTAAGGGTCTTACACTATTTATGCGATGGATTAACCAGCAAGGAAATCGGAGATCGCATCAGTACTTCCAAAAAAACGGTCGACTTGATTCGCACCCGCTTGCTCAAGGCTTATCAGGTCAAAACATCGAATGAACTCATGCGTTTGAGCATCCTCGATGGATTTTACACCCCAAGAACCAACGAAGAAATACAGGCAGAAATCGAAGCCTCAGAAATAGAAAAGTTAGAACGACGCATGCAACGCCTCCGGGATCCGAATGGTTAAAATGTCTGTCAGTAAACAATGAATTTGAACCTTTAAATTAAAACCATGAAACAACTAAAACTCATCCTCCTCCTTTGCATATTCTGCCAAGGAATATATGCTCAAAATCCCTTAGATCTGCGGGGAGTCAGGTATTATTATGAGACACCTACTTTGGGTAATTTTAATGCTTGTCGTTATTTTAGAACTATGAGCATCGTTGAAAAAGGAAATGTCTAAATGATTGGAGGGCAGCAATTCGATGGGTATGGAAAAGCTGACTTGGTATGCATCAACAAATGGAATAGTAACTTTTGGTGGGATTATAGAACGTCAACATTAATTGGTTCTTCAGGTATTAACGACATCATTACTTTACCGAATAATCGCTTTCTATCCGCAGCTATGTTCTATCCCGTCGACACCTTAAAAACTGTGTTATTTAACCAACTTGGCGTTTTAAGTGAAAAAAAAGCAACAGTCCTTCGTCATGGTTTCCCAAATAAATTAACCAAATTATCAGCTACAATCAGCGCTGTAACTTCTCATGACTGGGGGAGTCATCCTTTCGGAATCCAAATGGACACAATACATGCTTCTGTAGACTTAATAGATGAGGAAGGTAATTATTTATATTCTAAGGTACTTCCCTTTGCAGAAACCTATAACAATTTACCCGTGTACAATAGGGCTCACGGCCTTGCAAGTTATCCATACTATGATGCCGTTGTTACATTTGGTGTGCAACATAGGACGGTTTCAGAAACCTATTTAAACCAAATAAGCTGGAGCCCTACTCTTTGGGTTTGGGGGTCGGATTACATTTTCTTTTCGCGAGAAATTTATAAAGATTATGCTCCTCACGATGCCTCGCACATGGATGAATCATTCGGACAGATTGATGCATATGACAATGAATATGCCTTTACTTCAGGATTTCATCGACCAGATGGATCCGGAGGTGGATACCTTACTGGCCTGGATACCAACTTACACGTTAAATTTTTTAAAAAAATTAACGTGATTAATGCTCCTTATCAAAGTTGGACAAGTTCGGATTTAAAAATTGATACACTTACAAGGCAGATTTTGGTTACGGGTCAATTGACCCAATATGATTCGAACCAAATTTTTGTATTAAGTAAGGTAAATTTCCTCGCTCGATTTGACTCGAATGGAAATGCGCTTTACTACAAATATTTTTATTACGATCACAATGAAATAGCGTGTAACAGTATGAGCATGACCATTTGCGAAAACAGAGACTTATTATTTACCGGAAATCAATGGGATTTTGAATCAAATGATTACTATTTCTTCACCTACCGCACAGATCCAGATGGGTACGATCCAGATGGCCAGTATTTGGGCATTAAAGAAGTTACCGTTACTCCAACTGAAATCGGGATTTTCCCCAATCCTTCCGGCGGAATTTTTCAAGTTTCGAGCTTAAGTGTAGAACCCATGCAGATTACCATGCTCGACCAACAAGGAAAACAAGTGGCCCTATTTGAGTTCAATGAACTTTCTTCTAATAATTCCTTTGATCTGAGCGAACAAGCGCCGGGAGTTTATTTTGCGCATATATTGCAAGGTGAGCAGCAATGGGTAAAGAGGTTGGTGCTGAGATAGGGGAAAACTTTTTACTATAATATTTTATGTATTTACCCTAACAAACACCTATGAAAAACCTTCCCATACTTCTGCTTCTCTCCCTCCTTATCTTCAGCTGCACAAAGGAGAAAGTACCAACTTCGGCTATACCGAATGAATATAAATCCACGGGAAATTTTTTAATTCTGCAGGTGGGCACGGAATTGGATGCCGTGTATGAATACCAGCTAGCGAACACTGAATTACAGCAATGTAACTTGCCGATATACCATTTGACGATGAACGACGGAATTGAGAATTATAAAGCTTGGAAATTCATACCAAATGACTTGGTATTGTTCGAGCAAAACATGAACAAACTCACGTATAACGCGACCAAAATTGAACCGAACGTTTTGGGTTCATCCAATGAATCCATTCCCTTCGACTCGACAAAAATTCAGTGGATTGGCACTCCAAGTTCAGCAGATCTTTCCGAAATATGGTCCAAGATTTCCGCACTTAACTTGGTGAAATACTACCGAAACGCACAACCAAACTCGAATATTGGATTTTACCGAACGTTGATGAATGTTTACGATCAACAACTTGGATTTAGCATCCCTACCGAAAAATACTTGGTGTATTTGGTGAAGTAATGATGCCTGCTTGATTCATTTCTTTTAAGAACTCTTTGAAAATAATCAAACAGTTGCCAATTAATTTACTCCATGATTGTAATTCCTTATCAATTTTTGGTAGTTTTAAGTTCATCTAAAATAACATGAGTAAAAATACCCCGAATGATCTCGAAAATCACTTTGAGCAATTCTTCGCAAATGAACTAACACCTGGACGTTCCGAAGCAGTAATTGACGTGATCCGTAAGGCGCTAATTGTTGGTGAAGAAAGCGGATGGGTAGAAGATTTTAGTCCGGAAGAACACCTGAAACTAATTCATTCAACGTATCAAATAAAAGACTAAAATCAAATGAAAACAATGAAGAAATTCCTTTTATTCCTCGCGCTCCTATTCATCAGTATCTCCGGCTTTTCACAGAGTCGCTATATTTCGGAAACGACGAAAAAAATCGTGTACACCCGAGATGGCGGAACCTGTAATTGTTGTGGGAGTTCATCCAATCTGGAATACGACCACATCACTCCCTTTTCGTGTGGCGGAAGCAGTGAAGCGTCAAACATTCAACTGCTGTGCATGTCCTGTAACCGAAGTAAATCGAACAGCTGCACCTGCAAAATACACGATAGAACGGTCGGAACTAATTGCTGCGATGGAGGCTCGACAAAACAACCAACAACGACCGCTCGACAATGTACCGGAACCACTCAAAAAGGTGTCCGATGCAAAAACAAAACAACGAATTCCAGCGGACGCTGCTACCTTCACTAAGATCCAACAAGCTCGCACAAAATGAAAAAGACCCTATTATTTGCCATCGATTTGACTACCAACGAAGTCATCGTCTCGGAATCACAGAAAGGAAGCAAGGAAATTACCTTCATCGAACGGATCCCTCAACGTGAAAACGAACTACTCTTCGATGCCGTTGCTTCCATGACCAAATTGATCACATCCCCGAAATTTGATGTAACGCTGTTTAAATCGATGGATAAGGTGTGTCAGTTGATTTATGAGAAACAGAGCGGGAAATAGAGCGAGTAAGAGTCCGCCGTGGCGGAGAGAAACAGAGCGGAGAGCGAACGGACATCGGAAAACGGACATCGAATATCGGAAAACGGAAACTGAACCAAACATTTACCTATCTTTGCGCCGCAACCACTAGACCAAGCACTTATGTTGAGACAAGTAAAGATATCCGTTCTAATGGCTGTTTTTAATACCGATTTCTCTTATATCAAACGAGCAATTGATTCCGTTTTAAATCAGGATTTTCAAGATTTCGAGCTGCTGATTATCGATGATGGCAGTACCCAAAATAACCGTGAGGCCTTGATGCAATACGTGGAGCAACACGAGGACAAAATAATCTATATTCGTCATAGTAATCGCGGACAATCTGCGTCGATCAACCGTGGCGTACTTTACAGCATGGGCGACTACATTACCATCTTGGATAGTGACGATCAATACAAACCAAACCATTTAACGGAGTGCTTGAAAGAAATGGAAAACGTGGATTTGATTTGCTCTACCACCGAAACAATCGTTGACAGCATGGACGATTACTACGTACCCGATAAAAATGACCAAACCAAACTCATTCATTTAGACGAGGTCATCCTTTTCGGCACCTTGTTCGGTCTTAAAAAAGTCTTTTCAAGCATCGATTTCAGAAATGGATTCGCCGCAGACGCCGATTTTTACGAAAAAGCTGGGACTCAATTTCGCGTGAAAAAAGCGGACTTAAGAACCTACATTTATCACCGAAACATGCCAAATAGCATCTGCTCAACGATCAAAAAAGAAAACCTTATCAATTGTTAATGGATGTCCATTTTCGATAGCCCCGATTTTTCGTCAAACGGCAACGTTATCATGGCCTGTCACATTTCAGGTGTCTATGATGTAAACCGGAATGAAACCATACACGATGACTCCTATGAATTGGTGCGTGCCTGGGCGGAATCCATTGCGGACAAAAAGCTACACGGAATCATCTTCCACAACAATTTCAGCGTGGAAACCTGTCGGAAATATGAAAATGACCATATTTCTTTTATCCGCGTCGATTACAATCCAGCATTCAATCCGAACGTATTTCGCTATTTTGTTTACCGTGATTTTTTGGAGAAAAATATGGGCCTTTTTGCTCATATTTTCGTGACGGACATCTCTGATGTTACGCTCGTTCAAAATCCATTTGCCGAAGCATTTTTTACGGAAAATCCACAGTCCATTTTTTGCGGGGACGAGCCCAAAATACTGAATAACGAATGGATGAACGAGCATTCCACGCACCTGCGCAACAACCTTGCGGACTACGCCGACTATGAAAAGTCATTTGGGGAGGAAACTCTTTTAAATTGCGGAATCATTGGCGCTAAAGCTCCCCTATTCTTTGAATTCATTCAACAGTTGTGCGACATTCATGAACGAGGAAACCGCGAGAATAAAACGGCTTTCACTGGTGACATGGGCGCATTTAATTATTTGGTTCGAACGAAATTCAACGAAAACCTAAAGCACGGAACACCCGTGAATACTGTTTTTAAAGGCTACGAAGACGACCGACAAGATTGTTGGTTTCGACATAAATAGCATTTCGCAGCATCCGGATTCCCGTAAAAAAAACGACAATCTCATTTCTCTATTCTTAAAATAAAAACGAAACATCTGCGTTAGCTAATTGGACCAATTCGATTCCAAAGGATTCATGAAAATAGCGGTTCATTCATTTTGTACGTAATTATTTTTTAATTTAAACGTAAACTTATGATGATGAACACAAAACTCACCTTAAATCTAAATGCCGAGATTATTCAAAAGGCAAAAACATATGCCAAGAGTCATCAGGTTAGTTTGTCTAAATTGGTTGAAAACTACTTGAATTCATTGATCTCTGATAAAAGAAACGACGAGGATCAAATCTCTGATTTTGTCAAAACTACGTCAACCAAAACGAAGCTTCCATCAGATTTTGATGCTAAAAAGGAACGTTTAACGCACCTAGAAAAGAAATACGAATGAATAGATTGTTTTTGGTCACCAATGTCATGTTGGATTTATTGACACAAGCGAATTGTTCCGTGATCATCACACGAAACGGAAAGGACTTCAAACATTCCAGCATTCCCGTCATGACAGCGGAAGAATACTTAAAAAGATAGTCATCGTTTTTCAACTAAACGTCCCCACCAGACATTCAAAATATTCTTTTGCGGTGAAAAATTGATTTAATCACCGCATTTTTGCGGTGAATATTTACAATCAGCTAACGTTACATCGTTTCTTGAAATTTCCTTTCCCTACTTCCCAAATCCAAATGGAAGCAAGTCCTTGACGGAATGCAGAATAATCGTGCGTTTATCTTGGTTCACCAGAATCACACGAATCTTTTTCGCTTGACGGTTTTCGGTTTCCAACATGACTTGACGACAAGATCCACACGGGGAAAGCAAAAATTCACTCGGCATTAAATCTCCACGTGCCACCACACAAATCGTTTCGATGGATTCCGATGGATAATTTGCTCCGGCGTAAAAAAGAACCACACGCTCTGCACAAAGTCCAGATGGATACGCAATGTTTTCTTGGTTATTACCTTTTAAGGTGAGTCCATTCGACAAACGAACTGCTGCGCCGACCTTAAATTCACTGTACGGAGCATAGGCTAAATCCATCGCCTCATAGGCTAATTCAACCAAGTGAAGGTCCGATTCAGCTAGGTTTTCCCACGTGGAATGAAGCTCGTAATCAAAGTGAAAGGATTTTTGCATAAATCCTTCAACGGGCATTTTTACATGTTGTTACAATTATTCTAGTATTCGCCTGATTTTTTCAAAGATCTCCGACGCATTTTTCTTAACTTCGTCTCCTTAAAATCAATTAAATGCAATCTTTAGAAGAAAAAGCGAGCTACGGTGTTGGAATGAGCATCGGTGAAAGTTTGAAAAATCAACAACTAGAGCACATCAACATGAATTTGATGATGCAAGCCATTCAGGCGGTTTTCAATGATGAAACAACTGCTTTAACTCCGGATGAAGCAAACATTTTTATCCAACAATACTTGGATGAGAAAAAGAATGCGGCTTTTAGCACTAACAAAACACAAGGTGAAGAATTCTTAGCGGAAAACGCGAAAAAAGAAGGCATTCACCAAACCTTCTCTGGATTGCAATACGAGGTTTTAACGGCAGGTGATGGCGCGAAACCAGCTGCGACGGACAATGTAACCGTTCATTACCACGGAACATTAATCGATGGAACGGTATTCGATAGTTCGATGTTACGTGGGACTCCAGCAACATTCGGCGTTCACCAAGTGATTCCAGGATGGACCGAAGCCTTACAATTGATGTCCCTTGGATCGAAATTCCGCTTGTACATTCCGCAGGAATTGTCCTATGGAGCAAATCCACATCCCGGTGGACCCATACAACCATTCAGTGCACTTATTTTTGAAGTTGAACTTATAAACATTAACTAATGATACGTTATTCCCTATTTATCGCCTTATTCCTGATCCTACAAGCATGTGGGGGAGAAGAGAAAGTTGAATTAAAAACAGAAAAAGAAAAATACTCCTATGTATTAGGTTGTGAAATCGCGAAACCATTTATTTCGGAAAGTCCGTTTAATAAAATGGACAAAGAAAAATTAGTGGAAGGATTCCACTGCAAAGTTGCAGATTCAGAATTTGAAGGACTTTCTAAAACCGTGACGAAGTGCATCGGGAAAACGGGAAAAGAGTTCAACGAAGCATTCAATACAGAAGGTTCTTTGGCTGTTGGAAAAATCAACCGTCAACGTTTCGAAGGATACTTCAACGACCTAGATGCGATGAGTTTAATCGACATGAAAATGGTTGAAAAAGGTTTTTCCGATGGATTGAATAAATTGGATATCGAAGTATTGAAAAACCAGGATCGTAAAAAAATCATGGCTTCTTTTGAAGTGGAGATGAACAAAAAATACGCAAAAATCACCGAGCAATTCAAATCCGCTGGGGAGGATTTTTTAGCGATGAACAAAACAAAACCGGGTATCATTACCACGGCAAGTGGTTTGCAATACCAAGTGATGACGACAGGTAAAGGTCCAAAACCAAGTGCTACCTCCAACGTGAAAGTACACTACCAAGGAACAGTGCCAGAAGGCGGAATATTTGATAGCTCGATTGGAAGAGAACCAGTTGACTTCGTGTTAAACCAAGTAATTCCAGGATGGACAGAAGGGATTCAGCTAATGAATGTTGGATCCAAATTCAAATTTTTCATTCCTCAAGAATTAGCTTATGGTGGAAATCCACCGCCCAACACAATCATCAAACCGTATTCTCCCTTGATTTTTGAAGTGGAATTACTTGGTTTTGAAAAAGGTGCTACACCTGATATAAGCATGAGTCCACAAGGAATTCGCTAAATAATTGTATTTTTGATTCAAACTCACTCAAATGATCAAACGTTTTCTCTCCATTCTTTTTTTCGCAGCATTGTTCCTGCAAAGTTGTTCCGAGGAAGTGAAATTAATAGGTGACTTTAAGGAAACGGCTGTTGTCTACGGTTTATTGGATCAAGCTGACTCCTTACACTATGTTAAAATAACTCGTGCTTTTATCGGGCCTGGCAATGCTTTGGAGATCGCCCAAATCCCAGATTCTAGTTACTTTGATCAAGTAGATGCCACGATTACGGAGGTTATAAACGGATCCATTACAAGAACTTGGGTACTGAAGGATACACTTGTTCAAGACAAGGACACCAACGGTTATTTTTATGGACCTGAACAAAAAGTATATTATTTCAAAACGCTTCCTACGGGGGCAAATGAAGTGATTCAAACATCAACAGACCCATTGAAAACGTCGTTGAAACCTACAGCAACCTATCGATTTAAGGCCGTTTTGAATAATGGGGAATTTGAAGTGAGTGGTGAAACTAATTTAGTTCGTGGAATAACAACGAATTCTAGTTCTCAAAACTACACCTTCAAATTCGCAAATAATCCTGGTGATTACCTTTCTTCTGGACTAGCCATTTCAAACACCGGTAATTCATTTGTCGTAAATGGTCAACTAGACGTTGCTTACAATGAATATTTTGCTGGGGTTCCTTATACAAAATCATATAATTGGAAAATTGGGGAAAAAGAAGTTACTCCGAATGGTTCCTGTACGTTTTCCATTAGCGGGAGATCGTTTTATGAACTAATGAAACTTCATTTAACGGAAGATGCTCAAGTTGAAAAAAGAACATTAAAGGGAATTTACATTACCATTACAGGGGGTGCAGAAGAATTGTTTAATTACATGTCTGTCAATAAACCAAGTTCTAGTTTAGCTCAGAGTAAACCGAGTTATACCAATCTTTCCGTAACAAATGGAAAACGTGTAATAGGCATCTTCTCATCTCGTCAAACGGTGAAAATTTTCAAACCTTTTTATACATCCCCGCAACAAGCATATATCCGCGCGATTGATAAGAAAAGTACGCGTGAATTATGCCAAGGACCAATCACAGGGTCGTATTTGTTCTGTTCAAATCATCCAGGAGATAATGTCGTGGGACAAGAAGAATCCTATGCTTGTCAATAATTTTCTAGGGTAAACTTCTAGGAGTTCGTATCTTTACCTTTGTGAGTGAAAGAGTAACTTATTTTGCGGATGTCCTACTGCCTGTTCCCATACATCAGGTTTTCACCTATCGCATTCCTTTTGAGTTAAATGAGCATGTGCAAGCAGGACTTCGCGTCATTGTTCCCTTTGGGAAAAATAAATTACTCACCGGAATCGTTATACGAATTCACGAAAAAGTTCCAGCCGTCTACCAAGCGAAATACATTCTTCACCTGCTCGATGAACAACCCATCATTACGCCAAAGCAATTGCAATTTTGGGATTGGATTTCTTCTTATTACATGGCTCCCATTGGGGATGTCATGAATGCCGCACTTCCAGCGAATTTCAAGCTGGCTAGTGAAACAAAAATACGACTTCATCCCGAATTTGATACGGCTATTGATTTACTTCACGATCGAGAAAAAACGGTGGTAGAGGCCTTAGAAATGAAGGATCAATTGAGTTTGAAAGAACTCTCTGATATCTTAGGAATCAAGACCATTCAACCATTGATCAAAGCAATGATCGAGCGTCGCATCGTTTCTTCTAGCGAAGAAATAAATGATCGATACGCGCCAAAAACCATTTTGTGTATCTCCTTGAACGAAGCCTACTTAAAAGAGGAAGCGCTTCAAGAATTCATTCAAGAATTGGAAGCGAGTTCACGCGCTCAAAAACAAGTAGATGCCATACTTCAATTTATGAAACTCGGTATGGATCAAGGGGGAATTCACCTTCCTATCTCAAAAAAAACACTCTTAGAAAATCAAGTGAGTGCCTCCGCTATCAGTACATTGGAAAAACGTGGGTTCTTCGTCCTTGAACGTTTTCAAATAGACCGACTCAGTGGACTTACCAATGAATTGAATGGTTTTAAACCACTCACCGATGCACAGCAAACCGCCTTAACAGAAATCGAAGCGAGTTTCGAAGAAAAACAAGTGATCTTACTTCATGGCGTTACTGGTTCAGGAAAAACAGAGGTCTATGTCCAATTGATTCAATCCTATTTGGACCTTGGTAAACAGGTTTTGTTTTTACTTCCAGAAATTGCCTTAACGACCCAATTGATTCAGCGTCTTTCCGCCTATTTCGGAGAACAAGTAGGCGTCTATCATTCAAAGTTTAATCAGAATGAGCGTGTGGAAATCTGGAATCATGTCCTGCACAACGACCCAAACAAATACCGAATCATTCTCGGAGCACGCAGTTCGATCTTCCTTCCCTTTCAGGATCTTGGATTTATTATCGTAGATGAAGAACACGAAAGTTCCTTTAAACAATACGACCCATCTCCTCGCTACCATGCTAGAGATGCGGCAATTGTTCTCGGTTCTTTACATGAGGCAAAAGTACTGCTTGGAACTGCCACTCCAGCCTTGGAAACCTATTACAACGCCAAGCAAGGGAAATTTGGCTTGGTAGAATTGAACGAGCGCTACAAGGGACTCAAATTACCTGAGATCTGGTGTGCAGATTTAAAACGAGAGCGCAAATTAAAAAACATGCAATCGCATTTTACACCCATGATTTTGGAAGAAATGCAATCCGCATTGAACAAAGGAGAACAAATCATGCTCTTCCAGAATCGACGTGGCTATACGCCTTTATGGTCCTGTGAAGTCTGTAATTGGACACCAAAATGCACCAATTGTGACGTTTCCCTCACCTACCATAAACACAGCAATTTATTAAAATGCCATTACTGTAGTTTTACCACTGCTCCCGTTGGAAGTTGTACCGCTTGTGGAAGCAATCGACTACAAATGCTTGGATTTGGAACAGAAAAAATCGAAGATGAACTGTCGATCATGTTCCCGAATAAAGTGGTCAAACGACTCGACTTGGATACAACGCGTTCAAAACATGCGTATGAAGAAATCATCGAAGAATTTGAACAGCGTCGAATCGATATTCTCATTGGAACGCAAATGATCACCAAAGGATTAGATTTCGATCACGTTTCCATGGTGGGAATCCTCGATGCTGACATGTTGCTCAACCGTCCCGATTTTCGCGCTTACGAACGCTCCTACCAGTTAATGTCGCAGGTTGCAGGACGCGCAGGAAGAAAGGGCAAACGCGGAAAGGTGATTATTCAAACGGGGAATCCGGATCATTGGGTGATTCAATTGGTGCAAGAACATGATTACAAAGGATTCTATGAACAAGAAATCATTGAACGTCAACAATTTTTTTATCCGCCGTTCTATAAGATGATTCAATTGACCTTGAAACACACGAACGAACAGGTGGTACATGCGGCTTCGATCGAATTAGCTGACCAACTGAAAGAAGTTTTTAAAGAACGTGTCTTAGGACCAGAATTCCCCATCATTAAGCGCATTCAAAATAACTTTCTAAAAGAAATTAAGTTAAAAATTGAACGCAGTGCCCCAGAACGAAAAGTCAAGGAAAAAATCCGGGAGATCATCGATCAATTTTACGCCAAACCAGCAAACAAGTCTGTTAAAATAGTGATCGACGTCGATCCGATGTAATTTCTACAACATAAAAAAAGGAGTCCTTACGAACTCCTCTTCAATGCTATTCAAAGCCGGCCAACAAGTGGTTTACTGGTGGTAGGTGGTTATTGACCCGCCTTGAATTATCCTAAATAACTTTTCAGCACTCTGTTTTTCGTTGTATGTTTCAAACGGCGTATCGCTTTCTCTTTGATTTGACGAACGCGTTCACGAGTCAGGTCAAATTTATCACCGATTTCTTCTAAAGATAATGGTGCTTTTCCTTCCAAACCATAGAACATGCTAATGACTTCACTTTCTCTAGGTGTTAAGGCTGTCAATGATCGGCGAATATCACTTCTCAATGATTCCAATACTAGATTTGCTTCTGGACTCGGCAATGAATCTCCTTGCATGACATCGTACATGCTTGAGGTTGACTCATCTCCTTCGATCAACGGTGCATCCATGGATACGTGACGGCCATTTTGAGAAAGTGTTTGCTTCACTTCTTCTGGCGTTACGTTTAAGAACTCTGCTAATTCATCTGCTGAAGGCGGACGTTCTAACTTTTGTTCTAATTCCGAATAGGCACGGTTAATTTTGTTGATGTTACCGATTTTATTCAATGGCAAACGAACGATACGTGCTTGTTCTGCCAACGCTTGTAGAATCGACTGACGAATCCACCAAACAGCGTAGGAAATGAACTTAAATCCACGTGTTTCATCAAAACGTTCTGCCGCTTTAATCAAACCTAAGTTTCCTTCATTGATCAAATCTGGCAAAGCCAAACCTTGATTTTGGTATTGTTTAGATACAGAAACCACGAAACGTAAATTCGCTTTCGTTAATCGTTCTAATGCCGATCGATCTCCTGCCTTGATGCGTCGAGCTAACTCAACTTCTTCATCTGCAGTGATCAAGTCTACACGACCGATTTCCTGTAAATACTTGTCTAAAGATGCGGTTTCCCTATTGGTAACCTGTTTTGCGATTTTTAACTGCCTCATTTTTTTTTATTGTTGCGTGTCCTTGTACTCCCATTTAGAAGAAAAGGTTCTGTTTAAACGCACTTTTTTTTGTTAAGTAACGTTTTTTCGAGCCGAAACCTACGATAAATGAATATCGGGGGTACTTGAGCGAATATCGCAATTGATTGATTGACTTAACATTAAATTTATTTTTCAAAAAATATATGAAAGAGAAAAAAAAGGAGTTATAGATAAAAAAAACTTTCATGAAAAATCGTCAATGTTTAGAGTGTGCCGTTAAACTTGTTGGAAGAAGGGACCAAAAATTTTGCTCGGATTACTGCCGTAATTCATTTAATAACCGCATCAATGAGGACGCAAACATGGTTGTCAGACGCATAAATGCCATTCTTCGAAAGAATCGACGGATACTGTCAAACTTAAATCCAGATGGGAAAAGAACCGTTGAAGGAATGCTCCTCGCAGAAGAAGGATTCAATTTTCACTATTACACCAATGTTTATTCCACAAGAAAAGGTTCTAGCTATGTCTTTTGTTATGATTTTGGCTATATTCGACTTAATAATGACCAATACATGTTGGTCCAGAAACAAGATTACGTAAAATAAGAGCCTTTCATGTCCAGTAACGAACAAATTAAATGTCCAAATTGTGGGACAAACATCGATGTCACCAATATTCTTTCGCATCAACTTGAGGCGGAACTTCAAGCGAAATTTCAAGCGCAACTTCAATCAGAACGCTCCAAAATGAATGAGCTCGAGGAGAAACTACGCGATGAAAAAATGGCTTTTGAAGAAAATAAAAAACATGAAAAGGAACTTTTTCAAGAACAATTGGAAAAATCCTTGAAGGAAGAACGCCGTAACATCGAAGAGAAGCTTAAGGTCAAACTTGCCGAAGAACAACGATCGCAATTCGAGGCATTGCAACAAGAATTGAATGAAAAATCAACGCAAGTCAGCGAGTTGAATAAAACAAAAGCCGAAGTGGAACGCCTCAAACGCGAAAAAGACGAAGCGCAATCCATTGCGCAATTGGCGGCGGAAACAAAAATGAATGAAATTCTTCTACTCGAAAAGGAGAAAATTAAAAAATTGGTAGAAGACAGTAATGAACTGCGCATCAAGGAACTTCAGAAAATGCTGGAGGATCAAAAAACACTAACCGAAGAAATGAAACGCAAGCAGGAACAAGGTTCCATGCAATTGCAAGGAGAAGTACAGGAACTTGCCATTGAAGAATGGTTGTCAGCCCAATTTCCATTAGATACCATCGAAGAAATTAAAAAAGGTGCACGAGGTGGCGATTGTATTCAAATAGTCAACACGCGAAGTGACCAAAATTGTGGTAAAATTTACTATGAAAGTAAACGAACGAAAGAATACCAAGCAGGGTGGATTCCTAAATTCAAAGCAGACATGCGCGAAAAAGGAGCAGACATCGGAATTCTTGTGACCGAAGCGATGCCATCCGATCTTGATCGTATGGGCATGAAGGATGGTGTCTACGTATGCACTTACGAAGAATTCAAGGGACTTTCAGGCGTCATTCGTGAAACCGTGATTCAAGTCCATGCCGCACTCGGATCCCAAGTTAATCGTGGCGATAAAATGCACATGTTGTACGACTTTTTAACGAGTACAAACTTCCGCATGCAAGTGGAAGCAATTGTGGAAGGATTTACTGCTATGAAAGATGGACTAGAGACCGAGAAACGCTCCATGCAACGCATTTGGAAAGAACGAGAAAAACAGATTGAAAAAGTCATCATTAACACGATTGATATGCACGCATCCATTCGAGGAATCGCAGGAAATGCCATTCAAAGTGTCAAAGCATTGGAACTACCCGGGGAAAGTGATGATGAAATTAGCGAATAGTGTCTACCAAGGATCAAATGGTCGATCGAGTCTAATTGACCTAGAGATTCCAGAGAACTTTAATGGGGAACTAATCCTATTTGTTCATGGTTTCATGGGATTCAAAGATTGGGGCGCTTGGCATTTAGTACAACCATTCTTCACGGAGAAGGGATACGGTTTTTGCAAATTCAACTTGAGTCACAATGGTGGAACCACCGAAAATGGCATCGATTTCCCAGATGAAGAAGCGTTTGGAAACAACCGATATTCTTATGAATTGTTTGATATAGAATGTGCCTTAAAGTGGGTGATGTCTAAGGTTTCCGGTTTATCCCATATTCGTCTCATCGGACATTCACGTGGTGGCGGAGCAGTGATCTTAGCTGGACATACATTCGCTTCCTCCTACCCCATTTCCTCCCTTCATACTTGGGCGGCCATTTCGGATATCGGCATGCGCTTTCCGAGTGGAACCGAATTAAATCAATGGGAAAAAACAGGTGTTCGCCATGTAAAGAACGGACGCACCCATCAGGATTTGCCACAGTATTTTTCGCTTTACGAAGATTTCAAAGATCACGAAAGCGAATTGAATATACAAAAAGCCATTCAAAACCTAAGTATTCCAATCACCATACATCATGGAGGTCAAGATACTTCGGTTCCCATTACGGAAGGAGAGTCCTTAGCTAGATGGGCAAATGTTGAATTGCATGTTATTCCAAGTGCAGATCATGTATTTGGTGCAAGTCATCCTTGGACAAGTTCCAATCTACCGAAAGAATTAGCTGTTTTATGCGAGCAAACCTTACTTGGAATGAAATAAAAAAAGGCTGCAGTTTCCTACAGCCTTAAAACGAGGGAGAAAGACGGGTCTCGAACCCGC
>CAIOSO010000082.1 GCA_903860985.1 uncultured Flavobacteriales bacterium
ATCTCTTCGGAAGTCATTTTGGTCCATTTGCAACGATTATCGGAATCCTACCTTGGCCCATCGTTTTCTTGCTGACGGATCTAATGAATGAATTCTATGGTCAAAAAGCGGTTCGCAGACTCTCCTGGATCACCGCCGGACTCATCGCTTATTGTTTCATCATCGTCGGCCTTTCTTTGGCGATTCCAGCGTATGAAATTCCAGGATCAGACTTAGCGGATAATGCGTCGTACCTCAAAGTATTTGGACAATCGCAAATGATTATAGTGGGAAGTATTTGTGCCTTTCTTGTATCGCAATTGTTGGATGCTTTCCTGTTTGATAAAATCAAACACAAAACAGGGAATCGCTTCATTTGGCTGCGTAGTACGGGAAGTACGGTTGTTTCGCAAGTCATCGATTCGTACATCGTTTTGTACATTGGTTTCGTGTTACCTGGTAAAATGAGTTTCGGAACCTACATGACGGTCGCACCAACGAATTACATCTTGAAATTAATTATTGCCATCAGCTTAACACCGTTGATTTATCTGGGACATTATTTGATGCGCAGGTATCTGAACAAAGCGGAAGGAAACTCAACTGTAGTTAGCGAATAGCGCGACTTTTTCTCACTTGAAAAATCAATACCACAACTGCTAAAACGGCTGCTCCAGCACCAATGAGGAAGGCGCGGTAAATTCCTGTTGGACTATTGTCGTAAACGAAAAGCGTGATTACTGATCCAGAAATAATTCCGAATTCTAAAGCGAGAAAAAGGGTTCCAGCGCCAACACCACGACGGTCTTTGTGCGATAAATCTGCTGTCCAAGCAAACAAGGTAGGACTCGACATTCCCGTCGCAAAACCAAAAACGATGGCAGCGATGATGTAAGAAACTTTGCTGTCTACCAAAGCGATAAGAACCATACTGGTAATTAAGATGGAAACACCAATGATTAAGGTTTGCGGTCGGCCAATTCGGTCCGAAACAGAACTTGTTAGCAAACGGATGATGATGGTAGAAATCACGTAAAACCCAAAGAAAAACCCTTTGTTTTCGATGTGTAACATCCCAGAAATATCCGGTGTGATGACGAAGATGATTCCAGAACAAATGGCGGTGAGGTACATCACAAAGGCGGCAGGAAGGACATTCGGTTCGAAGACATCTTTCCAGGTAATGCGCAAATACTTGGCGTTTATTTTCTCCCGTTTCTCCAATGTTTCTGTCGCAATCGTAATCATGATGAACGAAATACAGGTGATGAATGCGGCGGACATAAACAAGGTGTCAAAGCCAAAGGCTTGATAAATCCATGAACCGAGTGATTGTCCAACGCCAATTCCGAGGGAAATAAACGTTCCCCAAATTCCCATGGCGTTTCCACGTGATTTCTCTGGGATGACGTCGGTTAACAAGGCTGTTGCTCCGGTTGGGGCGAATCCAGCACTGAATCCGTGTAAAAAACGAAGGACGAGGAAAAAAGCGATGGATTCCACGAAGGAATAGCTGAGGCAGATGACAAAGGAGCAAATAACTCCGGCGTACATCACCCATTTGCGTCCGACGATGTCTGCGATTTTTCCAGAAAATGGACGAGAAATGGCCGCTGAAACAGAAAACAACAGAATGATTAATCCTTTTTTATTTTCTCCGCCAAGATTCGTAATGAAGTTGTTTAATTCCGGCATAATCAGATTAAAACCGGTCATGAAAAAGAACATCGCAAAACATACGATCCAAAAATTGCGACTATACCTTGATTTCATGGCGCAAAAGTACGCTTTTATCTAGCTCCGAACTTTTTTCCATACACTTTGTTTTAACAGTATGAGAATAACATTGCTTTTCGTTTTGAGTTTTTTGATGAATGCCTGCGCACAGACACCTGACAAAAAAGACTCACCTTCTAACAAGAGTTCATTTGCTAACTGGAACGGTAAAGCCCTTCCGGAAAATGTATGTGCGGTCATTCGTGATGGAGCAACGGAAGCACCGTTCACCGGCGAATTCTGGGATCACCATGAAAGAGGAACCTACACCTGTGTTGGATGTGGAACGGCTTTGTTCTCCAGCTCAACGAAGTACGAGTCGGGTAGTGGTTGGCCAAGCTTTTATGATGTATTGACGAAAGGAAAAGTGAAACAAATACGTGATTTAAGCGATGGAATGGATCGAATAGAAATTCGTTGCGAAAAGTGTGATGCTCATCTTGGACATTTATTTAATGATGGTCCAGAACCTACGGGAAAGAGGTATTGTCTGAATTCCCTTGCGATGGACTTCGAGCCGATTGCTTATATTTACACAAACAAAAAAGGAATGAAAAAAGCGACGTTTGGTGCTGGATGCTTTTGGTGCATCGAGGCATGTTTTAAAGATGTTAAAGGAATTATATCCGTTGTTCCGGGGTATGCTGGAGGAAAAACCGTAAATCCCACATACGAACAAGTGTGTACAGGAACTACAGGTCACGCGGAAGTAGCGCAAGTGGAATATGATCCAACAGTCATTTCTTTTGAAGAACTGCTCGAGATCTTCTGGTTTGTTCACGATCCAACCCAATTGAACCGTCAAGGAAACGACACTGGAACGCAATACCGTTCCGTCATTTTCTACCACGATTTGGAGCAAAAAGAATTGGCAACTGCCTACAAGGAGAAATTGACCAAAGAAAAAGTGTGGGATCATCCGATTGTGACGGAAATTGTAGCCATCAACAACTATTCAGAAGCAGAGGACTATCATCACAACTACTTCGAGAACAATCCGCAAAACATGTATTGTCAAGCCGTTGTTCGTCCGAAAGTAGAGAAGTTCAGAAAAGTATTCAAGGAGAAACTAAACCATTAAGGTCTTACGCTTCAGGAGCTAAACGAAGAACGATTCCATTGATGTCATCGTTCAGTTGAATTTGACATCCGAGACGACTGTTGTTTTTCACAAAGAACGCTTGGTCCAACATGTCCAATTCTGCATCACTTTGTTCTGGAAGCGCTGTTTCAGATTCTAAATAACACTGACAAGTTGCACACATCGCCATTCCACCGCATTCGCCGAGCACAGGTAATTCATATGCTTTGCATAATTCCATGATGTTCATGTTCATGTCCGTTGGTCCAACCAACTCATGTGCTTCACCTTCGCGATCGATGATGGTTACTGTAATCTCATTCATATCTTTAATTGTAAATTCTAACTAAATTACTTCCGTTGTATTGAACGGCGTATTGACGCAGTCCAAAAGCACTATTGGAAATCGGTGAGCCATCGTAAAGTGAAAAGGTGGCATCGTTGCAGGTATCTTTTAAGACAAGAAAGTTGTCATTGTCCGGAAAAAGCGGAAGGAAACATGTTCCATCTAGATCTACCGGTGAATGTCGATCGAAAGCGACAAACTCATCAATTCCACGACGGTAAACGATGATTCCGCGAGAACCACCAACGACGTAATTCCATCCCCCAACTCCTTGCAATTGATTGTAACTCGGAAGTTGGATGTCAATTGTGATGTCAAACGGGACATATGGAATGGGATTCTGTTTTCCTTTGTCGCATTTACTGGAGGACAAAAGAATCAAACAAGAAAGGAATAATAGGGCTCTCATAAAACAAATATACTGAAAATCTCAGCTTACAATTCACTCATTTTGAGTTCCCAGTCAGCCATTAATGCAGCCAGTTTTTGTTTAGCGGCATCGTATTCGCCTAGAACATCTGTGTGCGTATTGTTTTCATCAAATTCCAATGTAGCAATATGCGCTTCCATTTCGGCTATGCGTTTTTCTGATTCATCAATTTTACGTTCAATTTGTTGAACTTCTTTTTCTACTTTGACATTCGTAGGTTTCTTTTCTTGAACGGGTTTCTCCACCTTGGCAACTTTTTCCTTAACGAGTTCTGTTACTTTTCCCGTTGGAAGGTCCTTCTTGGCCATCTTGTACTGCAAATACTCATTCAAAGTGAAATGATGAATTTTAAGGTTTCGGTTTTCAATGTCCCAAATACGGTTGCAAAGTCCATCCAAAAATTCTCGGTCATGCGATACGACAACGAAGGTGCCTTCATAGGACTGCAGCGCTCTTTTGAGTACATCCTTGCTTTGAAGATCCAAGTGATTGGTTGGCTCATCTAGGATTAAGAAATTCGAAGGACTCAACAATAGTACACAAAGAGCGAGACGCGTTCGTTCTCCACCCGATAAAACACTTACTTTTTTCTCAACGACTTCTCCTGTAAAGAGGAAGGTTCCAAGTATGGAGCGTAAATCTTTTCTGATTTCTCCTACAGCAATATCATCCACTGTTTCATAAATCGTTTTTGTTGGATCTAATTTCTCCGCTTGATCTTGGGCGAAATAAGCAACATTGACATTATGTCCGTATAAGACTTCTCCTTCGTAGTCAATATCCTTGGTGATGGATTTTAGCAGTGTTGACTTACCTACACCATTCGGACCGAGCAAAGCAATTTTTTCACCACGTCCAACTGTGATGTTGACCGATTCAAATAAGGTGCGATCACCGTAGGTCTTGCTCAGGTCATTCATTTCAAGCACCCATTTTCCAGGATGAACACTTAAGGGGAAGGTTAACTTGATTTTCGAAACCACATCTTTCTCCACTTCGATGCGTTCCGTTTTTTCCAATTTCTTCATTAAGGATTGTGCGAACGATGCTTTACTGCTTTTGGCACGAAACTTCTCAATCAGTTGTTCGGTCTGTTTGATCTGTTTATCCTGTTGTTTTTTGGATTGCTCCATGCGTTCCATTTCTTCGGCGCGCATGAGTTTGTATTTGGAATAGGCAAAAGGAAAATCCAATACACGTCCTTGACTAATTTCTAAGGTGCGTTTTGTGACATTATCCAAGAATAAACGGTCGTGAGAAATCAAGATGACAGCTCCGTCGAATCGTTGTAAGTATGTTTCCAACCAACTGATGGAAATGATATCTAAGTGATTGGTCGGCTCATCCAGTAACAAGATATCCGGATTATTCACAAGTATTCTTGCCAATTCCGCACGCATCTTCCATCCACCTGAACATGCTTGAATCAGTTTCTGTTGATCAAGGTCTGAGAATCCAAGTCCATCTAATGTCGCTTTGATTTTTTCTTCCCATTGAAATCCTTCTAATACTTGAAACTCATGATTTAATTCACTTAGCTCGTCTAATATTCCAGAGTAGTAATCGGATTCATAGTCCGTACGATTGACTAACTCGTGATTAATAAAGTCTAGTCGTTCACGAATTCGATTCAATTCAATATTAGATAGAAAGAGGTAGTTGTATACGGTTTCTTTTGATTTAATGACAATATCCTGAGTCAAATAACCATAGTTTAATCCCTTTGGTTGGTGAATTGCTCCTTCGCTTGGCGTGATTTGTCCGGATAACAATTTAAGCATAGTGGACTTGCCAGCGCCATTTTTACCGACAAGTCCAATTTTGTCTCCGCGGTTCACTTGTACGCTTACTTGTTCAAATAAATAGCCTTGTGGCAAGAAATATCCTAGTTTTTCGAGTTGAATCATGCCGCAAAGTTACTCTAAAGCTTTTGTTTGAGTATGAATAAGGCATGGTTTTTGACAGAAATTTAAATGAAACACAACATTATTCCAAAAAAGTTGTTATATTTATTAAAGAATTAATTTAAAGAGATAATGGGAAGACCGCCAACAAAACCAGCGCGATTAAGAAATGGATTTTACATAGAAGTTAAATCTCAAGGTTCAAGTGCAATTTTAATCCGAAGAGACACAAAAGAACAAATGCTGATTGCCGCTGAAGATTACAAGAGAACAAAAGACGTCAATATTAAAGGTGAGATGTTGAACGACAAATGGATTGTTGAAAAATAGTTTTTGGTCAATACGCTCATGAATCAAAATAAAAATCGTGTGAATTACCGTTTTCCTTTATGGTTAACGGTAATTTTTTTGCTGTTAATTTTGATTCCATTAGCCATATTGTCCGATCAAATGATCCTCGCAAAAATTTCAGGATTGTTTTGTTTGTTAGTCGTCATCATTGCGATGCGTTTTTGGTTTCATGCGGCGAAATTAAATTCAGGAGTTAAAGATCGGGTAATCATTAACAAGAATGATTGGTTTGATTTAGAGCGTTTATATCCTTCTATCTACACATGGAACAAAAACGATTTACTAGCATTAAAGGATCGCATCGGTATTTTATTAGCGAATGTGGAGTTTCGTAAAAGCGAATCTGAACTTTGCAGCCGTATAGAAGCGATTGAAGTTGCCTTTCAGTTGAGTGTTTATTATTGGGAAGAAGCGTATTATAATACCGATGGTGCATATGTATATATGGTCACCAACTCTGTCATTCACTTGCTTGACATAAATACAAATGAAGAGTTGCTGAGCTTATCGCTCGGATTTTCGCATCCAGCTGATTCTATTTCCGCTTTAAAAGCGCACTACCGATCTTCGAATCAATTGCCCTCATAAGAAAGTTTGTTTTATATTCAGGTAAATAACCAATTATCAAGCGGTTATATTTCGATGCAAAAAAAAATCAAAAAAAACTTTTAAAAGTGTTGCACTTCCAAAAAGAGTACATATCTTTGCACCCCACATCGTAGTAAACAACGGTTTATTTACAGGGAAAAAAGTCTTAAAAGTTAGCTAGAGCGAGAGTTTTAGATAATGTCAAAAGAAGTTCTTTGAAGTATTGAGAAATAAGGAAACAGCGATTTTAAGAAAAGAACATAATAAACATACTC
>CAIOSO010000083.1 GCA_903860985.1 uncultured Flavobacteriales bacterium
AATTATAGTTTTATAAAAATTATTTAGATAAATTTAAAATGTTCGTATGAGTGCCTTACTCAACGGCGTGTTCAAAATGATTAGTTTTAAAGTATATAATCTACTTAAATGAATTTTATGACTTTCATCATTCGTCCCTGTTTATTTGTATTTTTCAGTTGTTTATTCAGCTTAAGTACCGCAAAAGCGCAAAATGAAACGGGTACTGATGATTATAAGGTCTACCAGAATCAACATCAGCAATTAAGTTGCCAAGTGGTCGATTCCATGGTTTTTCAAAAAGTGCTTCATGAATTGTTGGCCCTTGATACCACTCAATTTACCAAAAACTTAGATCTATATCACCGGGATTTAATGAATGCTTATTCTTCCAATTGGCTTTATTCAAATCATGAGAACGATTTGCGTCAAGCAGCGTATCACGGTCTTCGCATCAAAAATCCAATTAATTCTGATTATTGGCATTTAGCAATTCATTTCGTCAGACTAAAAGACTGTGAACAAGGCATGGTGTATCTGGATCGTTACTTGAAAGAAACTCCAGCAGAACAGTTAATGCCGCCAATGGATATTTGGATCTTGAAAAACGACTGTAAACAGGCAGGAACCGATGATTACAATGTCTACAGAGAGTCACAATTAAAATTGAGTTGCACACCTCAAGATTCAGCGACAATCATCACCAAATTGATGCAATTGCAGTTGTTGGACACAACCCAATTCACGAAAAACATGGATGCTTATTACCAAGATCTAGGTTGGGCGTTTTATCGTTCATTTCCACTGTATAAAGATTCCATTTTATTACAGAAGTCCATTTCATCTTACCTCAAACAAAAGGAATTGAGTTCGAACGATCTTTGGAACATCGCTTTCATCTATTACCTACTGAATGAATGTGAGAAGGGTGCTGAGTACCTAGAACGATACCTACACGTGACACCTTCGAAAATAAAAAGGAACAAAAAGGAACAAATTGCACGAATGAAGAAGGGCTGCACGTAAGGTGTTCGAAGGATGAGTGAAGGTATCAGGATTGCAAATTCTGATGTGCGGATTTTTATTTCATGAAATTTTTCCACAAAATAGAATAAAATGAAATCATCTTCGTTTGGTACTGAGGATAATTTGATAATTTTGTAAAAGGAACTCATGGAAACATCAACAATCAATATCAGTAAGAAAATTCAGAAATACGAAGAGAAATCTGTCGTTATTTTCAAGGATATCAATGAGCTTTTAGATTCGTCTAACACAGTAAAAAAGAACATTGAAACCTTGATTAAATTAGGTGATTCCATCAACGAGGCTGCCTTTAAACAAATCACACATTTACATAGTTGTTCCTCAGAAAACGAAAAAAACTTTAAGGTTATAGCAAGTTTAATGCTTGTCTTGGTGGATAAATCAAGAGATTTTCATCAAGTTTTTGCAAAGCATGATTTTTACAAATCCTCGTTAAGGTCCAGCTTGGAAAAATTTGAGGTAGTCATATCAGAAATGCAAGAGGCCGCAGAGGATATTTTATCCAATCTTGATCTCAAACACGATTCGGAATGGGTCGACCTCACCATCGACATCGAAGCGAATTTATCGAAACTGAACTAAGTTTCTCCCTTTTTTAATGAATATGTATGTAACCCTTAGGGCAGGGGAGGAAATTGCTCGTTTGTCAAAGAAGGCAGCTACTAAAAACATCAAAAAGGATCTTTGCGCTTTTTTTCATTCGTTGGGAACGATGGAAAATATTCGAAATGTGGATGAAACATTAGGTCCTAAGGGCAGAAATACAAGTTGCAAGAAATCCAGGGTAAAAAACTCCATTAACAATGAAAAAAATGGTGGATTCCGAGTGTATTTTATCGTTTCCGAGCAATATGATACAATCATCATTGCATCTATTTACAGTAAGAAAACGATTCAAAATTATTCGAAGGAAGAAATAAAACGTGTGTTTAAATCTGCAAATGAAGATTTGAAGGAAGGAAAATTACGCAAGTTCACATTTTGTAAAGAATCAAAGGGATTTTAGGTTTAAGCCTTTCCGTTATTGTATATGCTAGCAAATAATGCTTTGAATCCTCAAGGCTCTTGCTTAGTTGTTTTCTTCGTAATAATACGAATAGTCAATACCTTTCATAAACATTTCACGACTGTTGATTTCTGATGTTAAGGCATTCTTCAAGAGCTTTGTTAATAATGTGCTATCCACCGAACTTTTTACCATCGCGTTCATGTAATCGTCCTTGCCAATTTGACTCCAGTCGACACATTTTTTGAGTCTTTTTTTGAAAATCAAATCTAACCAAATACGTGTACTTCTACCATTTCCTTCCATAAAAGGGTGTGCAATATTCATTTCTACATATTTCTGAACGATTTCGTCAAAAGTAGATTCCGGCATTTTTTCTATTTGAGCTAAGGTTTCACCAAGAAAGCGCGAAACGGCGAACTGAAAGCCACCTTTCGAAATATTTTTCTGTCTTATTTGACCTGCGAAATCATATAAACCACCGAACAAATAAGCATGAATTTGTTGCAAGCCTTTTGCCGTTCCAATTTCAATACTGCTAACGAAGGAGCTTTCAAAAAGGGCATACGCTTTGGTTTTACTTTTTCCATCAATGCTTTCATCACTGTAAGTAAACCATTCCATAAAACGGTTGGCTTTCGTTCCGGGGAAGGTTTTGCCAAGGGAAATGATACCTTCATAATCGAGTATATCAGACTTGTATTTTTTACCATCTGCCGCAATTAATTTCAGTTGGTTAGTATTACTACCCAACTGAACTCCCTCTTTTTTAAACTTTGCTTTCAGGTATTTCCAATAATTTCTGGTTTTGGTATAGTCGTCTTGATTTGTAAGAACAGCAATTATATCCAATACACTGAACCACCATTTGGCATGTTCATCATCCCAAACCGCACGTACTTCGCGGTCATCGAAAAATCGAATGGATATTTTCTCACTCATTTTGCTACTTCTTTTTTCAAATACGAACAACCTCTCAATCTAATTTATCTATTTGAAGATAGTCATAAATGATGATTCAATGGATGCAAATTGTTTTTAAAATAGACCAAAAAATCTTCTATTCTAGTATTTAAGTAACTTGAAGTTCGTCAATGCTTCATTGTTCTTGTTCACTCGCAGGATGTATACCGCTGAACGCATTTCTGGTATGGAAATCTGTGTTTCCAAAGCGGTATTGTTCACCGTTCCTTTCGTAATGATGCGTCCGCTCAAATCGAAGATTTCATAGGTACAACCTGTTGCTTGCGTTTTGTTGTCGTGACTCAAGACAAAGGTTCCGTTCGATGGATTTGGTGCTACTGTAAAATGAATGTTTGGTCCATCTGGTGGAGGTGGAATTAATTTAAAAATAGCCGTGAAAAATCCACTTGCAGCAGTGATGTTCGTTGTCAATGAATCTTGTAAGGTGTCATTGACAAATGCCGTTGGTTCCCAATGCGAGAAGGTGTATCCAGGTTTCGCAATCGCTACCATGTTTACAGGAACGCCATCGAAATAAGTTCCAGACCAAGGATACGTCACTGGTTGAATCGTGTTCAATGCAATTTCTCCGCCATTCTCTGGGTAAACGTCTAGGTTGACTTCGATTGTTTTCACCAAGTTAAATGCAGCTTGAAGTTGCTCAAATACAACGGAATCGCGACAACTTAACTGTTCTTGAAAAACTTCATGATTCGTGACAAATGCCTGCATTTGTCCAGCAATATTGTTTGGATCTCCCCAACGCGCATACTCGTTTGGCATTTCTGTTACCATGGATTCGAAAAATGTTTGCTCGCGCGCCAACAGGACATCCGTTTGATAACTGGTATTCATCAAATCAGCGAATCGATTGATGAAGTAGTTTTTGTAATCGGGATTTTGTATGCTTTGTAACCAGATGTTGATGTATGGATTACCCGTGCTTTGTCCAAGCATGTAATTGATGTGGTTATCCGTACAACTTGTCCAGCCATTTGGCTGCATCGACAATTCCAAATCAATTAAGCCAAAGCGCCAACGCCAATTTGTCTTGTCTGAACGATAGATTTTTATATTGTTTCCAGGCCAATCGACATTTCCCATCCAGGACTCTGCGATGATGTAATCCGAGTAGTGTTTTAAATCAATGAGTTGATCCGCATCGTTGATATAACTAGGTGATAATGGATTTATGGTCAGGAAATCGGCATAGGAATCCCAAAAATGCTGGGCATCTCCTTCTACTGCACGTAGCACAAGGTTGTACCAATAACTCAAGGACAATATTTCCAACGAATCTTTATTGGCACCATCGTGAATTTCAAAAAACTCCGAGTTGAATTTTTCTCTGAGTTCATAAAGTCCAAAATAGGAACCGTTGATGTAAACACTCACTGGACGATAGGCGGAATAGTAATTTTTCGTTCCTTCACTCATCATACGAACTTGACTCGCGTCTTTGTAAGGTAAATTCAAATATTGGTTACTTCCATTACGAAGGTAAATTTCGCTGTACTTTGTGCGTTCCGGACGATCTGGAATCAATGGGTAATGCACAGGAGATTCACCAAGTGCGCCATGATCAAACGAGAGTCTAAACGAATGCTGCGGTTGCGATCGACTTCCTCCGGCTCCTCCGTCCATGCGAATAGATGTAAAGCGTTCGAAAACAAGTGGATGTCCAACTCCTTCATTTAAATAAACCGCATGAGCAGGTTTTATCCAATCACTCGACCAATTATCAAAAATCCCTGTAGATCCATATAAATTGCTTTGATCAGTTGTCACCAAAAGAATCGGAGTGCCATGGCTTACGTTAAAAATATAGGTGCCAATGGTTTGTTGACTAGGCAAATACCCACCGTTTGGATCAAGTGGAAATACCTTTGTGCGTATGACTGTTTTTTGATAAATAAATATGGAATCTGTGTAAGTTGGTGAACTAAAACTAGGCTCCGTACCATTCGTGGTGTACACTAATTTGGAAGGAACCAGGTTGTTATGTGACAATTTTAAATAAAAAACAGTATTGTTTATTCCTGATATTTTGGAAAGGATGGGACGTTTCAAGCTATCGTTATAGGAAATAGAAGAATTGTTGGTAGCAGCAGGTGAAGGTACTAACCACTTGACAAAAGTCGAAGCATCTGGACTAAGTCCAACAGAAATGTCAGTTGTGGGCGATTCCACACGCAAACTAGAAACCAACTGTTGTGCCGAATCAAACAAATAAACGGTTTCTCCACCGCCACCTAATTTAAAATTAGTGTGGAATAAATTCCCTTGCAGTGGAATAAATTCAGCTGTTAATTCATTTACTTGCGTAGCGTTCAAATGAAAATCGACATACGTGTAATTTTCTCCGTTTGTAGCAGCGACCTCAAATCCGATGGAATTAATCATTCCTGCTGACAATCCTGACGCACTTAACTCACTTGCTCTTATGAGCATTTGATGTCGGGCTCCCCAATACCAATTTCCAAAGGGAGCTGGATAATCCGTAGTTGAATTTTGAATCGTTCCCGTTCCAATAATAGCGTTGTTCAATTTGATATTTGGACGTTGGGAATAGGTGGAGGCGTTATTGGCAGAGCATGCTGCCGGACTCCCATCAATAAAACTGCCAATGGTCGAAATGTAGGGGGTAGCCGTTTGCTTGAAAATGGAATTTTCCGTGTATTGAGTGTTGTTGTAAGAACAGACGTTTATCACTACGTTTGAAACGCCATCCCAATAAAATGGAGTGACGAGTTGGTGTTGACTCCATCCAGCTTGAGGCGTAAAGTTTTGTTCTGATACTCCAAATTGAAAAGGAGCAGAGCCAAAGCGATTTTTCTGACTACAAAATATTTGTTGGAATCCACCTGCTGGAATAGTTAAATTCGGTAAGATCCACATATTAGGCACCGTCGGTTTATCTGAAAGCGCATATCCGTTTAGATTTACGGTAGAAGTTCCAGCATTATGCAATTCAATCCAATCACTTGCATCGCCATTTTCGTCGCTTGTGGTCAGGTAATTTTTATTACATCCCTCGTTGATGACAATTTGGGTAAAGCTAATTTGATGCAAGAGTAAAAAACAAACGAGGAGTTGCTTCATTTCGAAATCGGTTATAAAAACCGAAGATAGTGAAATAAAATAAGTCTTTGATCTAGTTGAAAAGGATCGAAGTTTAAAAAACTTCAAATCGGATTGTTTCGACTTGCTGGTTTTCATGAACAATTTCAAGGTAATAAACCCCAGGTAGCGGCTGATTCAATTGTACTTTATTCTTGGATGAATGTATTTCTACTAATTCAAATGGAATACTTCGTCCATACGTATCGTGGATATTTCGAATCATCCCTTCTTCAATCGATAGGTTGAAAGTACCGTCATTTGGATTGGGGTAAAGTTTTGTCTTTCCTCTTGTGACCTCTGACGTGGATACCTGAGAATCAACTTGGAAGGTATCGACTATTTGACATCCTTCTGAATCCGTAATGGTCACGTAATATTCTCCGCCGGCAATTTGAGTTAAATCGTTTGAACTTTGTCCGGAACTCCAACTGTACGAATAAGGCGGAGTAGCACCAGAGACTCCCAAATTGATGACGCCATCTAAACCAAAAATTTCAGGAGTAATCACTGCATTGATTGTCCAAGGGAACGGTTCATACACTGTGTTTTGAAGGGAAACGGAACAACCGAGTTGGTCTTGCACAGAACAAACATAGTTTCCAGCGCCAATTCCACTAATCAATGAATCATTTACTGTGAAGTCCACCCAGTTAAAAGTGTAAGGTGCATTTCCTCCTTGGACAGATACATTGATGCTTCCGGTTTGTCCACCGGGACAAGTAACAGAGATAATTTGACTCGTTGCGCTCAGATCCGTTAAGTTGATCTGGAAACTAATCGTGTCTTGACAATTTAGTCCATCCGTGACAATGCATTCACTAGATCCAGGCCCTATCGTTTGCAGCGTATTCGTTGTTTCCGCAGAATTCATCCACGAATAACTATAGGGAAGAACACCATTTCCGGCAGAAACATTTACGTTACCTAAGGATGATGAATCACATACGATGTTCGTCCCGATGACTTGTGTCGTCAAATTTGATAAGGTAAAAATGGTATCAGAAAATGATTTTTGACAAGACAACGCATCAGAAACAATACAGGAGTAAATGCCATTTCCTAGGTTGCTCAGTGCATTTGTGGAAGCTGTATTAGACCAGTTGAATTGATATGGAGTAATTCCATTGGAAGGACTTAGCGTAATTTCTCCATTCATGTTTCCAGCACAATCGATTTGTGAGGTGTTAAAATTCACTTGTATATTCGATTGACTTTGAAGAGTATAAGATTGGGAATTCGTACATCCTAGTAGGTCTGTAACGTTCACGGTATAAATCCCAGTTGCTAAATTTACAATGGAAACCGAATTACTGTTCGTTGGTGTCCAAGCATACACATAATTCCCGTTTCCACCACTTGCATGGACAGCAATCGAGCCATTTGAAGCGTCATGACACGTAGGTGAAATGATGGTGTCGACCACAATTTGTAAGGGACTTGGTTGTGAAATTGTTGCGTTGATGCTTCCTTGACATCCGTTTTGATCCGTAATTTGACAAGTATAATTTCCAGCAGGCACATTGGATAATTGATTTGAATTTCCGTTCGTTGGCGACCACGAATAGGTGTACCCTGCAGCACCACCAGAAGCACTCATGTTAATTTGTCCAGTTGCTGTGCCATAACAGTTGACAGGTGTATTTGATACAATCGTTCCAGTTACTACTGCTGGTTGGGCTATGGGAACGACAATTGTTCCAACACATCCATTAGCATCAATCACTTGACAAGTATATGGTCCTGCTACTAAATTAGTAATCGTATTTGTACCGTTTCCTGTCGGATTTCCTGGTGACCAATTATACGAAAGTGTTCCTGTTCCTCCTGAAGCAGAAATCTGAGCAGAACCAGTTGAACCGTTAAAACAAGTAACAGGAGTTTGATTCACCAAAGAGACACTAGGTCCAGAAATATTGTTAATTCCAACACTCAAATATCCGGTACAATTATTCTGGTCACTGACCATCACTTGATAGGATCCAGCAAATAAATTAGTTAAGGTTGCAGTACTACCGACGGATGGTGTCCAACTGTAGGCATACGTTCCCGTTCCTCCACTTGTTACCAATGTCAATGAACCATTGTTGGAACCACACGTTGCTGGTGTGATGCTAGAAGTGCCTACTGAAATTGCTGAAGGACTACCGATTTGAACCGCTTGATTGGTGATGCATCCATTTAAATCATTTATTTGGCAAGTGTATGTTCCGGCGGAAAGATTACTTGCAAGATTGCTTGTCCCTCCCACTGGACTCCAGCTATACGAATAGGGAGCAACTCCACCGATTCCAGTTACTTGAGCAGATCCATTCGTTCCGCCAAAACACGAAACAGGATTTTGTGCTACGATGGATGAACCGAGTACACTTGGTTGAGCAATCGTCACACTCGTAAATTGTTGACATCCATTCACATCGCTTATTGCACACGTATACGTTCCAGCTGGTACATTACTGATAGAAGAACTTGTAGACGCAGTTTGGGTCCATAAATAACTCAAATTTCCTGTCCCACCAGAAGCTGAAATAGTAGCACCTCCCGTCGAATTACCAAAACAATCTACGTTGGCAATGTTTAAAATCGTACTGCTAATTACTAGTGGATTTGTCAGTTGGAAACTTTGATTGAGCACACAGTTATTTGCATCTATCAGTTGACAGGAATAAATTCCGGCGGTTAGGTTCGAAATTGAATTTGTTGTACCTAAATTATTGCCCCAATTGTATTGATATGGAGCAGTACCACCTGTTGAGGAAAGCGATAATGAGCCATTGTTTCCACCAAAACACGTAATTGGGATTACCGCGGAATTGACCGATAAAGCATTTGGTTGGTTGAGAGAAATTTGTTGAATGGATGTACATCCAAGTCCATCGCTTACTTGACAAGTATAGGTTCCTGCAGGTAAATTTGTCAAAGAAGATGTATTGCCAAGGTTCGGAGTCCAAGTATATGAGAATTGTCCATTTCCTCCAGAAGCGTTAATGCCTACAGAGCCATTTGAAGAGCCGTTACACGTTGGATGACTCACTGTTGAAATACTTGAAATTACGGCAGTAGAAACCATTGTGATCGTGGCATTTTGTTGAGGAGCAGTACATTGGTTCGCGTCAGCAAGTTGACAGCTGTAGTTTCCAGGACTCAAATTACTGTTTAGCGCATTGTTACTGCTGGTATTTGACCAATTGAAGGAAAAAGTCCCTGTGCCTCCCGATGTGGAAAGTTGAATGCTTCCATTGTTTTGTCCACAACTTGCATTAGTCACGGTTGAACTGACTTGAATCGGTAGGCAAATTTTAAAAATGGGGTTAATTGCTAAACCTACCGAGTATCCAAAGTTTTCAATTGGAGTCCAAACGCTAGCCCCATTTGGATTCTGATTCCACCTCATGAAGGCACGGTTAGCCATGTAGT
This sequence comes from uncultured Flavobacteriales bacterium, assembly GCA_903860985.1. Taxonomy (GTDB): domain Bacteria; phylum Bacteroidota; class Bacteroidia; order Flavobacteriales_D; family Crocinitomicaceae; genus UBA952. The sequence continues at coordinate 9,533 of CAIOSO010000083.1, forward strand.
AACTCGTGGAAGTTTGAAGTTTGATGTTTCCAGCATTTTCAATCACTCCGAAAAAGTAAGTACCTGGACTTAGATTAAATGTCCCACCAGTAATGGGTAAATTGATGCTTGCGCCCGAAATGGAATTGGAAGTAGTGCTGGTGTACGTTGTGGTTGAAATAATCGGCGAGCCTGTTGGAAATCCATTGGCATCTGTCGCATAAATATCTACGCGAATGGGTTGATTTGACGGAGTTCCCGCTGCTAGACCAATTTTCACAGAATCCAAGTAATCTTGTTGTCCGATTGTAAACGTTTGTCCAAGCACACCATTGTCATAAGCACTTGTTAAATTGTTCCCAATCCCAATGGTTCCGGTTGTTCCCACAACCCTTGATAACTCGGATTTCGTTCTGGAAAAATAAGTGATATAAGAGTTATTGTAAGGAATTTGGTCGTTGACAGTGTTGAACACATATTCAATGGAATAATTCCCAAGTGACTGAATAGTGTAATTTGAAACGGAGAACGTATCTATCTGTCCCGAAATCAAATTATGTGCAGAACTCGTTGCGGTATAAATCAAACTATTTGTAGCTACATTTTTGATATTGACGGTCATCGTCACATTATACAAGGGATTTGTTCCTGAATTTTTCCCGCATGCAGAAAGAGACAAATTGTTGCCATTAACGGATTGACGCGTATGGATTTTTGTGTACTCTCCGCCAGGATTTTGATGACTCACATAGGAAAGGTCGATAGCAGGATTGGCACCAAGTTTCGGACGAATCATAAAAGCATAATTGACGCTATAAGACTCAATCGTATTCCAATTTCCGGAGATGGTTGTTCGGACATAGTTTTTTCCTGTTGTAAATAGATTAGCATCGCAACCGATGGGATAGGGAGTATTCCCCAGTTTATGAATGGAAAAAAGGTAATTCCCATTCGGTAAAGAAAGTGGGCTTGCCAACGTATGTGTTTGCCATCCCGCACCTGTGGAAATGGAATTTGGAGATGTATAAATTGGACTTAGTTGAATGATATTGTTGATGATTGGGTAAACTTCAACGTAATATTCCTGAGTCGTTGACGCACTTTGAGTATAAAACTGCACGCCGCTTAATACGTCATTACCCGTAACTGTGTATACCACTCCTTGGTCGTATTCTGAGCTTGTTGACCAATTAAAGGCATTGGAATACGAATTATTATCCCTTGCGTAGTAATTGAAATCTACGCTAAGGTTTTGAGTAGAAAAATCATTTGATGTTAGTCCATCAATTTGCGTTTGTGTTTTAATGTACTTAATAAAATAGTTCTTGGATACAGAAAGGTTTGGAAACCAAGTCCCACTAATAATAGCTTGTTGATTACCCACTCCTATATTCAAAGGAGTACTTGTCAGAACTTGAATCGGTGTGCTGACATTGGGTAACTCGTAGATTTCTGTGCTTAAAATGACATTTGTAATCGTGCTTCCACTGTAGTTTTTAACCGTTGCGCCAAATGCAATTCCATAATTCGCTTGTTGTAGTGGAATTTTTGTTAACCTGTTTTTCAGGTAAATGATACCAGTGTCGTTGTTATTGGGCAATGCGGTGTAGGTGAAATTCCATGTAAAACCTGTACTTGACCAAGCATTGTCCCATTCGAAATAATACGTATTTCCCGCTGTTAAAATCAAATTGTCAACACGCGAAGCAAAAGAATTTGTTCCAGATGAAATGCACCCACTGAAATCATCGTTGGCTCCGATGAGAGTCAAACTCCCGCAACTTCCGGACCAAATCCATAGACGCGTGTCGGATCCGCCACCACAAGAATTGATGGACAAATTACCGTTAGTCGTAGGGGTAAATTTATACCAATTCGAACCAGTAGCTCCCGGTTGCGAAGCACCTGTACCGGTAATTATTGATGCTGTAAATGTTCCCGGAGACACATTGGTTGCTAACACACAACTCGCACCTTGGGACAACGAGTAAAACGCATGAAAGAATACTAAAACCAGTAAAAAATACCTCATTGAACGAATTTATTTCAAAATTACGGATTCAAGCTTATATTAAAAAGCACGAGTTGTAAGATTGTAAATCTTTAACGATCACGAAATAGTTGCACAAAAAAAAACACAGCCTAGGCTGTGTTTTTCTAATGTTTTATTTTGATTATTTCACGTAAACGCGTTGTGTTGTTGTTTCAGTGCCATTGGAAACAACCACTTGGTAGATTCCAGTACTTAAATCGTCAAAGGATAAGGTATTGTTGACATCTGTTAACTTTTCCGTTTTCAATGTTTGACCGGACATAGAAACAAAAGAAACATTTGCACCGATTACATCAGGTGTCACATTAATGTTCACATGTTCTGGTGTACCAACAATGGTTACTTTGTCCGACAATGAAATCAATTCCAATCCGGAATTTGCTCCTTCGCCCGCTAAAATTTGTGTATCCGGTGTTGATTGATATCCGAAGCCATGTATCGTGATTTGAGATGCATTGGCATTCACTGATAATTCAACCCATCCGTAAAACGTATTCGTTCCACCAACTATTTTACCACCTAAAAATTTGTGTGATTGATTTAAGAAATTTCCTTGTTGAATTGGAATTTGCCCCAATGGACCAGCATCAACAAGAACATCCAATCCTAAAGCTCCATTAGAAGATGTCCCAAAATTTCCAGCAGCAGAAATAGGGTCTCCATTGTTCAATGCGGAAATTTGAAAAGAGGAAGAAGAACTTCCAGTTCCAACTGCTCCAACCAAAGAAACACCAGCAGTCATTTGAACTCCTGCAATTCCACCATCATAAGTGAATTGAACTCCTTGCGTAGAAGAAGAACCATTGATGTGTTGAACGAAAAATGTCAATTCAGGATTCGCATCATTATTGAAATCTAATGCATAAGGTGCGTGTAAAGAATCGACAACTACATCTGGATTTAAATCCGTTGCAACGACTTGTGCATTCACATTACCTTGAGCTACCAATGCACCAGCAACCGCTGAATATTGTTTTAATCTCGTTTTGTTTGAAGATGAAAGTGTTTTCATAATTTAGCAATTTGGGATAAAAATAATGATTTTTTGATTGAAATGGAAATTTTAATTATTTCCCCAAGAAGTTTTGTATAATAAACGTTTGCTCTTCTTTGTGTTCCAAAAGTGATTCATGGGACAAATAAAGAACCGGTAACTTTGCTTGACTATCAATCCAAGCTTCGATTTTACTCTGCTCCAACTGGAAATGCGCTAACTTTTTTGTAGATAAAACAGATTTCAATTGATCACCCGTTTTTAGTTGTGCCGAAAAATCTACTTCGGATTGAACGTAGATTAATTTGTAATGAAATTGATCAGGCAAAAAGGACAGGGCATGACTTGGTATAAAAACAACTTCAGTCGTAAGTTCTTCTAACCATTGAGCCGATAAATGTAGGTTTTTTGCCTGTTCGCTATACTTTTCAGCATCATAGACAGGGATGCCTATTTCGTGCAAAAAGGCGAGTATTTTCGCATGGTCTTTTTCGACGGCTTCCGTTAAAATGATGCGTTCACCCCGAACGTTTTCTTGTAAAAAGTCAAAGTGAATCCTGGCTTTATCAGGATTTTTCAATTCCTCGGTATATAGTTTTTGCAGCCATTTGTGCGCTTTTACATTCCCTGGAACAAGGCGCAAATTAACTTCAAATGCATTGATGGCATCCTCCATTAATCCTTGTCGAACCAAGGCTTCTCCCAAATGATAATGGCCTCTGTGAAAGAAAAAATCACTTTCGATGGCAATGAGAAATTCTTCAATGGCAGCGTTTAGTTCACCACGTCTCAGAAAACTTAGGCCTAAACCATGGTGAGCTCGAGCTGGAGAATCATCGATATTTAATGCACGAATAAATTGTGCTTCCGCTTCTTGGTATTTTTTGCGTTGAAGAAAAATCTGTGCAATATTCAATGCAACTTGATAATTATATGGATTTCTTTCCTGAATCTTTAAAAGCTTTGACAAAGCAAGGTGAGGTTTGTTCATGGCCAAGACAATCAATCCTTCCAAGTATTCTAAAAACATAGGCTCTTCCATTCCGAGTTTATCGTAGGCATCTTCCTGTTTTTCGGCTTTTTTATTTTCTTCTTTTAAGTCGTGTAGGATCTCCATGGCTTTGCGGTACTGCCGCTTAGACAAATACACAAAAGCCAATCGTTGTCCGTAACGTTGAATTTTACTCTCTTGATAAATGCGTTCGAGTATCGTTAAGGCCTCTTGGTATTTTCCAGCATTCAAAAGGTTTCTAGCAATATAGTATTCGTTTTCCCGTTTCGATTTCTCGACTTGTTGGATTTTATCGTCGTCTATTGCATCGATGTATCCGAGATCAACTAACTGTTGTAACGCTTCCTGTGCTGCCCACGGATCCTCGCGCAAGATAGCATCGTGCATACCACTTTCCCCGGGAATCGTTTCCCATGAATCGACAAATTGAACTTCTCTTGGTTCTTCGAAGCATGCGTGCAATACTTTTCCTTCCATGTCTTTTCCAACGGGTAAGTCCATGTGATGCAGGAGCGTTGGTGTGATGTCCAATACGCTCGCACCTGAAATAGCCATCCCATTCTTTTTAATTCCGGGTCCTGCCATGACAAAAACGCCATACGGACTATGTTCAACCGCTGGACCTGAAGGTTCTTTTGGTATGTATAATGGACGCTGGTGATCGCAGTGAAATCCATGGTCAGAAATCAACAAGACAGTGGTGTTTTCTTCGTCAATTAGGCTCATCATGCGGTCCAACATACGATCATGGAATACATATGCGGCCTCTACTACATGTTGAAAATCTTCAAAATCCTGTTCCGGAATTTCTGGTCTTCGAGGCGGGAAATAGCGCATTGCTACATGAGAAAAATGATCAATCGCATCGTGGTAAACAGCCATGAAATCCCAATCACTTTTTTCTAACAGATGACAACTAGCACTGTGAATTGTTCCAGCATTCGCCATGTTTTTTATCACACTCGTTGTGCGTCTATCCGAACGAAGAGGAATATTATCCTTTAGATTTGGAATGAATGGCAGTGCTTGATTTAAAGTGATTTGATGTGGATGGATACGAAATTCCTTCATTGTTTCTTCCATTTCCTTTGGATGAACCGTGCCATTTGGCATTTCCCACTCTTCCTCTAATGGTTTCGTGGCAATTTGATACAGATTGGAAACCATGACTCCATTTATGGGCTCAGCTGGATTGCTGGGCCACCATGCCACGACATTGCTTTTATATCCTTCTTGATTCAAGATGTTCCAAATTGCTTTGACCTTTCGAGAAGTAGAAGTAACAGGACGAAGATTTTCACCGTCGGAAGTTGGCTCGATAAATCCACCAATTCCGTGAGTGTCTGCCCGAAATCCTGTGGCGATGCTCGTCCACAGCATCGGAGAAAGTGGTGGGTCTAAGGTTTGTAGTTTGCCGTGAACTCCGCGGGACATCAACCGAGCGAAGGCTGGCATTTTACCCTGTTGAATCAAGGGCATGATTACTTTCCATTCCGCAGCATCCCAACCGATGACGAGTACTTTCTTTTTTGAACTCATGCGTTTTTTCTATTGCGGTAAAGTGATTGATCGATCACTGATTTCAATTCTTCCATCGGTGTTTCCCATAAGCAGAAATCGATCAAGCTATGTAAACAGTTCTCCGGATCTTCCAGTAATTCTCGGTGCTCAATTTCGATAAAGGAAATGTTGTTAGCACGCAAAAATTGTTGGCTTTTTTCGACATGAAGGGTGTAAATCGCACGAAATTTCTCCTGTTGTTCTTTTTGGTCCTTGCCCAGCATTTTCCCTTGGGATTGTAGTACTTCGTCCAAATCACGAATCATGAAAACCACACGGTATTCAAGAGAAAGGTCAATAAATGTTACCAGAGGTGCGACAATTTTGATTGTTTTCCCATCTAGGTCCTTCAAGAAAGCATTGTTTTTCACAATGCCCTTTACCGCCTCCAATTCGAAATATCCCTTCGGATTATTTTCGTCCTCAGTACGAATAGCATCCGTGGCGATGTCAGCTTTTGCCGTCTTGAAAAGTTGCATCATTAAGGAAGTTCCTGATCGGGGGATACCAGTTATAAGTGTAATCACAGTCTTTTTTGATAAGGTTAATCAAAAATAACAATAATCAAGGGTAGAAAATGAAAGGCCTAAAACTAAATTGTTTTCAAGATGATTTTATTGCGGTGCAAGGTGATTTCCCCCTTGATTTCTAACTGCTTTAACAACCTTGAAATCACCACTCTAGAGGAGTGAAGATCATCGGCAACTTGCTGATGCGTATGTAAAATCTCCAATGAACCCAGTAATTTCGCTTGATCACGCAGGTACTTGAGTAATCGCTGGTCTAAATTCATGAAGGCGATGGCGTCAATGGACTCCATTAATTCCATTAAGCGTGTGTGGTAATTACTGATGATATAAGTGCGCCAACTTTTGTATTGGTCCATCCAAATTTCCATGTACTCCGCTGGAATCATGAGTAATAGTGAGGGCTCCATTGCCGTTGCTTTGATGAGACTGTCGGTTTTCTTCGTGCAACATTGTAAGGTCATCGCACAAGTGTCTCCGCCTTCAATGTAATAGAGTAATATTTCTTCACCGTTTTCATTTTCACGAGAAACTTTGATGGATCCTTCGATCAGGATAGGGATTAACTGTAATCGATCTCCCACATGGACAATGATTTCATCCGTTGTGGTTTCGCGAATTTTGGCAAGTTTAGCCATTTCCGTAATTAAAGCTGGCTCAAGTATATAGCCTAGCTGCGCTTGAAGCATCGCTTCTTTATCTACTAGACTTAGCATCTGCTTTGTATGGAATAAAAATATTCGCGTAAATAATTTTTGACAATGCAAACAAGTAAGGTGCTAATGCGATGGAAAAAAAGGTAACTAATCCAATTTGTGTCCAAGCACCAAAACTAGGGAACCATAAATTACAAGACGCCCATATTGTCACAAAAAGCATCACTCCTAAACCATAAGAAACATACATCGCGCCATAGAAAAATCCAGGTTCTCTTTCGTATTTTAAATGACATACATCGCATTCAACTCGAACGTCGCCTATGTTTTTTAAATCATACACAGAAGAAACGAGAAATTGTCCTTCGTGACACTGCGGACACGTCATGTGTAAAATGCTGTAAATTTTCGTCCCTTTTTTCATAATGCTGTTCAATGATTATCACACAAAAGTAACTCATTTAAGCGCGTGAGAATGTAACATTTGTTACTAAAATCAAGAACTTGACGAAAATCATGTTTTGTCCGAAACTCGGGTTTCTTTTGACATGAATTATGACAAAAAGACACTATTTAGGGTGCCGATTCTTTCATTTTGTCATTGGTTCCTATTAAAATATGGATGGCACATAAATTGAGAATTGCAAAAACATCAAAAAGAAAATATATTTAGAATGGGAAAAATAATTGGAATTGACTTAGGAACAACAAACTCGTGTGTTTCTGTCATGGAAGGAAATGAGCCAGTAGTAATTGCGAACTCAGAAGGAAAAAGAACAACACCGTCTGTTGTTGCATTTGTTGAAGGTGGAGAGCGTAAAGTAGGAGATCCTGCAAAGCGTCAAGCCATCACGAATCCAACAAAAACAATCTCCTCGATTAAACGATTCATGGGGTCTAGCTTCGATGAGTGCAGCAAAGAAGTAGCTCGTGTTCCTTACCAAGTGGTAAAAGGTGACAACAACACACCTCGTGTAAAAATCGACGATCGTTTGTATTCTCCGCAAGAAATTTCGGCGATCATCCTTCAGAAAATGAAGAAAACAGCAGAAGATTACCTTGGACACGAAGTAACGGAAGCAGTCGTAACAGTTCCAGCTTACTTTAACGACGCGCAACGTCAAGCAACAAAAGAAGCAGGTGAAATCGCAGGATTAACCATTAAAAGAATCATCAACGAGCCAACAGCAGCAGCATTGGCTTATGGATTAGATAAAAAAGGAATTGACCAAAAAATCGTTGTATTCGACTTCGGTGGTGGAACGCATGACGTTTCTGTACTTGAATTAGGAGATGGTGTATTTGAAGTATTGGCGACAGACGGTGACACTCACTTAGGTGGTGACGACGTAGATGAGGCAATCATTGTTTGGTTATCAGAAGAGTTTAAAAAAGACGAAGGATTAGACTTGCGTAAAGATCCAATGGCACTTCAACGTTTGAAAGAAGCAGCGGAGAAAGCGAAAATCGAATTGTCTTCAACAAATTCATCGGAAATCAACCTTCCGTACATCATGCCTGTTGATGGTGTTCCAAAACACTTAGTAAGAACCTTACAACGTGCAAAATTCGAGCAATTGATTTCTGACATTGTTGAACGTACCATTGCTCCTTGTCGTTCCGCTTTGAAAAACGCAGGATTATCCCCAAGTGACATCAACGAAGTAATTTTAGTTGGTGGATCTACACGTATTCCAATTATCCAAGATGCGGTTGAACGTTTCTTCGGAAAAGCTCCTTCAAAAGGAGTGAATCCAGATGAGGTAGTTGCAGTAGGTGCAGCGATCCAAGGTGGTGTATTGACAGGAGAAGTGAAGGATGTTCTTTTATTAGACGTGATTCCTTTATCTTTAGGAATCGAGACAATGGGTGGTGTTTTGACAAAATTAATCGAAGCAAACACAACGATTCCAACGAAAAAATCAGAAGTTTTCTCTACGGCATCTGACAATCAACCATCTGTAGACATTCACGTACTTCAAGGTGAGCGTCCAATGGCAACGGATAACAAAACATTGGGTCGTTTCCAATTGACAGATATTCCACCAGCGCAAAGAGGTGTTCCTCAAATCGAGGTGACATTCGACATCGATGCGAACGGAATCATGAACATTTCAGCGAAGGACAAAGGAACAGGAAAACAACAATCGATTAAAATCGAAGCGTCTTCAGGTTTGTCAGACGAAGAAATCAAACGTATGAAAGCAGAAGCAGAAGAGAATGCAGAAGCGGACAACAAAAAACGTGAGGAAGTTGAAACAATCAACAAAGCGGATTCATTGATTTTCCAAACGGAACGCCAAATGAAAGAATACGGAGATAAAATTCCAGCGGATAAAAAACAAGGAATAGAAGATGCCTTAACTGAGTTGAAAGCTGAATTCGATGCGCGAAACATTCAAAACCTTGAGCCAGCAATGGAAAAATTGAACAATGTGTTCCAAGCAGCTTCTCAAGACATGTACAATGCAACAAATGCTGACGGTGGAAACGCTGGAGATGCAGGAGCGGATCAATCAACTGGTAACCCGAACGACGAAGTGACGGATGTTGATTTCGAAGAAGTGAAAGATAAATAATTCAAATTATATCAAACAATTTCGAAACACTCGCTGATTATTCGGCGAGTGTTTTTATTTTTGACCCATGCTATATTCCAAAAAACTTGAAAATGCCAATAGTAAAGAGTGGGTGGTCTTCATCCATGGTGCTGGGGGCAGCTCAAGTATTTGGCATAAACAAATCAAAACATTTTCGGAAAAGTACAATTTGCTGCTCATTGACCTGCGTGGACATGGGAAAAGTCAGATTGAAACAAAAAAGAAACGCTACTCCTTTAAACTGATTGCACAGGATGTCATCGAAGTGCTACATGCGCATCAAATCGAAAAAGCTCATTTCGTGGGGGTTTCCATGGGATCCATCGTGATCAAGCAAATTGAAATCATGGAGCCGGGACTCGTGAAATCGATGATTTTCGCAGGAGCTATTACCCGTTTGAATTTTAAATCGCGTTTTTTGTTGAAAATCGGACGAATCCTCAATCGATTCATTCCTCAAATGGGACTCTATCAATTGTTTGCACGCATCATGATGCCGAAGAAAAATCACGCATCCTCCCGGGAATTATTCATCACGGAAGCACGTAAAATCGTTCATAATGAATTTAATCGCTGGTTTAAATTGACCTCCCGTTTAGCACTTTACCTCGTTGAATTGGAAAAACAACCGGACAAAACGCCAACCTTGTTCATCATGGGAGCGGAAGACCACCTGTTTTTAGCACCCGTAAAGGAATTAGTGGCGCAAAATCCACGTTTAAACTTGAGTATTGTTCCTAATTGTGGACATGTGGTCAACTTTGAACAAGCGGACACTTTCAATCACCTTAGCTTGAATTTTATCGACCAAGTATCTGCTTGAAATCGACCTATTAACAATTTGGATTCATTTTGTTAAAAAACACTTGCTCAAAAATCATTCATCTTCATAGATTTGGATTAAATTTGTCCTCAATTTGCAGCGAACATCCGCTTCGAAGAAAAGTAAATTGAAATCCCTATGCCAAAAGATTTATCCATCAAATCTGTTCTGATTATCGGAAGCGGACCAATTGTTATCGGACAAGCCTGTGAGTTTGACTACGCCGGATCACAAGCAGCACGATCATTGAGAGAAGAAGGAATCGAAGTGACTTTAATCAATTCGAATCCAGCCACCATCATGACCGACAAAGTGGTTGCTGACAATGTTTATTTGCAACCCTTGGAACCAGAAAGTATTGTGGAGATTTTGAAAAATCACAAAATTGATGCCGTTCTGCCAACAATGGGTGGACAAACAGCTTTGAACTTGTGCATCAAGTGTGATGAATTAGGTATTTGGGAACAATATGGTGTTCGCCTGATTGGAGTGGACATCAACGCAATAGAAATTACCGAAAATAGAGAAGCTTTCCGCGAATTGATGTTGAAAATTGATGTGCCAATGGCGCCGCAAAAAACAGCCAAATCATTCTTGGAAGGTAAAGAAATTGCACAGGAATTTGGATTCCCACTTTGTATTCGTCCTTCGTATACCTTAGGTGGATCAGGCGCATCGATTTTACACGAACCAAAAGAATTCGACAACTTACTTGAACGTGGACTGCAATTGTCTCCGATTCACGAAGTCATGATCGATAAAGCCTTGTTAGGTTGGAAAGAATACGAATTGGAATTGCTTCGCGATGCCAATGATAACGTCGTAATTATCTGTTCGATCGAAAACTTCGATCCAATGGGAATTCACACAGGTGATTCAATTACGGTTGCTCCAGCCATGACATTATCCGATACAACCTACCAAAAAATGCGCGATATGTCCATCAAAATGATGCGCTCTATCGGAAATTTCGCAGGTGGATGTAATGTTCAGTTTGCTGTTTCTCCTGACGATGCAGAAAATATCATCACGATTGAAATCAACCCGCGTGTATCTCGTTCATCAGCACTAGCGTCCAAAGCAACGGGTTATCCAATCGCGAAAATCGCTGCGAAATTGGCGATTGGTTACCATTTGGATGAATTACAAAACCAAATTACGAAAACAACATCGGCTTTATTTGAGCCAACCTTGGACTACGTGATTGTGAAAATACCACGTTGGAACTTTAATAAATTCCCGGGAACCAACCGTCAACTTGGACTTCAGATGAAGTCGGTAGGAGAGGTAATGGGAATCGGACGCTCCTTTCAAGAAGCTTTGCAAAAGGCATGTCAATCCTTAGAGATTAACCGAAATGGATTAGGTGCGGATGGAAAAGAATTGACCAATCAAGATGAAATTCTTCATTCCTTAGAGTTTGCGAGTTGGAACCGTTTGTTCCACATCTACGATGCGATTAAATTGGGAATTCCGTTTAAAAAAATCGTTGAAAAAACGAAAATCGATATTTGGTTCTTGAAACAAATCGAAGACCTTATCAAATTAGAGCGTAGAATTGAGAAGTTCCATTTGGGTAGTATTCCAAAGGAATTATTGTTCGAAGCGAAACAAAAAGGATATGCCGATCGTCAAGTTGCGCATTTATTGCGTTGTTTGGAATCTGAAGTATATACGAAGCGCACCGATATGGGCATCAAACGAGTGTACAAATTGGTAGATACTTGTGCAGCGGAATTTGAAGCAAAAACACCTTATTACTATTCAACGTTCGAATATGAAAACGAAAGCATCGTTTCGGATAGAAAAAAAGTAGTAGTACTTGGATCTGGTCCAAACCGAATTGGACAAGGAATCGAATTCGATTATTCATGTGTCCATGGAGTATTAGCTGCAAAGGAATGTGGCTACGAAACCATCATGATCAATTGTAATCCTGAGACGGTTTCAACGGATTTCGATA
>CAIOSO010000084.1 GCA_903860985.1 uncultured Flavobacteriales bacterium
ACTATAAAATACATACCTCTAAAATGATAATTTGAGTCTTTGTGTCATTTTTACACTTTCCAAATATATACAAAATCCTTCTTTCGTGCATAATAATCTTAAAAAAATAGCTTCTGAATTAAATCCAAATGTCTCTGTGGATTGCGTCATTTTTGGATTCGACTTGGAAAAATTAACCGTTCTTGTTATTGATAGAGGGGAGGTTTCGGCAGCGAATGGACCTAGGCTTGCCCTACCAGGAAACTTAATTTACGACAATGAGAATTTAGATCAAGCTGCAAGCCGTGTTTTAGAGGAATTAACCGGATTAAAAGATATTTACTTGGAACAGGTTGGTGCCTTTGGAGACCCTTTTAGGATTCACAAGGAATCCGATCGTGAATGGTTAAAGTCCATTCGTGCACAACCAGATGCGCGTGTAATTACCGTTGCTTACTTTTCATTAGTTAAAATTTCGGATTACCTTCCACATGCATCTTCTTTTGCGAAAAATGCGGGCTGGACTACTGTCAACGAAATAAATGAGTTGGCATTCGATCACTATGAAATACTTCAAGCTGCAAAAGAAAAACTGAAGCAAAAAATCAAAATCCAACCCATTGGATTTAATTTATTACCAGAGAAATTCACCTTGAGTCAATTGCATCGATTGTATGAAAGTATCCTGGACAAACCATTAGATAAGCGGAATTTCCGTCGAAAAATTCAGAAACTGAACATTTTGTCTAATCTAAAAGAAAAGCAACGTGGGGTCCCTCACAAACCATCTTCCTTGTATGAGTTTAACGAGGAAAAATACCAGGAGCTCACACAAATGGGATTCGATAACTTCGGTTTCTAATCACCTTTTTTTTCTTCTTGCCAATAATTTTGTAAGTTTACTCGTTAAGAAGTTTCAGGGTTTTTTTCATGACATGTAACTTTTGACAAGTTCAATTTGTTTTAACTGTAATACTGCAATTTTGACTAATGCCGAATACAACCATTCTGTTGAGCATTTAAGCGATTCTTTGTATCGCTTCGCTGTTCAATTTCTGAAGGACTCGGAAGAAGCCCAGGATGTTGTTCAAGATGCATTTGAGAAATTGTGGTTAAATAGAGAAAAAGTAGAGCGAGAAAAGGTGAAGTCCTGGCTTTTTACCTGTGCACACAATGGGATGTTAAACCAAGTGTACCGTAAAAAAAGACAACTAAAACACCTAGATTCATTGGATAAATCTGATTTTCAACAACCAGACCAAGCGTTTGAATCGAAACAAATTGTTGACCTAATGGTTAGCTCTCTCCCTCCTCTACAAAAGAGTATTCTCTTGTTGCGCGATTTGGAAGGATATACGTATGAAGAAATTGGTGACATGTTGTCGATTTCCTCTGCACAAGTGAAAGTGTATCTTTTTAGAGCTCGCATAAAAATAAAAAAACAGTTAAAAGGAATATTTGAACTTGCCTAATGCAACCGACACACGAAAACATTGATCGCTGGCTTTTTGATTACACGGAGGGAAATCTATCCGCTCAACAGGAGCAGCAATTAGAGTCCTTTCTGATGAATCATCCTGATCTAGAATTAGACTTGGATGCATGGGAATTGGCAAAAATTGATGCAGCTCCTATGGTTTTTGAAAATAAAAGCTCTCTTTACAAAAAACGCAACTACAAAAACACTTTTGCTTTCGCTAGCCTACTGCTCTTGTTTATTTCTGGACTCGTTTTCTTCGGAAATCGAACAAAAGAAGTAACTCAAACAAATGCGAACAATGCTAGAACGATAAAAACGAGCGCTGTACAAACAGCTTCTCCAACAAGAAAAACAACTACTTCTCGGGTAAATGCTGATCAGCTGACATCACTTCCTGAGCGACAATTCATCGCAATTCCTGTTTCTACTCCTTATGAAACATCAATGGCGTTAGCTGGTCAAATTCCCCCTAATCAAAGTGAACTTGAGCAGGTTTCACAAAATGAGTCGTCTTTTGACTTCTCAAAAAGGAATGTGCTGAGTTTTGCAAGTCTAGATAATGCGATTGAAAATGAGCTTACTGAGATGCCCCTAATGAACTTGTTCCCATTAAAAAACATGTTGGTAGTTGGATACAGAACTGATTTTAAAAATGAGAAACTAAGTTTCACGAAGGAAAATGTCCTTACAGATGTTAGTCTAGGAAACATCGACTTGTTTCGCAAAATCGATCAACTGTTATCTAAGGACATCGGATTAAGCAACAACCAAAGTTATGATTATGCGATTACCGGACAGAGCAACCTTGATTTAAACTTTAGCTCCGTGGGAACAACTTCCCAAACCCGCTTCCAAGCAATGAGTTCGATGCGATCATTTGACAATCCATCTCAATTAAAGTTAGTAAATCAACTTTCTCTTGATGGATATTCACGAGGCATGCGTGCTGGATTTGGAATTCAAGCGAACTATGATGTATTCAGTGAAGGATTAATTAAAAACAGTCAAGTCGCATTGATTTTTTCTCCAAAAATCGCCTTGTCTCGAAAAATCTCTATCGAACCAGCACTTCGCTTTAAAATGGGAACTCAAACACTCAACCAGGATAAACTAAAAAACTTCAGTTCTGTTGAAATGAATAACGGACAAGTAAATCAATTTCAGTTTGATTCGACCTTGGCTATAGGTCAAACTTTGTGGAGCCGTGATTTAGATGCAGGACTTACTATTCATACTCCGCTGTTCTTTTTGAGTGCCCAAATAAACAACGTGTTCAGACACAATGAAAACATCTTTACTAATGACGGGGCAACCTTGCGTGCATCAAACCTTTGGAATGTCATTACAGGAACACAATATACCTCTCGAAATGAAAAATTGATTTTTGCACCATACGCGCTTTATCAACATTCAAATTACCAACAACAACTCTTCGGTGGATTTACCTTTAAAGCAGGAAAAGCACAGTTAGGAATGTCCTATGGAAACTTAACTACAGGAAATCTATCTCTTGGTTATGTCGGTGAAAATTTTGCGTTAATCGGACAATCTGGATTTGGAACCTTGCAAAGTACCCAACAACGAACATTTACTCATCAATTAACCCTACGTATTCATTCTTCTGTAAGCAAAAAAGCGCGCAGATACATTAGCCTATAACTACTATGAACTTGAAGAACCTTATGCTACTCGGTCTTTTCTACGTAAGCTTTCATTCGCTTGCTCAAGACCCTACTTTTACACAGTTCTATTCAAATCCCGTTTACTTAAATCCTGCCCTCGCTGGATCAAGTGGCTGCCCAAGAATTGCTATGAATTACCGTAACCAATGGCCACAATTGACCGGAAATTACATTACCTATGCAGCAGCATACGATACCTACGCAAAGAATTTGTCCGGTGGAGTTGGCATCATGGCGATGCACGACCAACAGGGACAAGGAACGATTCAGACGTCTATGATTGCCGGAACATATTCGTATTACTTAAAAGTAAATCGCAAATTCCGCATTATGTTCGGTGGACAAGCAGCTTATTTCCAAAAGTATTTAGATTGGAGTAAATTGACTTTTGGGGACATGATCGACCCACGTAGAGGATTCATTTATCAAACGGGAGATGTTCCAAGAGGAAATGGTTCTCATGGCTTCTTTGACGTTTCCGCTGGAATGGTTGGATTTACGAAAAACTTCTATTTCGGAGTTGCTGCGCACCATTTAAACCGTCCAGATGAATCGATGATTTTAGGAGATTCTAGATTACCTATACGCGTGACTGGACATATGGGTGCGAATATCAAACTTGGTCAACGTGGACGTTATTCAAGCAACACCACCTTGATGCCAAATGTCATCTACCAATACCAGAACGGATTCCAACAGTTTAATATTGGCGCTTACTTGAAATACGAAGCATTTACGATTGGAGCTTGGTACCGCAACCGCGATGCATTTATCGTGAGTTTAGGAATCACCACAGAGAAATTCAGAATTGGCTACAGCTACGATTTAACGGTATCTCAATTAGGTGGTATTACAGGTGGATCTCATGAAATCTCCATGGGAATCAACTTGAAATGCAAGAAACAAATGAAGGACTTCCGACGTATTTCTTGTCCTTCCTTCTAAAAAGTTCGTTTAGAATTTCTGATAAATTGGCAAACGCATAAAGGTTTGCTCGAAATATGGACTACGGCTGTAAATGAAATAGAGTTGATCCCATTCGGAATTTCTAAATTTCTCATCCGTCGCTTTGCGAAGTTGGTATTCATCCGATAACTTTTTATCCTTCTTAAGGATTTCAGCGATTTGATCCTTGAAGACATAATTGGAGAAATATTCCTTTTGCTGTAAATACGAATCAAAGAAATTCCAAGTTAAATAAGAATCCTCCGCTCTCGGTTGCAAGGAT
Source organism: uncultured Flavobacteriales bacterium (assembly GCA_903860985.1). GTDB lineage: Bacteria > Bacteroidota > Bacteroidia > Flavobacteriales_D > Crocinitomicaceae > UBA952. Next base: position 4,370 of record CAIOSO010000084.1, read on the forward strand.
GCATGAATAAACAGCGCCGCATCTTGTTGACTAGGAATCAGGATATCTCCCGGCTTCAAATCAATTGCGCGCTCGCTCTCCCCTACTTCAATCTGCGCTAATTTAAAATGTCCCTCGTAAGGTTGAGCCGGACTTTTGTAAGATTTCACAGAAAACACATGCAGGGTGTCGATGGACGCTGATGTCAAGGTTTCAAAAAGGACATGGTTTGCAGTCAAGCGATCGATGACTTCCTGTTCCTGTCCACCAACGACGTAGTATTCCGGAACGGCAACAGAATCCTTCGGGACGTACGTTTTAAACCACGGAATCATGCGTTCGTAAGGTTTGGTTCGGTCGTAGGTCAATTCTTTTAATCCAGTAATGGGATGCAAGGGAAACGAATGCTCGTAACCTTTGAATGAAATCGAATCCGCTTTTTCCGTGAGTTGGTAGTTGAAGGCATATTGACGCAGGTTTCTTGCCCACAATTTCGCTGCACTGCGCTTTGCTTCGATTTCTAGCGCGTTTACTGTCGTAAATGAAATGATTCCCTCCATGAAAGCCAAGGTCGCTTGTACGCGTTGCGGGAAAGGTTTTAACATGTGTGTTTCGACCGTAAAACTAATCGAATGAAAAAGTGACGCGTATCCCATTGCGTAACGCGGCAAATCATTGAAGGCGTGAATTCCTTGAGCTGGTGTCTCTCCTTTCAATTCCACGTAGGGAAACAAGTCCCAACCTTGTTGTTTGACATTCGCAGTTAGGTACGGAATGCATTTTCCGTAGGTCAATTCATTCATTTGTGGGGACATGCGCTCTTTCATCGAAGCGATGTACGTCAGGGTGTATTGGTAGTCGGCGCCGTTGGACACATGGTTATCGATGAACACATCCGGATCCAAGGAATGAAAGATTTTCGCAAACGTAAACGCATTTTTCGAATCCATTTTGATGAAATCGCGGTTCAGGTCGAAATTGCGCGCATTGCCGCGAAAACCGTACTCTTCTGGTCCATTTTGGTTCGCACGACTCGTC
>CAIOSO010000085.1 GCA_903860985.1 uncultured Flavobacteriales bacterium
CTCGATGTAGTCTTAGGATTTGATGAGTTAAACGATTACTTGACTTCCATGCAAATGGAGAATCCACCGTATTTTGGCTGCATTGTTGGACGTTATGCTGGACGCATTCGTCATGGGAAAGTGAAAATCGGAGACGAAGAATTACAATTAACGACGAACAATGGTGGGCATCATTTACATGGTGGATTCCATTCCTTAAGTCGCGGTTTTTGGGATGTTGAAGAAAACCAAGATTCAAATCAACTGACCTTCAGTTATGTTTGTCCCGCCGGGTCGGAAAATTATCCAGGAGAGTTAAAAGTTCAAGTAACGTATTCGTTAACGTATCAAAACGAACTGAAAATCACCATGCGCGCAGTTTCAACAGAAGATACGATCATCAACCTAACACAGCATCATTATTGGAATTTAGGTGGACACGATCAATCCGTCGATCATCAATCGATTCATGTATATGCCACGCATTTCTTAAAAAAGAACTCGGACAATATTCCAACTGGAAATTTCGAGCAATGGTGCGCAACTCCAATGCAGGAAGAATTAACGACCGAATTACGCGGTGAATTGGATCACACCTTTGTTATTTCAGATCAATCGGATATTCAAGCAACGTTAAGGCATCCTACAAACGGTTGGAAAATGTTGGTGAAGTCCAACCAGCCTGCAGCGCATCTGTTCATCGGTTGCGGATTGCCGGAAAACTTAACCGGAAAAGAAGGTGTTTCATATCATTCGACAAGCGGAGTTTGCTTTGAAATGCAAAACTTTCCGGATGCTCCAAATCATGAACATTTTCCATCTTGCGTGCTTAGAAAAGATGAAGTCTACGAAAATAATACGACCTTTCACTTTGTAAATCAAGACCATGAGTAAACAGTATTTCATTATTCTATTCATTTCTTTGCTTGGTATTTCCGCTTCTTGCAAGGATAAAAACAAGCCAAAACCACCTACTCCACCCGTGGCAATTGATTATTTTGCTAAAGGTGGTGATGTTAGTTGGTTGCCGCAAATGGAAGCGACTGGATTCAAGTTCTATGATTCTGATGGAACAGAAACAGACTGCTTAGAACTATTGAAAAACCGAGGGATGAATACCGTTCGTCTGCGTGTTTTTGTGAATCCGTCTAATAGTCCACAAAATGGACACTGTTCGAAAGAAGAAACGGTTGCTATGGCGCTTCGTGCGAAGGATTTAGGAATGAAAGTCATGATTGATTTTCATTATTCTGATACTTGGGCGGATCCTGCGAATCAAACAAAACCAGCTGCTTGGGCAAATTGTAGTTTTGCTGCGTTGAAAGATTCTGTCTATCAACACACATATGATGTTTTATCAGCATTGAAATCAGCTGGAGTCACTCCAACGTGGGTTCAAATTGGAAATGAGATTCCAAGCGGAATGCTTTGGCCGGAAGGATCTTACACGAATTTCGGACAATTGTCCGCGCTTATAAATAAAGGCTACGACGCAACAAAGGACATTGATACTAACATAAAAGTCATCGTGCACATCGACAAAGGAAATGACAACGCACGTTTTCGCTGGTTCTTTGATTTAGCAGTAGCAAATGGAATGAAATTCGACGTCATCGGTGCTTCGTATTATCCATATTGGCTTGGATCTGACTATACAGCGACAATTAACGATTTAGAAACCAACTTGAACGATATGGTCACGCGCTACGACAAAGACGTCATGGTCGTGGAAGTTGGTGGTGATTACACCTTAGTGCAAAACACCCAGGACATGTTGACTCAAGTCATTTCGATCGTACGTGGAATTCCTGGACAACGTGGACTCGGGGTGATTTATTGGGAACCGGAAGGCGCGAAATCATGGAGTAATTACCAATTGAATTGTTGGC
>CAIOSO010000086.1 GCA_903860985.1 uncultured Flavobacteriales bacterium
CGAAATCCGAAGCACCGGATATTTTTCCGAAGTACCCTTTTTTGGCACTGTCCTTCAGTTTTAAATCCAATACTTGAATTTTATCGTCCTCGCCAATGGCTGCATCCTCGTTTTTCTTTTCATATACTTGAACAGACTCAACTCCTTTTGCGCCAAGATTTCGAGTCGCGATGGTAGGGTCAGAGCCAAAGAATTCATCGCCGTCGACCAGTACTTTACTGATTTCTTTTCCTTGCGAAGTAATGCTTCCATCATCAGCAACTTTAATTCCAGGAAGTTTTTTTAATAAATCTTCTACAACCGCATTTTGTCCGACGTTAAATGAATCGGCAACATAAACGAGCGTATCTCCTTTGAAGTAAATCGCATTTCTATTCGTTAGCACCGTTACCTCCCGAACATTTTGGGTTTTCTGCAACAATTGAATGCGTGGAACTTTGATTTCGTAATTATCCTGGCTTCCAATAATGTAGAAGGTTCGTGTCTCCAATTTCGGATGTTCAATGATTAATTGGAACGTATCGATGGGGAAACCTGTCAAGGTAAATTCTCCAAGTTGATTGCTTCTAGTGAAACTTAATAATACGGAATCCTTCAGACGCAAGGCCATCACAGAGACGTTTCTCAGCGGAACCACATTGGAGGTGTCGTAAATTGTTCCAGTTAATTTCATTTGCTGAGACCAACTCGATTGGAGTCCTGAAAGAGCCAAGAATCCAAGAAGTAGGATGGTCTTCCAAGGACGGAATAAGGGAGAGTAATTATTTTTCATCAATACGTTCATGATTTGAATGCCATTTTAATACGCTTAAACAGGAAAAAAGTTCACCGTTTTTCATTCTTAGCGAAACTTAAGTTCACTAATGCTTGAAACGTGAATCCATTTGGTTCTGTTATTGGAGAGAATTCCACATCTAAACATTTATTTTTATACAAATTTTCATTGCTTGTGAGTTGTTTCAGTAGCGGGCTTTCCACATTGAAAGCCAAGGTAGTACTTTGATTTTCTGTCCCCAAAACAAGGAAATTACGTCCAAAAGCTTCGTCGAATCCACGAAATCGCGTTTCGAATTCCCCTGTTCGTTTGATTAGATCTAAAGCGACGTGGTGAGGACAATCCTGTTTTTCTCCCACTGAAAGGGCTACTAAAGAGAGATCCTCCTGTTTGTCGTATCGTTGGAATGTCGCGATAACGGACCCGTTCGTGCTATAATAAGACCTATGTTCGGTGAAATAGGGTTTTTTGAGTTCGTAACGCGAAATGATTTGCTGACTTACGGTTTTGAATCCATCACAAAAATAAAACGTTCGTTCATACTTTTTCCCACTTGTTAAATTTTCCACCTGTTTGATTTTCACGATGTTCATATTGGCATCTAACCAGGCTGAGGCTTCATTTGTATTCCCCTCGGAGTCTGTATAAAACAAACTCCGGATCTTTTCTAACTGCTTATTCTCATCTATTTTTTTGACGTATTCTTCAAAAACGAGCAAGTCTTTGAATTCTTCTGAAAAGGCGATGCGTTTTTTATCTTTTTTTGGAGTGCTCGTGGCAGATTCGTTTGTACAATTCACCAAGCCCAACAGGAGGAAAAAAAGTAGAAAAAGAGAACGGAGATAAGTTTTCATACGGTCGGTCACAAATAGCTTCGTGAAATTAAGCAATCATCTTCAATTTCAAGTACTGTCTGTATAATCTTTACGCATCTGATATTGTTTCGTAATTTTGTTTTATGTCTAAAATAGTAGCAATTGATTTCGGATTGAAGCGCACAGGTCTTGCCATGACAGATGAAAAGGCCATTATCGCAAGTCCATTAACCACCGTAGAATCAAGCTCCTTAATGGATTTTTTGATTCAATTGACTTCGAAGGAAGCTATTTCGACGTTTGTTATCGGTTTCCCAACTCGCTTAGATGGTTCAGACACCCACATCACAGAAAATGTCCGCCTATTGAAAGGTGCATTGGAAAAACAATTCCCTTCTATTTCAATTGACTTCCAGGATGAACGATTCAGTTCCTCGCGTGCAATGGAAACGATTCACTTAGCCGGGAAAAAGAAGCTAATGAAAGAAAAATCACTGGTTGACAAACTTGCGGCGACCTTGATTTTACAAGATTACCTCTCTCAACAGTAAAGTCAAATAGGAATTCATTAATTTTGTAACATGATATTACCAATTGTCGCATACGGAGATCCAGTTTTAAAAAAAGAAGCTGAGGAAATTGATGAAAAATACCCGGACTTGTCTAAATTGATTGCGGACATGTTTGAAACAATGTATCACGCCAAAGGTGTTGGATTAGCGGCACCTCAAATCGGCAAAAGTATTCGTTTGTTCATTGTAGATGGCGCACCATTTGCGGATGAAGAGGATGAAGAACCAGATCCAAAAGCGGCTGGAATCGAAAACTTTAAGAAGGTATTTATCAATCCAATCATTGAGGAAGAATCAGGTGAGAAATGGTCCTTTCAGGAGGGATGCCTTTCCATTCCGAAAATTAGAGAAAACGTTTTTCGACAAGAAAAAGTACTGATCACTTATTTTGACGAAAATTGGGAATTCCATGAGGAAACATTTGATGGATATGCGGCTAGAATCATTCAACATGAATACGATCACATCGAAGGAATTCTATTCACCGATCACCTTACGCCGTTAAAAAAGAAAATGTTAACAAAACGCCTTCAAAATATTACGTCCGGAAAAATTGATGTCGATTACAAAATGTCCTTTCCAGGCTCCAAAAAACCTAAAATGATATGAGATTAATTAACGCTTTATTGATCGTTCTAAGTTTTGCTTTATTGGTTGAATCTTGCGGCGGACCGTCAAAAACGGATGAAAAAACGGAATTGAAATCAAGCATTAAGGCAATGGAAGATTCCATTATTGCGATTCAAAAGGATCCGATGCAAGCGGCAAAAATGCCTAGTTTGACGAACATTGAATTGATTAATCGTCTTTTAGCTTATTATCACGCATTTCCGAAGGACAAATACGCTGCCGATTGTTTATTCAAAACGCACATTAAATACAGTGATTTACAGGCATATGAGCTCTCCGTTGCATACGGTGATACGCTTTTACAATTGTTCCCAAATTATGAAAACAAAGACTTCTTGTTAGAAAGCATTGCCAGCACATATGATGTCCTAATTGAGCCTAGAGATGAGGAGAAAGTTCGTTTCTACTATGAAATCTTGTTAAAGGAAGACTTGAAGCCAGTTAAACGCAAGGACATTGAAAATCGCTTAGCGCATATTGACTTGGATTTTTTCGAATACAGTCAATTTCGCATCAATGGAAAGTAAATCAACAAGGTAAATCCTGAAAGAACTTTGGATAGGATTTTGAAATACAGCTTTCGTCGGATAGAATGATGTCCTGTGTGGAAATGGTCGCTGCAATGCTTGCGGCCATCGCAATTCGATGATCTCGATGTGTATTCACCATTCCCCCTAAAACTTTTCCTGTACCATGGATGTGAATCTCATTCGATTGAATTTCATAAGACACGCCAAAAGTTGTGAGTAATTCACACATCACAAGAAGTCTATCGGACTCTTTGTTTTGCAGACGTTGAATACCTTGAATGATCGAGGTGCCATCTGCGGCACAAGCGAGGACAACAAGAATGGGAAATAAGTCTGGACAATCTTCGATGTTGGTGTGAATTGGTCTTTTTACCAATGATTCCCGAACAATCAATTCACTTTCCGATTGTTCTACCGTCGCACCAAATTCTTTGATTACTTCTAAAATTTGACGATCGGCTTGCAATGAATCTATGCGAAGTCCGCTTAAATTAACAATTCCAGAAATTGCTGCTCCAACGATGTGGTTCGCGGCACCACTCCAATCTCCCTCAATGTGACATGTTGTAGGATGATATGATTGATTTCCAGCAATGGAAAAAGCATTCTCACCAAGTTCTTCTATGCTGATTCCCATCGCATGCATACGCTGAATGGTCATCGCTAGGTATGGCTTGCTTTTTAAGTCGTTTACGCGAATGCTCAGTCTATTTGGCAGGTGAGGAGCGAGTAAACATAGGCCACTGATAGCTTGTGATCCAGCGGATCCATCAATGGTAAGGTCAGCAATAAACGGATTTCCCTTGATATGCAATGGAATTTTCCCTTGATTTGAATCAACAGTTAATCCCAGTTGTTCCAAAATAGTAATTAGTTGACCTTGTTCGCGATTGAGCAAGGTTCCGGAACCATTGATTCTGACATCGTTACTACAAACTAAACTGAGGAACGCAAGTGTGCGAAGGGCAAATCCACTTTCTTCTACGTTGAGCGCTAAGGTTTTTTTGACTTGTTTACCTACTGGCTTTACCTGAATTGGATTCGTTCCAATGAATTCCGCTCCCATTTCTTCTAGGCAACGCTGCATGGAAAGGATATCCGCTGAACCATCCATTCCAAATATTTCCGTAGGTGAATCGTTAAATGCAGCTAATATCAGACAGCGTTGAGCGTCACTTTTCGAAGCATTCGCATGGATGTGATGGTGGAAACGAAAAGGACTAATCGTTTTCATTTTGGGATAGAATTTCAGACTGAATTCGAATGGAGTCTTGATGAATAAGTTTGAATAGTTGAGTAACAAATTCTTCGGACATTCCTTCTGAACTGGCTCTCAGTACATTTTTTCTCAATGCTTCTTCCCATCTATTTGATTGAAGGATCACGTGATTTTTATCCTTCTTGAATTTCCCAATTTGTTCAGAAATACGCATGCGACTTTTCAGCAACTGAATCAAAGATTCATCCGTCAGGGTTAGCTGCTCTCGAAAGGCAAGCATATCATCCTCCTCGATTTCTGCTCTATTGCGGATGGTTAAGGATTGCAGTAGCTGTTTCAACTCTTGGGGCGTAATTTGCTGTTTCGCGTCTGTCCAAGCAAGAGTTGGATTCACATGTGATTCAATCATGAGTCCATCGTAATTCAAGTCCATTGCTTTCTGAGCCAATGGCAAAAGCAGGTGAGCTCTTCCACCGATGTGAGATGGATCGCACATCATGGGGATTTCGGGTAATTCCTGTTTTAAGTCGATTGGAATTTGCCAGTTGGGATCGTTTCGGTAACGTGTTTTCTCATATACGGAGAATCCACGGTGAATGGCTGACACATCACTAATGCCAGCTTTTAAAATACGTTCAATGGCACCGATCCACAATTTTAAATCTGGATTCACGGGGTTTTTCACCATGACTTTTATACCAGTCCCTTGAAGGCATTCGGCAATTTCTTGAACGGTGAATGGATTAACCGTCGAACGCGCTCCAATCCAAATCATATCAAAGTTATTCTTGAGAGCTAATTCAACGTGTTCCGCTTTTGCTACTTCCGTAGCGATTTTTAATCCAAAGGTTTCGCGTACTTCACACATCCATGAAATTCCGATGTCCCCAATTCCCTCGAAATCTCCTGGTCGAGTTCTTGGTTTCCAAATACCAGCACGAAAGTAATCAATGCCAACATCGGATAATCCACGAGCCGTCTCTAAAACTTGTTCTCGAGTTTCCGCGCTACACGGACCAGAAATCACCATGGAGTTAACTGGAATCATATTCTAAAGGTACAAAAAAGGGGAACGAATTCCCCTTTCACTTATTTAGCGTAATTGACTGATCTTTTTTCTCGAATGACGGTCACTTTCACTTGTCCCGGATAGGTCATTTCTGTTTGAATACGTTGAGAAATGTCAAAAGACAATTCTTCTGATCTTTGATCCGTAACCTTTTCCGCTTCGACAAGAACACGAAGTTCACGTCCAGCTTGAATCGCATATGCACTAGAAACGCCATCGTAAGACAGGGCTAAGTTTTCAAGTTCTTTAATGCGTTTGATATATGCTTCCACAATTTCACGACGAGCACCAGGGCGCGCACCTGAAATAGCATCACATACTTGAACGATAGGAGAAATTAAGGTAGTCATCTCGATTTCGTCGTGGTGAGCACCAATAGCATTTAATACGTCTCCTTTTTCGCCGAATTTCTCTGCGATTTTCATTCCCAATAGTGCATGTGGTAATTCTGGTTCTTCGTCTGGAACTTTACCAATATCATGAAGTAAACCAGCACGTTTCGCCAATTTCACATTCAGTCCAAGTTCAGCGGCCATGATGGCACATAAATTCGCCACCTCTCTCGAGTGTTGCAGCAAGTTTTGTCCATAAGAAGAACGGTACTTCATTCTTCCAACCATGCGCATTAATTCTGGATGTAAACCGTGAATACCGAGATCGATACATGTACGACGGCCAGTTTCAGCAATTTCCTCATCTAATTGTTTACGTGTTTTCGCCACGACTTCTTCGATACGAGCTGGGTGAATTCGTCCGTCAGAAACCAATTGATGCAAAGACAAACGTGCAATTTCTCTTCGAATCGGGTCGAAACAAGAAAGGATGATTGCTTCAGGCGTATCATCTACAATGATTTCCACACCTGTTGCTGCTTCCAGTGCACGGATATTTCTTCCTTCACGTCCAATAATTCTACCTTTTACCTCATCTGATTCAATATTGAAGACGGAAACGGCATTTTCTATGGCTTGTTCAGTAGCGACGCGTTGAATGGATTGAATGACAATTTTTCGCGCTTCTTTGTTTGCGTTTAGTTTGGCCTCTTCGGTAATTTCTTTGATGGTTGACATCGCAGCTGTGCGTGCTTCATCGGTTAAGGCGGTCATTAAATCTTTTTTGGCATCTTCCGCACTTAGGTTGCTGATTTTAGATAATTCAGCCACTTGTTTTTGTTGAATTTTATCTAATTCACCTTGACGAAGTTCAAGTGCTTCGGCTTTTGCATCATAATTCAGTTTAGATTTTTCCGCATCCTTTTCCTTTCGGTTCAGTTCTTCTAGCTTTTGATCAAGCGATTTTTCCTTAGCGCGGTAACGATCTTCGTTCGATTGCATGCGTTTTTCACGCTCGCGAATGGCTTCTTCGTGCTCTTCTTTCTGTTTTAAAAATTTCTCTTTGGATTGAAGCGCGCGCTCTTTTCGAATGTTTTCAGCCTCGATTTCGGCATTTTTGATGATTTCTTGACTTTTAGATTTGATAAAGAAACGCTGTGCAACAATGGTTGCTCCCGCTCCTCCTAATAAACCTATTAATAATCCTACTGACCACATATTCGTTTAATTATGAATGAATATTGGTCGTTGAAACGAACGTAAATTATTGAATTCCGTCTAAATCAGTCGAAAGGTTTTTTAAGGCTTCCTCGATTTCACTATAGTCCACAGGTACTTGAGCCAATGGCGCATTCTCACCTGCCGCTTTTGCTAATAATTGCAGCGCCGACATAGCGATCAAGTCTTGATTATCATTTACAGCATAATTCTTTCGCAGCATTTCAACTGCTTTATTAATATCCGCAGCAGCTTTTGTTACCTTCTCTTCATCACTTACGGGCACATTTAGTGGGTAAGTTCGACCTGCGATGGTAATTTTAAGTGATACTTTGCTCATTATGATTGCTTCAACTGTTCGATACAGAATTCAATTTCTTTCACTAGTTCATCAATTTCCTGTTCATTTCTCCCTGTTACAGGAGCAGGAACTTCAACGACTTTATCTTCAGCCAAATGCAAAGCTAACTTTAAGGATTCAATTTCCATTTGCAAGGAAGAAACAGCAGCTAGTTCTACTGCTAATTGCCCTTTATTACGATCGATTTCTTCTTGAAGAATCTCGTTTTTCGAACGTTCTGCACGAAGGGCTTCCCCAATTCGTACCGCTTTTCGACTTATTTCTTGTATGGTGTCTTGAATCTTTTCAGTCATTACTTTTGACTTTGTACAAAGTTAACAAGCATTCGATTACATTTATCATTTTTAACCATCTATTTTACATTTTTTTTGAAAGTGTATCTTTGTCCATGTTCAAATCACTAAAATTCCTTCTGCTTTTTGTCTTAAAAGTTTCTGTTTGGACGCAGATAATCACGGTTGACTCAACTTGGCATTTGCCTATTGGTACTTCAGTGCCTGAGTTAAGTGCAGGATTTGGAGACATTCGTCCCAATCACTTTCACATGGGTTTGGATTTTCGCACGAATGGTCAAGAAGGCATTCCGCTTTATGCGATTTCAGATGGATATATTTCTCGTATTCGGATTTCATCTACGGGATATGGACGTGTTATTTACATAGATCACACGAATGGACTAACTTCTGTGTATGCCCATTGTTCTCAATTTTCTGAGCGGATTAACGCCTTCGTTATTCCGACTCAAATTCAATTTAAACAAAATGAAATTGATTGGAAATTTAGTCCGGATGAATTACCAGTGAGCAAGGGTGAACAAATCGCGCTTTCGGGAAACAGTGGCAACTCGACAGGACCTCATCTTCATTTTGAAATTCGCGATACGAAAACGGAACATGCATTGAATCCTCTTTTACATGGTTTTCATGTCAGTGATCAAGTGTCACCTGTTTTACATGGAATTCGTGTTGTGGGAATCGATGAAAGTGGATATGTCATTCCGGGAAAATCCTTCATTGTACCGCTCACCAAAATCAATCATCAAGTAAAAATCCCACAGGACTTTATCAAAGGCAAGGAGAAAATAGGCATATGCATTTCTGCAACAGATCCTATGAAACCTGGTGGACATGGATTTGGTTTGTTTTCAGCGGAATTATGGAGTTCAAATCATGAACAATTTGGATTTGAGCTCTCAGAGATTTCTTTTGATGATTCAAGGTATGTGAACAATCACATGGATTACAATGAATACAAAGCGAAGGGAATTAAATACCAGAAGTTGTTTCGAAATAAGAACAATCCCTTAACGATTTATCAACTTCAATCTCTTGGTGGCATTTCTCTCAATGGATTTGATTCGATCCCTTGTTCCTTGATGTTGGAGGATGTGAATGGGAATGTAAGTCAACATGAATTGGTTCTGAAGTATCCATTCGAATGGAAACCGACCAGTTTTCCTTTTTTCAATGCTCAAAATCATTTCCTACCAGATTCCATATATACTTTTGAGTCTAAGGATATGAAAATCATAATCGATGCACAGACATTTTATGAACCGGTAAAGAAATCGATGAAGTTAAGTATTGGTCAATTCGGCACTTCCAAAACCGTCATTCAAAAGCCTGTTTGTGTAGAAATGAAAGCGAAGCACACTAGTGCAATCGAAAAACAGTATTTGTCCATCAACGGTGTCGCTTTAGAGACTGCGCGTGAAAACGGCTGGCTCGCTTCAGAGTCGAAGCAACTCGGAACTTTTTCCATCAAAGTGGATACCCTTGCACCAACGATTCAGTTTATTCCTATTTCGAGTAACAATGTTTTGCCAAGTCAATTTTCATGGAAAATCGCGGACAATCAATCCGGCATTGCCAGTTATGAGCTCTTCATAAATGGAGCCTGGACCATTGTTTATTTCGATCAAAAATACGGTGTGGTTATTTGGAAAAATGACCGTCGAGCAAGTATTATTGGACCTCCCTCGGATAATGTGCTTTCCATGGAATTTCGTGTCACAGATCGTTGTGGGAATGTTCAAACGTGGTTAAAAGAATTAAATGTTATCGACGAACCCCGTTAGCATCTTTTAAGTAATTAGGGGTAAAGTAAGCTAAGTCCTCTACCTGTTGGCTTTCGAATTTCTGAAAAGCCAATCGAATTTGTCCGCGCGCACTGGAAACAATAGCATCATTCCAATAAATTTCTCGATCGCACCATATTTCTTTGCATTTCAATGCACCGTCCCCACAAACTTGAAATGGTTCAAACTCCGTGAATGTTTTTTCATCTAGTTCAATGGAATCTAACGCTTGAAGTATAGCTCCAGTTGAGTTAAACACTTGCGCATAAACTTCCATTCGTCTCGCATCCAATAACGGTATGATGTTTTGATTACTTGGCGGAACCAATTCCATTAACGCAGAAAGGCTATCGACAGAAATCAACGGAATGTTTAATGCAAAACACAATCCTTTTGCG
>CAIOSO010000087.1 GCA_903860985.1 uncultured Flavobacteriales bacterium
AAAAGTACAAATTGAAAACGAATATTTTGCATAAAGTAATTCAATCCTCCAAAATTTGCTCAAATACTAGCCCGAAACTCCTGAAACAACTCCTCCGCAGCTTGGTACGCGAGGATGGTTCCTGATTTTACGCGTTCTTCAACGGCATGGTATTTTTCCATCCAAAGGTCGTTGGCGAAAAAGTCGCTTTGAAGCAAGGAGCGCATCATTTCTTCTAAAATGGCTAACTCTTGACGCTTGCGGTTTTCTGTAATCCATCCGCTGTGGTTCATACGGTTGAAAAAGGAATCGATGTTTTTCCAGATGTCTTCGAATCCCTCGCCTTTGAGACTGCTTGCGGTGTGAACGTGCGTGATCCAGTCGTTTTCTTTGGGTGGAAATAAATGCAAGGCATTTGCGTATTCCCTTCTCGCCCATTGCGCTTTTTGGATATTTTCGCCATCTGCTTTCGTGATGATCATTCCATCTGCCATTTCCATGATTCCTCGCTTCATTCCTTGCAACTCGTCACCCGCACCTGCAAGCATGAGCAACAAGAAAAAATCGACCATGGAATGAACAATCGTCTCTGACTGTCCCACACCGACTGTTTCGATAAAAATAACTTCGAATCCTGCTGCTTCACATAGAATGATGGCTTCACGGGTGTGACGTGCCACGCCTCCTAAGGTTGTACCAGCTGCTGTTGGACGAATAAACACGCGTTCATTATTGGACAAAGTCTCCATGCGTGTTTTATCCCCAAGAATACTTCCACCTGAAACATTGGAAGAAGGATCAATGGCTAAAACCGCTAAACTTTGCTTGTGTTGTAAAATGTAATTTCCAAAGGATTCAATAAACGTGCTCTTCCCTACTCCAGGTACGCCGGTGATGCCTATACGCCACGCGCGCTTGTTCTGTGAAAGACAAAGTTGGAGAAGTTTATTGGCCTCGAAACGATCTTCGGGACGACTACTTTCGACCAAGGTGATTCCTGCACTTAAGGCTGCTCGATCCTGCTGACAAATGCGTTCAAACAATTCATCCGCACGACGTTCGTTGAAACGCGCTTTGCGTTCCTTTAACCAATCGTTTAGACGTTGATCATTCGGCATCCAACATCTTTTTTAAAGCCGTAAAAGCCGCTTGAATATTTTCTTGAATTTCAGATATGCGTGCATTCATCATGTAACACGGAGCCGTGATGATGCGGTTTTCTTCATCGATGAGTACTTCGCCTAATGGACAATCAACGGTGATAGCTCCTATAGTTGTCAGTCCATCCTCAAAATCACTGATGGAATATGGAGAAGCTCCATTTTTGGAACCAATGGTCATTTTAGGTTGAATCATGGATCCTTCAAAGGCTTTCGCTAGAACTATCGGACTCACACACAAGGCAACAATCGGTTTTCCGATATTCACAAGATTCACCAAGAGTAACTTGACATCCGGACGAATCGTAGCATTTGAACCATCAAAGGCCCAAGAAGTGAAGTTCTTCGCGCTTCCGAATCCACCGGGAATCACCAACGCATCGATGTCCGCCGGAACAATGTCTTCAATCTTTTGTATGTCTCCACGAGCAATGCGTGCAGCTTCCACCAACATATTTCTTGTTTGAAGTATTTCTTCGCCATTGAGGTGATTGATTACATGGTGCTGATCCGCATCGATACCAATGCAAACAGCTTGCGCACCCATTTGATCAATGGCTAATAAACTTAAAACAGCTTCTTGAATTTCGGCGCCATCATAAACGCCACATCCTGATAATAAAACCCCTATTTTCAGCATATGAATGAAATTTACTTCACTAATGTACGATATAATTCTTCATACATCGGAAGAATTCGTGCCAAACTAAATTCTTCAGAACGCAATTTCGCTTGTTTTTTGAAGGTGGCATGATTTTCTGGTTTCAACAATTCCAAGGTATTTTTTGCCATGTCATCGATGTCACCAACGTTTGATAAAAAACCGGAATATCCATGAATATTCACTTCTGGAATTCCACCAGTATTAGAAGAAATCACAGGTACACCAACCGCCATTGCCTCTAGTGCTGCGAGTCCAAAACTCTCTGTTTCAGATGGCAACAAAAAGACATCGGCCATTTCTAAGACATGGGCTGTATCTCTTACTTTTCCTAGGAAAATCACCTGATCGCACAAATTTAATTCGCGGCATAAACGCTCACAATGGTACCGATCTGGTCCGTCTCCTACTAATATTAATTTCGATGGAATTTGAGCGTTCACCTTCGCAAATACCTTTAATACATCATCTACTCGCTTAACCGGACGGAAATTTGAAATGTGACAGAGAATGCGTTCTCCGTCACTTGCGTATTTTTGACGCATATACACTGTGTAATGTTCATTTTCGGCATCTTCCACTACAAAATTTGGAATGACGTGAATGTCTCGTGTCACTTTAAAATGTTGGTAGGTATCCTTTTTTAAACTTTCCGAAACGGTCGTTACTGCATTCGAATGGTTGATGCAAAAGGTAATCACCGGTTCAAACGAAGCATCTTTTCCAACGAGCGTGATATCTGTACCGTGTAAGGTTGTCACAAATGGAATCTCTATTCCTTGTGCCTTTAATATTTGTTGTGCCATAAATGCTGCCGAAGCGTGTGGAATCGCATAATGGACATGTAAAATATCTAATTTTTCATGTTTGACCACATCCACCATTTTACTGGCAAGCTGTGTTTCATACGGTTGAAAATCAAAAAGGGGATAATCTGTCAAGGAAACTTCGTGGTAAAAAATATTCTCACGGAAGGAACCCAGTCGAACCGGTTGCGAATATGTGATGAAGTGAATTTCATGTCCCTTTGCCGCTAGTGCTTTACCTAACTCCGTCGCTACAACCCCACTTCCACCATATGTTGGATAAAGTACAATGCCTACTTTCATGTTTATTTTGATAAAGGGATGAATAAAGTGATGCGGTAAATAATTGGCAAAATCTTTACCACTTGTCCAGCTTGATTTTTCATTTTGAAATTGTAGGAACTTCTAAATGGACTATTTTGAGCGTTGATCAAGTCATAAAACAAAGCCAAATTTAAATTGATTTTAGGTGCTAACTTCAAATAAAATCCACCGCCCACAAACAAGGTTGGCGCCCATTTTTTTGATTGCGTTTGAAACGTGGTGAAATTATACGGGCTATGTAGCATCTGAAATTCCATACCTACAAAAATCTTTTCCTGAACGCGCAAATGTGCAAATGCACCACCGCCATAAATGGTGAAATGTGACTGCATTGCTAAATAATTTGACCACGATCTCTGCAAACGAAAAGAAGGTCCAACAACCAAGTTATTCGGGAGTTTTGCTGCGTATTTGAGTTCTCCTCCGAAAGTTCCTCCAAGTTGTGATCCTCCACCGTATGCTTCAATTCCCAACTCTGAACTTTCGATTTGTGCCTGACTTTGAACCGTAAACAATCCAAAGAGGATTCCTATTAATATTCGCTTCATCTTTTTCTTTTCCACAAAGATAACTTGATTTAGGTCAGGATGTATGTTCTTCTTATCTTTGAAAAAACTTTCTTATGACAATCCTAGACGGTAAAGCAACAGCAGCTCAAATTCGTGTCGAATTAGCTCAGGCAGTTCAACAACGAAAATTGGATGGAAAAAAAATTCCTCACCTTGCGGCGGTCTTAGTCGGAAATGATGGTGGATCCGTTTCATACGTCACTTCGAAAGTCAATGCCTGCGACCAAATTGGATTTGAAAGCACCTTGATTCGTTACGACGAATCCGTTTCTGAGGAAATATTACTGGATAAAGTTCGTCAACTAAACGAGGATAAAAGCATCGATGGATTTATTGTTCAATTGCCCTTGCCTGCGCACATTGACGAATTAAAAGTTACTCAAGCCATCGATCCAAAGAAAGATGTAGATGGATTCCACCCACGGAATCTGGGGAACATGATATTAAATCTTCCGGGATTCTTGCCTGCAACGCCAGCTGGAATCATGGCCTTAATCGAACGAAATACTATTGAAACGGAAGGTAAAAATTGTGTCATCATCGGACGCAGTAACATTGTGGGAACGCCACTTTCCATTATGTTGGGAAGGAATGCCAATCCAGGAAACTGTACGGTTACTCTAGCACATTCGCGCACCGAGAACTTGAAGGAAATCTGTTTGCAAGCTGACATTCTCATCGCAGCAATAGGACAACCTAATTTCGTTACGGCAGACATGGTAAAACAAGGAGCCGTAATTATTGACGTTGGTACGACACGCGTTGAGGACGCTTCTCGTGAGCGTGGATGGAGATTAGTCGGAGATGTCAAGTTTGATGAAGTTGCACCAAAATGCAGTTTCATTAGTCCCGTGCCAGGTGGCGTGGGTCCAATGACCATCGCATCCTTGATGATGAACACCTTAAAAGCAATGGAATTAAAAGGAAAATAATGGAACAATTTGCCGTAACTGGAGAATATATTGAATTAATGGGTTTATTGAAAGCCTTGGGAATCGCAGAAACAGGTGGACATGCCAAACACATCGTGGATTCTGGAATCGTTTACCGCAACGGACAAATAGAAACCAGAAGAAGAGCCAAATTGATTAAAGGCGATATTCTCCTTATAGAAGATTTGAAAGTTGAATTGATCTAGAGAGGTAAATCCTTCGTTTCACCCCTCCAATCGATTTTTTTTATTTCAAATACCTGAAATCTTGACCTGCTTTCACCGTTAACAGCGTTTCGTATATCAAGCGAATGCAGTTTTCTACATCTTCTTTTTGAACCATCTCCACCGTGGTATGCATGTAACGCAATGGCAAAGAAATCAATGCACTCGTTACTCCTTCATTAGAATAAGCAAACGCATCTGTATCTGTTCCGGTTGAGCGAGAAACTGCTGCGCGCTGAAATGGAATTTTGTTTTTTTGAGCAGCCGATATAATTTGCTTCAAGAAATTATTTTGAACCGCTGGACCATATGTTAAAACTGGACCATCCCCTGATTTCTGATCGCCATTTTCGATTTTATCGACCATGGGCGTACCCGTGTCGTGACAAACATCGGTAATCAAGGCCAAATCTGGTTTGATGCGATGCGCCATCATTTCTGCGCCACGTAATCCGATTTCTTCTTGAACAGAGTTGACCACATACAAGGTAAACGGCAATTTCTTTTTTGCGTCTTTCAACATACGAGCAACCTCCGCTATCATAAATCCACCCATGCGGTTGTCCAAAGCGCGACCAACATATTTGTTCTTGTTCAAGATCATGAATTCATCCTCAAACGTTGCCACGCATCCAACATGAACACCGAGTGCTACAACTTCTTCTTTGCTACTACATCCACAATCCAAGAAAATGTTTTTCATGCTTGGCGTTTCTTCTTTTTGCTGACGCATATGTATCGCTGGCCATCCGAATACGGCTTTCACCGTTCCTTTGTCCGTGTGAATGTTCACGCGTTTCGACGGTGCAATCATGTGGTCCGACCCACCATTTCGTTTCAAATAGATAAAGCCATCTTTGGTGATGTAGTGCACAAACCATGAGATTTCATCCGCATGCGCTTCAATCACCACTTTGTACGGTTGACCCGGATTGATGATTCCAGCAACTGAACCATAATTGTCTGTGATGTACTCATCCACATAAGGCTTGATGTAGTCTAACCACATTTTTTGTCCCGCGGATTCAAATCCCGTTGGACTCGCATTATTTAAATAATTTTCTAAAAACTTCTCTGATTTCGCTTGAATGATTTTTGCCATTTTCTTTATTTCATTAGTGTTACATTTCCTTTGATGATGGTGCTAGAACCGCCTAAACAGTCCACATCCAAATAGTAATCAAATACATCTGGATCTAATTTTTTTCCTTTAAATGTTCCATCCCAACCAATATTTTGGTCGGTGGTTTCAAATACCAATTCTCCCCAACGATTAAAGACACGGAAAACACATTTTTCGATCCATATTCCGCGAACGTACAGAACATCATTCTCTTGGTCGCCATTTGGCGTGAAGGCATTTGGTACAAAGACATAGGGCTCGTCGCACACAATTTCATAAACCCGCACTAACGCCGTGTCTGATTTTGTACAAAGTCCGTCCGTTGCTGTCAAGGTATAAGTAGTCGTTTCTGTTGGCGAAACATTCGTTATTAGCGAAGTTGGACTCACCATCGTTGACGTTGGACTCCACGTAAAATTAGCATTTGCTGGAACCATTCCGGTTAATTGCGTCGTTCCACCAGGCATAATTAAGTTTGGATTGGCTGTTGCCATAACATTTCCATTAGTAAACGTAGAAACATAGACGAATTGGGAATCCAAAACCACACATCCTTGAGGGGAAGTCGCTTGCAAGTAAACGTATTGCGATCCAGGCAAAGTACATTGAGCTGTCGCTTGATTATTCGGGTTTATCAGCACATTTGGACTAGACCACAGATAAGTGTATGAACCTGATCCATTGTTCTGCGCTTGTAACTGTAACACATTCGTGATGCAAATGGAATCCAAACATTGGATGGAAATGGATTCTCCAAAAACTGAAA
>CAIOSO010000088.1 GCA_903860985.1 uncultured Flavobacteriales bacterium
TTCACATTCCTTAGAAGCAATTTTAAGTTTGTGAATAAAATCAGATTTGGATTCCGCGTGTTGAGCTTCACGAACATTTGCTCCAATAGAGGTTCCAGATTTCAACAGTTGATTAGCAAGCACAAAATTTTTCTGAGTTTGTAACTCTTGACAAAAAGACACAGTCAACAGGGCAAAGTCAAATGATTTAGTCAATAAAGGGTTCTTAGAATCAGTCATAAACAGAAGAACGCAAAAAACAAAAATATATTTTCTTCGCTGAATCAATTCATTCATTACCTATCTGAGCTCAGCTCAGAGCCAACAGTAACCAATTAGCACGTTAGCACTCCGGCGCGGCGGAGGCAGATTAGCAGATTAGCATCCTGAAGGGGTAGAATTTTTTTAAAAAACATTGTAGGCGCAGGGCATGCCCTGCGCCTACGAAGATTCCCGAAACCAATCTTCGCTTGCGAAGAGCCAACAGTAACCAATTAGCACATTGGCACATTAGCACATTGTCTAATTATAATAAAAATCCTTCGGTTTCTTCGAATAAAAGGGGATGTACCAACCGATGCGGATGCCTGTCTGCAGATCGAGGCGCAGGGCAGTGGACACGGGAATGTCCGGTTGGTCGTAGTTGATGGTGCGACGATTGTGCGTCAGACCTTGTTGGCAATAGATGCCGGCGTAAAAATTGAGTGGACCTCCGTTGTTGAGGAAGGAATAACCAACAAATTGGTGGATATTGAGTCCGGTGGTCATGCGGTCGTAGCCACGTTTGTAGGTAAGTTCGATTTGGGGAACCACCTGATCGTTGGTTTCGATGCGCAGGTGATGTAAGAGGTAGCCGGCTCCTGCATGAACAAGGATTCCGGAATTGGCGTTTTTCTTTCCGGTAGGAAATAAACGTCCGACGCTGAAATTGGCGTTGAATCCACGTGGATAAACGAGTACCGTAGCAATGGTTCCGTTGACATCGGTGATGTTGCCTTTGTCATCTAAAAGGTGATCAAAGATTCCATTCATTTTCACGGTATTACCGAAAATGAAATTGGCGTCAACACCGAAATACCATTGATTTGCCAGTTTGTATCCTGCGGAAAATCCGAGGTTGTTGAGGAAGCCGTAGCGAGCCAATAAGTCAGCCCCGGGTAGATTTCCTCCCCAGTGAATGCCGATTAATGGTGTGCTAATCGATTCATTTTTCACTTCTCCTTGTGCACATGCCATCCCGCTAAGGGAAAACAAAAGCACTAAAAGAACGTAATTACTTTTCATCTAGATTTATTTCTTTTTGAAAAACATGCGGAGGAATGGGAAAATTCGCTCCATGCGTTTACGGAATTTACGTTTCTTCTTGGAAGGCTTGTCGAAATACTCGTTTCCAGATCCGCCATAACCGTAACCGTAACCGTAGCCGTAGCCGTAGCCGTAACCGTATCCATAACCTGAACCGTAGCCATAGCCGTAACCATATCCTTTTCCTGTTAAGTCCGTCGCGTTCACTAGAACCGCCATGTTTGGCATTTTCTTTTCGTGGTACAGGCTCGCTGGAATACTCAACATGCGTCGGTCAAGGTGTTCCGCACGCGCCACATAAACCACGATATCTGCAAATTTGTGGCAGTGTAGGGAATCCGCTACCAATGCGACTGGAGCCGTATCCAAAATGATGTAATCGTAACGAGATTTCGCGATTTCCATTAATTCAACCAAGCGAGGACGCAGCAATAACTCCGAAGGATTCGGTGGAATGTCTCCGGAAATGATGTAATCCAAATTCGGATTTCCTGGGTCGTGGACAAGGATGTCATCAAACGTCAGGTCTTCTTTTACAATATAATTGGTCACACCGACAGATTTCATCACATCCACGTAACGCGCAATTTTTGGCGCACGCAAATCCAAACCAATGACCAATACTTTTTTATCACCATGCGATAAGGTATGTCCAATGTTGATGGAAATGAAGGTTTTTCCTTCTCCCGCAATGGAGGAAGTCACCATGATGACTTTTGATCCCTTCTTATCGCTATCCAACATAAATGTTAGGTTGGTTCGAATCATACGGAATGCTTCGGCGATGTGTGTCCGCGCATTTTTTGTCGCTACGATGGTTCTTCCAGCATCATCGCCTTTGGGAACCTCACCAATTGCCGGAATTTTAAACTTGATTAAGTCGTGAAGTCCGTGAACTTTACTGTCTAGTAAATATTTCAAGTAAATCAATCCAAATGGAATCAATAATCCGAGTGCAACGGCAAAAATGTAGTATTTCTTGCTGTTTGGCTCTGTTGGAACACCGTTGCTGCTTGCTTCGTAAATGATTTTCGTGTTTCCAATGGAGGAAGCCGTTTTGATTTCATTCTCTTCGCGTTTTTGCAACAAGAAAATGTATAAGGTCTCTTTGATTTTTTGTTGACGCTCAATGTTGCGGAACTCACGCTCGTATCCTGGCACCGATGCAATCTTATCCTTGTAACGCTTGTCAACAACATTCAAGGAGTTCAAGGTGATTTTCAAGCGGGACTTATTCGAACGCAAGCCTTCTTCCATGGAATGACGCAAGCCGATTAACTGGTCGTCGATTTTCTGTACTGCTGGATTCTTTAAACTCGAATTCTTCAACAAGCGTTGACGGTCAAGCAATAACTTGTTGTATTGTGTCGTCATCGCCACGATGGATCCATCCTCAAACCCTAAGTTGGAAGGGAGTAATTCGGTGTATTCTTGGTGTTTTTGCAGGTATTCTTGCAAATAATCATTCAAACTCAATTGCACTGATGTCTCAATGATTTTCTCTTCTGCCGCACTTTGTTTGGACATAAATTCACCACCTTGCGTAGCGACATCCACAATATTGTGTTTGGTTTTGAACGCTTCCACGTCTTTCTCCACATCGGACAATTCCTCCGTGATGTAGGCCATTCGGTCGTTGATGAAGGCACTCGTTTTGCGCGTCATCTCGTTTTTATCGTAGATGCTTTGCGTCCCGTGTTCGTTGATCAAAGTCGTGATGATCTCGTTGTTCTTTTCGATCACCGGACCACTCATGGTAACAGAAATCAAATCGGACATTTTATCCACACGCGCCAAGGTAATTTGTCCACCAATACCACTAGCTACTTCTTTAATCGGTGCGATACTGACGATAAACTCATTCCCAACCGTTCCTTTTCCGAAATTATTATTTTTCACAAAGGAGATCAATCCAATACGTGACGAAATCGGTGTGTTGAAGGAATGTGAACCTAAAAACGTTTTCTCGTCGATGTACAATTCGAAGCGTGCTGACGTTAGAACTTTTAAGTTAAACGTTGCTCCTTGCGCATCGAGTAAACTATCTGGACCAACTGCCTCCAAGGTGAACGGCGTGTTTTTGTACAATTCTGATTTTTTGATTCCGGCATTTTGTCCGATCATCAAATAGGTACGGTTCAACTGCAACTTTCGCACCACACTTTCGAGAATTGTCGGTGTTTTAAACAGGGCTATTTCGTTGTCCAATTTCGTGCTTTTCTCTGTCAAGCCAAGATCCTGGAAAGCGGACAATCCTTTTAGTACGTCCTCTTCTTGGTTTTGAATTAAAATTGTCGCGCTGGACTGATAAATCGGTGTTGAATAGCGCAGCATCGTATAGGCCACGAAGCAAGAAATCACAATTCCGAGAACAAACCATACCCAGTAATGCAGGTAACGGTCCATCAATTCACGGATATTAATCTTTGGCTCTGCGGAGTCTGTTTGAGCCTGTTGTGTGATTTCCTCTGACATTACTTAGTGAGTGTGATAAGGGTGAATACAGAAAGGAAAATCGAAACGAGTGTCGTTCCTAACTGCGTATACGTTTGAAAGTTGGTTCCTTGGAAATTCGCGGTGAAGTTTGGTTCCACGTAGATCACGTCATTTTGACAAATGTAAAATGCGGGCGAATTGAAGATGCTCTTGTTAGTTAAGTCTAGGCGGTATTCGACGCGTTGTCCGTTCATTTCACGAATGACTAAGACGTTGTTGCGCAAACCGGTGATTTGTAAGTCTCCTGCTTTTCCAATGGCTTCTAAAATCGTTAAACGATCCGTAGAAACGGAATGAATTCCAGGTGCTTTCACTTGTCCAAGCACGGTAAACTTAAAGTTCTTGATTTCAATGTTCACCACTGGTTTATCGACGTATTGCGCGAGTTGCTCTTGTAAGTAGATGACTGCTTCCAAACGAGTTTTGCCGGCCAAATGCACAAATCCCAAAACCGGAAAATTGATGTTCCCGTTGATGTCGATCAGGTAGTTGATTCCACCCATCATCTGCATGTTTTGCTGTCCACCACCAGCACCGCCACCGGAGAAAAACTGAAAGGGAGCCAAGGCTTCTTGATCACTTCCACCCACCATAATACTGAGCTGATCATCGACACGCAAAATAGGAGAATAGGTATTTTTCACAACTTGCGTGGTGTCCCCCAGCGGATTGTGTAAATACACCAAACGCTCGCGTAACTTACACGATGTCAAGCTTATGGAAAGGAGAAGAATGCTTAGGAATAGTTTTCCTAATGCGAAAAGTTTTTTCATTTGTTATTTTGATTGAACAAAGTTAAGAAATTATTGCTAATGTGCCAATGTGCTTCCGCCGCGGCGGAGTGTCAATGTGCTAATGTGCTAGTGTGCTAGTGTGCTAATTTGCTAGTGTGCTAGTGTGCTAATGCCTGTCCCGACCCTTCGGGATGCCAATGTGCTAATGGGGTTATGCCCGGATCTTCGCTCCGCCGCGGCGGAGCTCAGATAGGTTAATTTGCTAATGTGCTAATGTGCCAGTGTGCTAATGGGTTACTGTTGGCTCCTCGCTACGCTCGGATAGGGAATCGATTCAACGAAGAAAATATTTTTTTGTTTTTTGCGTTCTTCTGGTTATGACTGATTCTAATAACCCTTTATTGACTAAATCATTTGACTTTGCCCTGTTGACTGTGTCTTTTTGTCAAGAGTTACAAACTCAGAAATATTTTGTGATTGCTAATCAACTGTTGAAATCTGGAACCTCTATTGGAGCAAATGTTCGTGAAGCTCAACACGCGGAATCCAAATCTGATTTTATTCACAAACTTAAAATTGCTTCTAAGGAATGTGAA
>CAIOSO010000089.1 GCA_903860985.1 uncultured Flavobacteriales bacterium
CGATTACGATCAATGCCACTTGCGCCAATGAAACGTCTGTCTTTTTGGGCTACCGCACGAATCACCAATTGAAATTCAATCGTTTGGCGATGTTCGATGATGGCGCACACAATGACGGTGCAGCAGGAGATCACGTGTACGGTGTTGATGCGCTCGTGAATGGCGTTGTTTTCGAATATTACATTTATACGGAGAATGCGAGTGCTGGATTGTTTAGTCCACAGCGAGCGGAGCATGAATACCATTCATTAACGGTTTCCGTTCCTTTCCCAACGGTTGGATCGGTTTTAATCAACGAAGTAATGGCATCAAATGGGACTACCGCTTTGGATCAAAATGGTGAAAATGATGACTGGATTGAGTTGTATAATACGACTTCGAATCCAATTGAGCTTTCCGGAATGTATTTAACGGATGATGCATTGGATTTAATGAAATGGTCTTTTCCAGTTCCAACCACCATTCCAGCAAATGGATACTTAACGGTTTGGGCTGATAATGACGTGTTTCAATCTGGCTTGCACGCATCTTTCAAGTTGAATGCTTCCGGTGAATTAGTCATATTGAGCAACGGTGTGACCTTTCACGATCAAGTTGGATTTGGTGTTCAAACAACGGATGTTGCTTATGCGCGTTGTCCAGATGGTGGGGCAACATTTGCCTACGTTGCGCCAACGTTCATGGCATCTAATAATTGCAACGCTTCTGTCGATCAGATGAATTTTGAAGTGAAAATTTACCCTAATCCATTTAACGAACAGCTAACCATTCAACTAGATGAACAATTGACGTCTCAAATAACAATCAGCGATGTGAATGGAAAAGTGTTGTTAAACGAGGAATATTCATCTCCTGAAAATGCCATCTCCACTACAAATTGGTCCAATGGCATGTACATTGTAACCATACAAAATGAACGTGGTATGAAAACGCTCAAATTAATCAAGTAAGGATGCTCCAAAACTATTGGACAAAAATAAAGCCCTGACAAATATTGTCAGGGCTTTATTTTTGATAGAGGATTATCTTGATTAGTCGTTACGTTGTTCTGTAGCTGATTTTTCTAGTTTCGCAAATTGTTCAGCTGTTAAAATGTTTTTCAACATCGCTTTTCTCGCTTCTTCGTTTGACTTGATGATGGCTTTCTTTTGATCTTCAGAATAGTTTGACATCAAAATCCCTTGGTTTTTTTGTGCGATACCTAAATGTACGGTATACACTTCTTCTTGTTGAGCTGCAGTCAATTTCAACATGGTCGTTTGACTTTGAGTTAATGCTTGCGCATTTTGTTCAGGAGATTGTGCTTGTTGTGCAACAGCAGTTAATCCTAAGAAAAATGAAAAACATAAAATTTTAATTGCCTTCATGGATATTGTTTTTTGAAATTAGTTCAAATTTACGAAACGAAGTTAAGAAAAAAGAGAAAGTTCCCTATTCTTTATTCCTAGAAGAGACTAAAACTGAATTTATTCCGTTAATTTCGTTTAAAATTCACAATTGAAACTTCTTGCCTCGCAACATATAGACAAACGAAAATGGGATCAAATGGTTGCTTCGGATGAGCAATTGGATTTTTTTTCTTTGTCCTGGGTGCAAGATATTTTGCATAAAGATTGGGAAATGCTCTGTGATGAAGAGGGGAATTACCTTCTGAATATTCCCAAAGGATCAAAACTTGGTTTTTCTTATCGCCTACAACCTTTCTTCATTCGATCCCTGCATGTGTCATCCAAACATCAAGGTGACTTAAAAGAGATTGTCCAATTTTTAAAGGAATCAGCGAGCTATGTTCTATTGAATGTCGATTCCGAAAATCAAGATCTGTTTCACTCCTTTGGTAAATTTCAACTGCTCAATTTATCGAGTGATCTTGAAGGAATCAAAGCGAATTATGCAACGAATGCAAAGCGGATTTTAAAGAAAATTCCTGCTGACTTTATTCTTGGAGAGTCAACAGATGTTCCTGAATTCATTTCTTTTTTCAGAAAACAAAAAGGGGAGGAATTACGTGGTTTCACTCCAGCGGTTTGGCAACGCTTAACAAACTTATTGGAAGAAACACAACTTCGTGACATGTTAAGGATAAGAACCATTCATCTGAATGGCCTTCTTATTGCTTCTGGAGCATTCATTTCACATAAAGGTACATCTTACTTTTTAAAAGGAACGGCAACGCCAGAGGGGAAAAAGCTGGGCGCGATGTACGCCTTGATCGATCAGGAAATTTCTTCTATTCAAGAAACACACCACACCTTGGATTTTGTTGGTTCAAACAACGAAGCGATTGCCCAATTTTACCGAAAGTTTGGTGCTTTAGACAAACCATACAGAATACTAAAGCAGAATAACCTTCCAGCTATTCTGCGTTTATTCAAGGCTTAATTGAAGATTAGCTCGTCTATAAATAACCAAGTTGGATTTCCTGCTCCAAGATGCCAATCAGGACAATTCCCTGGATTCACAATCGTGTAACGGATGCTTTTAATTTTCCGTGTTTTATCCGTATCAAGAATCTGAGTGAATTTCTGGTTGTGTGGATTTTTATCCATTTTTGTAGCGGATGGAATGGAAATAATTTGCGGATTTTGAAAAGTGATGCCGTCATATGAAATTTCATAGCGTATTTCCTTTGGAAGAAAAATCCATGCTTTTTGATCACGGATACATGAAACACCAAATTCATGAATCGCTACAGGTTCTTTAAAGGTCACAGTTGCAACAATGTCTTTTCCGTTATAGCCTTGATAATCACCAGTTCTGAACTCACTGCCTCCAAAAAGTCCGTCAATCAAAGCATTTTCGCCTGATGCAGCGTATTGATTAGAGTACTTCGTGTCAAGTGTCAAGCTTACATTTGGATTCTTTCGAATAAATTGACTAGAAACAATCGCACCTTCAGCACTTATTCCAGCGGCATTTTTTCGGAGCAATTGTAAGTCAATAGTCGTTGTTTCTTTGATTTTAATCGGTTGAGTATAACTATTCCAAGGGCCATTGTTCAAACGGAATTTCAATTCATAGCTGTCCGTTGGGCTCAAAACCACATTTCCCAATTCTAAATAAAGCTCTTGATCGAAAATGCGCTGTTCTGTTTTAACGAAAGGCGAAGGAACCAAATCTGCAGGAAGATCCACGTTATTCATTTGTGGATAGTTCGATTTCGCTGGTTTTTTATCGGTCATTTCAAACTCCAATTTTCCTCCAAGCATCAACGTTTTGTGGTCAATTTGAAAATCTGGAATCAATTTCCCATTCCATTTAACGGAAGCAACATAACAATTCGCTGCACCCTGATTGTTGCAAATGATGTCAATTTTTGTATTGCTTTGATTGTCCACATTTATCGTCGCTTTACTGAACAAAGGTCTTCCAATTTGATACAGGGTATTTCCTGGAGCAATGGGATAAAGTCCGAGTGAACTTAATACATACCAGGCGCTCATTTGTCCACAGTCCTCGTTTCCGGAAAGTCCATCTGGTTTCGCGTGATACATTTCCTTTAAAATACGATCGACGTAATACTGTGTTTTGTACGGAGCATTGGTAAAATTGTACAAATAAGCCATGTGATGTGATGGTTCGTTTCCATGTGCGTATTGACCGATTAATCCGGTGATGTCTGCTTGTTCGCGTCCAGATAATTTCATTTCTGTCGTAAACAAGCGATCTAACCATGCTTCCAAGGAGTCGCGTCCACCCAATAAATTTGTTAATACTTCGATTTCATGAGGAGCATACAAGGAATATTGCCAGCTATTTGCTTCGGTGTAGTTGAAATTCACTTCGGAAGGATCAAAGGGTCCGTACCATTGTGCGCCGCGACGTGCACGCATGAATTTCGTGTTTGGATCGAATAAATTCACAAAGGAAAAGCTACGTTTGCGGTAAGTTTTCCCCATTTCCTCATTTCCCATGGCTGCTGCCATTTCTGCGATGCAAAAATCATCATAGGCATACTCCAAGGTTTTAGAAACGGACTCTGGTTCATCACTTGAACTCAAATATCCATTGTTCGCATAGGTTTGTTTTCCGAGTTCATTGATGTTAGCCGTAAAATGCATATCGTTTAACGCTTTTTTGGCGTCGTAGGACATTCCGGCAACTTTTGTTTTACCATTCAATCCTTTCATGTAGGCATCAGAAATGACACTAACGCTGTGGTATCCGATCATACATTCCGTTTCGCAGGCTGCTAATTCCCATACTGGAAGATCTCCGCCTTCATCAAATTGACGCAAGAAAGTACGGATGAATTGAGTCGTTCGTTCTTGTTGAATCAAGGTAAATAGGGGATGATTCCCTCTGTAGGTATCCCAAAGTGAAAACACCGTGTATTGATTGTCCTTTACCAATTGATGAATTTTCTGATCACGTCCGCGGTAACGTCCATCTAGATCGCTCATCAAATTTGGAGCAACCATGCAATGATACAAACTCGTGTAAAAGATGATGGCATCTTCGAAATTCAATGCATCGACTTTGATTTTACTTAATTCCTTGTTCCATTTTTCAACATTACGGGAATACACTTGCATAAAATCAAAACCAGGTATTTCGAGTTGTAAATTATGTGCAGCTCCTTTTTGATCCACATGTGACATACCCACTTTGACATACAGCACTTTGGTATCCTTAGGAAATTCGAGCAATAATTTATGTGTCCCAGCGATTTTCACTGGTTTGGCAGAACTGAATGGGGTGGAAGTTTCTAGTTGAAAATAAAAGTGTTGTTCATTTGCCCATGCGTCTGAAACTCTTTTCCCAGAGATACTTGTGTTGTTGATGATCTCGAATCCGGCGTCAAGAACTTTGTCACGGTAATCTAAATCCAACAGAATGTATTTTTTACCTTTGGCATTCGTAAACGTATATTCGTGGATACCACAGCGTTCACTTGTCGTTAAGCGTACATTGATTTGCTCATCTTCCAGATAAACTTCATAGAATCCAGCGCGCGCTTTTTCTTTGTTGTGTGAGAATTTTGAGCCATAACCATTTTTCGCATCTTGGTATTTGGGAAGTAATTTTGCCTTTTTTCCCGATTGAGGTGAGATTAATAAATCCGCATAATCTGGTACTCCTGTCCCGCTCAAGTGCGTATGACTAAAACCATAAATGAGGGAGTCGGAGTAATGGTATCCACCACAACCATCCCAACCATCGTGACGTGTGTCCGGACTCAATTGCATCATCCCGAATGGAGCACAAACACCTGGAAACGTATGTCCATGTCCTCCGGTACCAATCGTGGGCATGACGTAAACGTATGGATTAAACGATTCTGCTGGTTTTCCAACTAACTTTTGTGCTTTGTCGCTCGCCATCATCACATTGGTTTCTTGGGAAAAGGAAAGTAAGCTAAGCGTGCAGAAAAGGGAACTGAATATCGTTTTCATTAGTTGAATTTTCGTTTGTTTAATTGAGAATAAACGGTGTTTTTCAAAAAGTAATAATCCCAGATAATTCGTCCATTGTAGCGGTAGAATTTTCTTGCTTTGGTATTGATTTGACGACGTTTTTTATAAAATCTTCCGAATTGAGCATACACATTCATGTGCGCTAAAAACACCATCCATGTCAATTGAAATTTTCCGGAAAGCAGAAATTTAACTCCAGCAATTCCATCTAAACACATGCGGATAAATAAACTAGGGAATAAAAGTCCGGCGTGGTTTTTCATCAACAAGAAAAGACTGTTTCGGAAGTTTAAATAGACTTTCTTTGGAGAATCATAATCAAGTGTCCCACCACCTAAATGATACACGGTACTTTCTGGTATACAGTAAAAGTCAAATCCTAAATTCCCCAAGCGCAGACACAAGTCAATTTCCTCCATATGAGCGAAAAAATCGGAATCGAATCCTTTGACTTGATGAAATAGATCGGAACGCACCAACATTGCTGCGCCAGATGTCCAGGTTACAGGGGTGTTAAAGTCGTATTTTTGCTCATCTTTTTCTACAGAGTCAAAAATTCGTCCTCGACAAAAGGGAAAATAATGAAGGTCCATAAATCCACCTGAGGCACCAGCATGTTCAAAGGAGTCTTTTTGTATCCAAGATTTAATTTTTGGTTGACAAGCCGCGGTGTTTTGATTTAGATCCATGAAGGATTTTAATGGTTCGATCCAATTTTCGGTAACCTCTACATCACTATTGAGCAGTAAGTAATAATCGAATTGACCTTTTAATTGCTCCAGTGCGACATTGTATCCACCAGCAAATCCAAAATTCCGTTTTTGAGGCAGTACATTGACCTTTGGAAAATGTTCTGAGAGGAATGCGATAGAATTATCCGTGCTTCCATTGTCAGCAACGAATACAGGATTATTTTGAGAAAAAGCACAAACACTTGGTAAAAAGGTATTTAGGTGATTTTCCCCATTAAAATTCAGGATGACAATGGCTAATCTTGTTTCCATCTACTAATATTGACGAAACAAATCATTACTATCACCTCCCCAGTGTTTCACGTTATTTTGGTTAGGATTATCCACATTTCCATTATAAGTATTTCGTTTCGCTAGGATTTGAGCCCATGCTGGATTCTTTAACTCACCAATCATATCCGAATGGAGAAGTCGATATGCATTATTTACTAAGTCTGGATTGTAAAATATAAATCGTTTGTTGCTGTAAACGCCAATTTTATTATAGGTCCAAATTTCGTATGGATATTCAGATGGAGACGATTCACGCGCATTCATTTGATTAGGTGTACCGTACTTCAAATAAACGCGTCCGCGATCTGTTTCAAAACCCTCCTGGAAATTGTTGCCGTAAATTTTTTCAACGAAAAGCACTTGCGCTTTATATTTCAACCAAGACTCATAGGGTTTTGTCGGGGTCGAAAGGGTCCAATATCCTTGAATGTGCTTTCTAGCCTCCTCCTTATTCTTAGATTTTAAGGTTTCAATGATGTTTCTAATTTCTGCAGGTTTCGAAATTGGAATTAAGCTCTCTAAATAGTATAAAACAGAATCATTTGGAATCGAGGATTGGAAGGCTGGGTCTAATTGTAAGTTTTCCATCGTGAACATATCATTGTTCTCATTACTTCGTTCGAAGTCATAGGTCTGAGTCGCTAATATTTCGGCATCGTTTGTCGTCAAGCGGTATTCTATTTGGTAATTCCCTGTGGGTAATTCCTCGAGGTTTATGGTTTCAAAAACGGGAACAACCGTAGATTTAAATATGGTAGATGTTCGTGTGAATCCAGCTACTTCGGTCGCATCTTTCATATCAATGATGCGATGAGATACTTGAAAAGAACTATCGGAAATCCCCTCTGTGCCATATAATTCAAGGTAAATAGGTAAGGTTTTAGAATCAGTGCCGTAGAAACTAGATAACATCGGAATGATGTGGTAGCCAGATTTATCGAAGTTGGTTTGTTCCTCACTGGGATAGGCATATTCTGCGACTAGCACATCTGAAATTTTCGTGTTTTTCGAAAAATCTTCAATGGAAATGGGAAGGTTTCCGGAGATTTCTGAATCATCTTTGTAAACATCCAATAAATCAATTTTTAAGGAGTACTTTCCGGGATTCAATTGAACCCGCAAAACTTCATAAAAATCATCTTGAACACTGTCAATTGCTTCTGGAGATTCCAATACATAGCGATCACTATAGACCGTTTTAGAACTATCCGAAATTTCTATAGAAATGAGCACTTTCGCTCTCAGTCCATTTCCCTCGTTTTTGTAGGCAACAGAGTAGGAGACAAATTGCATATATACTTCGAGGTAATTCCCAACATTCGGAGCATAGAACTGTTTTGTATCGAGGTAGGTCTTTAGTTTCGTCCCTTGTGAAAAGACGAGACTTTGAAGAAGACAAAAACAAATTAGACTGATTTTTTTCATGTGCATTTAAAATTACAGAAAAAGCATCAATCTTCAATATTCAATCTAATTTTTTGTGCTAATTGTCTGTTATACGTTTCTAAAAGGTACTTAAAATAGTTATCGGTGCTTTTTGAAATACACTTCGTATAGTGCTTTAAGCGATGATCAATGTGATCTTGTATAACATGCATTAAATCAAGCGCATGGTCTAGATTTTTTGCTGAGGATTGAATGGCTTTGAAATGGTTTTCGATGGAAAGTTCAATGGCTACTTTTCCTTTCATGCCACGATCTAAACACTCGTAATAACAATCTTTTATGTTAAATTCCTCTAAAATGGCAGAAGGCATGTGCTTATCAAATCCTTTTGGAAATTCAAATTCTACTTCGAACTCCATGTCCTCCAATTCCGAAATACGAGATTCTAAGAAGCGATCGGGGAATTTAAAGGCATCCTGCCAATTGATGTAGTCTTGCCAGTATCCAAAACGACGTACATTGTTTCCTAAATCAATGATTTGAAAATCACTTTTATTCGGGAGCTTCCTCGATCCACGTCCAATCATTTGATGATATAAGGTCAATGACCGTGTTGCACGATTAATAATAATAGATTCAACAGTGGGCTCATCGAAACCTGTTGTTAGGATTCCTACAGAAGTTAAAATTGCACCTGGGGTGACTTTGAACCAATGAATGACGTCCTTACGGTCTTTATCGCTGAAGGTTGAGTCGAGGTGTCGAATGTTGTATTTGAGTTTCTTGAAGGATTCTTCCACACGTCGTGAGGTTTCAATTCCAGCATTGAAAATCAAGGTTTTTTTATTTAAACTAACTTCTTCATAGGCAAAAATCAATTTTTCTTGCATGAAGAAATTGCTGTAGAGTAGGTCAGAGCTTCCTACCGTGAAATCACCATTTGTTCCTATTTTTAATCCATGTAAATTGACGTCATACTGATACGTTTCAGCATTGGACAAATAGGCGCCTTCAATGAGATTTGAAATGGATTCGCCAACTAAAAGTTTATTGTAATTGTCTTTTAATGGTAGGTTTCGATTCGAACTTAATGGCGTTGCAGTAACACCAAGAATATTTGCGTCCTCGTAAAATTGAAAGATTTTTCGGAAACTGTTGTAGTGCGCCTCATCCACAATCACTAATCCAACATCCGCAATGAAATTATCGTTTTCATTGAGTCGATTATTGAGCGTTTCGACCATTGCGATAAAACATTGATAATCGTCTTGGTCATCTAAGTGCTTTACTTCTGAATTAATTACCTTATTGGCAACTTTAATGGCTGAAAGCTGTTGAGATGTTTGTACGGATAACTCAATTCGGTGAGTTAAAATCAGTACTTTCTTTCCCCATTGTTCGATGAATCGACGTGCGATTTCCGAGAAAATTACCGTTTTTCCTCCTCCAGTTGGAAGTTGATATAATAAATTAAAATTCGTGCCATTTTTCCTTAGTTCTTCTAAAACTTGGTGTACAGTTTGTTCTTGAAATGGGTAAAGCTTCTTGGCTTCGTATAAATCGAAATCTATCATTTTCGCAGTTGGGATTTGCAAAAATACAGCCTTTTCTTTGAATTAAGTCAAACTGTTTTCGATTGACTCCAATGATACAGGAAAATACCTGTCGCAATTGACACATTTAAGGACTCCGCTTGTCCGTATCCAGGAATGGTAACTGCCTGATTGATATGTTTTTGAAGTGATTCTGAAATACCTTTCCCTTCATTTCCCATGACAAGAATTTTTATTTCATTAGGATCAACTTTCGCTACGTTTTTACCATCTAAAAGTGCTCCATGAACGGTGGAATTCAGTTTTGGAAGAAAATCCTCTAGGTTTTTATAAAAAACAGGAATCCGAAAGGCACTGCCCATTGAAGATTGTATCACCTTCGAATTGTAACAATTTACGGTATCCTCTGAACAAACAATTTGTTTAATTCCAAACCAATCAGCGGTTCGAATGATCGTCCCAAGGTTTCCTGGGTCTTGGATGTTTTCAAGTACCAAAACGCGTTCATTTGGATTAAAAATAGGTAGACCTGGTTCGTGAAAAATACCAATTAACGTGGGGGCAGAGTTGAACTGTGAGATGCGCTCCATTTCGTTCGTATGACAAGCGAAACAATCGAAGCGTTGCTCGAAATCAAGGTCCATTTCAGTACTCGAATACATTGAATGTACAAGTAATGGATATTGACTTGCTAATTCGCTTACCAATTTAAATCCTTCCACCAAAACCAACTTTTCTTTTTCTCGGTTTTTTTTCAGGTGTAGACTTTTAATCCATTTTATCTTTTGAAGTGAAATTTTTTCCAACTTGATTATTGTTATTTTTGCACTGGAGCATGAAACATCGAGCGAATTTACTAAATATTGCGATTATCCTTCTGTTTGTTTTAACAGCATGTGATTTAACGCGAAATGTCCCAACGGGAAAGTACTTGCTTCGTTCAAATTCTATCGAAGTAAAAGACAACGCTGCCATCGATAAATATGAACTTGGATTAATTGTCCGACAACAACCGAATCAACGAAATTTCTACATCAATGTTAAATTACGCATCTACAATTCTATCGACTCAGCTAGGGTTGCGCATAAAAGAGAGTTGAAATACCAGGCGTACGATCGAAAACAAAAGAGAAAAAAAGACAAGGTAGCTCATGTAAACACGAAGCGTAATGCAAAAGCTTTTGAACGAGGAGACACTGCCTTTGTAGTAAAAGAATTTCATGAATCTTCTTTTACTAAAGTGTTATGGAAGGAAAAGGTGAAGTATAAGTTTGGACAAAAACCGATCGTTTTCGACACCATTTTATATCAAAAAAGCATCGAGCAATTGGGGTTCTACCTGCGTAAAAAAGGGTATTATTATGGACAAGTAAAAGGTGAATTAAGGTTGAACGAGAAAAAACGATTTGCTTATCCAAGCTACATCTTGGAGACTGGCCCACAATACGTCATTGATTCAGTTCAATACATTGGTGCGAAACTGCTTCGAGACAAACATTCCGCATTTGTCAAAAAGCAAATTGATCAAACGGGCAAACATCCACTACTTGGAGAGCCTTTTGATACAGATTATTTAAATGATTACCGTGATCTAGTAGCAAAGTATTTTCGGGATGACCAAGTGTATAAATTTTCAGCTAACAGCATTTCTTACTCTGTAGACACCAATCGTCAAACCATGCGTGTTCGTTTGCTTGTTCAATTCGATGATCGTTACATTCCATCAGAGGTAAAAAAAGATAGCTTGATTCGAATTCCTTATGCGGAAATGTCCATTTCTAGTGTGTATTTTCACCTTTCTGACACCATTGGTATGGAAGACAGTTTTGCTCAATTGATGAAGGAACAGCAATTGAGCTTATATGATCCAATCGCTCCACAATTCCTCAGAACGACGAATTCTTTTACGTATGACGAAATCGAATATTCTAAAAAACAACTGAAAGATAAGCGCGTTACAGCGGGAACAACGAATCCATTTAGAAAGGTAACGGTAACATATAATGGGCTGGAGCCATGGATAAAACCATCCATTCTTGAGCTTCAAAACTACCTTGAAAATGATAATAAATACAAAGAATATTATTTGGATAGAAGTTACCGCTCCATCGTTCAGTTAGGTGTTTTTAGTTCGGTAAAACCAATTCTCATCGAGCAACCGGGTAATAAATTAGCTGTTCATTATTTCCTTGAACCAGCAAAAAAACAAACCTATGGATTTGATCCTAAATTCACTTCCTCAACGGGTTTGCTTGGTGCCAATGCATCGTTTAATTACACCAATAAAAACATCAATAAAGGAGCTGGAAAAATGACCTTTTCTTTTGGAGGTGGATTCGAATCGCAACCGCTGGTCTTTCAAGATCAATTAGGTCAGACGGTAGGAACGGGAAAAGGGAGAACATTCAACACCTTTGAGTTTGGTCCAAGTTTAAAGTTTGACTTACCTGGATTGTTTCCTACACCTGTTACGATGTTAGGAAAACGTCAGAAACCAAGAACGGTTTTAACCACGGCCTACAACATTGAAAAACGAAGCATTTTCGACCGAAGTGTTTTCCAATTAAATTACATGTGGAAATTCTTGGTTGGAAAGACACAAGTTTTTCAAATGGGTTTACCCGGAGCATCCGTCATAAAGTATGTCTCCATCAAGAAAAGTGACGCTTTCCAAACACAGTTAAATCAAATAAACGATGTCTTTTTGAATGCAACTTATAACAATCAATTTATTTGGCAGGACTTTAAGTTTTCATATGAGTATAACAATAAAGAGAAGGATCTGAAGGAAGGAAAAGAACGTAGAAGTCTTCAAAATACTTCGGTGTATTTCAATTCCACTTTTGATGCTGCTGGAAATCTATTGTATCAATTTAGAGCGAGACAGGATACACTAAATGGTCAATATTTATTAAGAAATCAGCCCTATTCACAATTTGTCCGTTTAGACAATCAATTTATCATGAGCAAACGCGTTTTGTCCGGTTCTTCAATACACTTGAAGCTAACCGCTGGTGCTGGATTGCCTTATAAAAACTCCAAAACCGCCATGCCTTATGACTACAGCTTTTTTGGAGGTGGGTCAAATGATAACCGAGGCTGGAGAGCAAGGGCCTTAGGACCTGGAGCATATAAGTACCATTTGGATACGAATCGATTAGCAACTCAAATCGCTGACATTCGATTCGCGGGGTCCTTGGAATACCGTTTCAGCTTAGGTTCCACGTTTAAAGGAGCCATATTTACAGACTTTGGAAATATTTGGACCTATCGTGAAGATCTAAGTCGCATGGGTAGTCAGTTTCATTGGAACACCTTTGTTCCACAGATTGCCATTTCATCTGGACTCGGACTACGTATGGATTTAGACTATTTCATCATTCGATTGGATGTAGGATTTCCTATATACAATCCAGCATTTGCAAATGGTGCTAAATGGGTTTTTCAAGAGATGGGAACACGTCAAACGTATTACCAAGAAGGAATGGACCATTTTAATATGAGCTTGGATCAAGTGAAGAAAATCATGCCTAAACCATTCCTACCGAATTATTTGAATTTCGGTATCGGTTATCCTTTCTAATGTTCTTTTTATGATAAAACACATCATACTTCTATTCATCATCCTCTCTTTTCTAGCTTCTTGCATGAAAGGTCAAAAAGTCGATCTAATTGTGCACAATGCGAAAATCCATGTCATGAACGATGCAAATTCCGTTTACGATGCAATGGCGATTAGCGATGGAAAAGTTATCGAAGTTGGTCCAGAAAGACAAATTTTAAACAAATACAGATCCGAGGAAGATATTGATGCCTTAGGAAAAGATGTGTATCCTGGTTTAACGGATGCTCATGGGCATTTATTAATGTATGCCAATCAAAAACTGGGCGTCGATTTAAATGGAGCAAAGTCCATGGACGAGGTAATTTATCGCTGTGAAAAGTATTTGGCAAAATCCAGCAACAAGTTTATCATCGGCGGTGGATGGGATCAATCACTTTGGGGAAACGACTCCATGCCAAACAATAAAAAGCTTTCAGAAGTATTTAAAAACATTCCAGTCTGCTTGTATCGTGTGGACGGACACGCGGCGCTCGTTAATGAGTGCCTTTTTAAAAAAGCAAAAATTCAATCAGCAAACGTCGATGGTGGAGAAGTGAAAATGGTCAATGGAGTCCCAACAGGTCTGCTCTTAGACAATGCCATGAATTTCATTTCAAAATTATTACCGGCTTATCCAACAAGTCAAGTGAAGAAGGCTATTTCTGAAATTCAAGAAGAATTGTTTCAGTATGGAATTACCGGAACACATGAAGCAGGGATTGATTTCAAACACATTCAGCTGTTTAAATCCATGATTTCGGGTGGACAATTGAAATTGGAATTGTATGCCATGCTCATGAATTCTCCTGAAAACAGAGCATTTGCCATAAAAAATGGACCATATCGTTTTCGAAATTTATCCATCCGAAGTTTTAAGGTTTTCGCGGATGGTTCACTCGGTTCTCGAGGAGCATTATTGAAAAAACCATATACAGATGATCACCATTCCCATGGTTTATTGTTGACTTCAGTAAATGAAATGCGAAATGTCGCTCAATTCTGTTTAAAGCATGGTTACCAGATGAATACACATGGAATTGGAGATTCCGCGAATGCCTTGATTTTGGATATTTATAAAAATGCGTTCAAAAGAAATCCAGATCATCGTTTTCGCATTGAGCATTCTCAGGTGATTGACCCTTCGGATTTTGCAAAATTCTCCGAGTACGCCGTGTTTCCATCTGTCCAGCCAACACATGCAACAAGCGATCAACGCTGGGTTGAAAAAAGAATAGGGAAGGAGCGACTCGTAGGAGCGTATGCCTACAAAACGTTATTAAGTCAATACGGGATGTTGGCCATAGGGACAGACTTCCCGGTGGAATCAACGAATCCATTCTTCACCATTCATGCTGCTGTACAACGCAAAAACCCATCAAATGAACCCTTAAATGGATTCTTAGCTCAAGAGTCCTTAAGTTTGGATGAAGTCATTCGCGGAATGACGATTTGGGCAGCATTCTCCTCGTTTCAAGAAAATGAACTTGGAAGTTTAGAGAAAGGAAAAAGAGCCAATTTCGTCATCTTCGACAAACCCCTTGAAAGCAATCCTTCGTTCGAGCAAAACTATGCTTGGATGACTTTTATTCGCGGGATAAAGGTTTTTGCATTGGACGAATTGTAAGTTTTATTGTTACCGATCCCTAGCATTGACGTTTAATTTTTAAATTTGAAAAAAAAGCACATGAATACAGCAAAATACCTTTTGATCGTTTTTGGATTTTCGATTCCACAGTTGTTCGCTCAAGCTATTCCGGGAACCCTTAACTGGTACAACGGCGATGGACAAGGAATGTACACGGACCAAGCATACAAAATGCTGAAAAACAAGAAGTCACAAACCGTAATCGTTGCAGTAATTGATTCAGGAGTCGATATCGAACACGAGGATTTACAAGGGAAAATTTGGTTGAATCCAAAGGAAATTCCAGGAAATAAAATCGACGATGATAAAAATGGATACGTGGATGACGTTCATGGGTGGAACTTTTTAGGAAACGCCAATGGTGAAAACCAAGAGAATGCCCGTTTGGAAAAAACCCGCATTTACGCCAAACTAAAAGATAAATACGATGGCGTTGATCCAGCTACCTTGTTCGATGAAACAGAATATTCCATGTATGCCAAAGCAAAAGCAGAAGTAGAAGGAGAACTTGAAAACTTAGCGCAATACAAAGAAGGATTGGCAAATGGACAATTCGACGCAGAAACAAAGAAATACATCGAAGACCAACTAAATTACAACCTCAATATTTACTACGATGACCGTAGTTTAATTGGAGATAATCCAGATGATTTTACGGAAATACATTATGGTAATAACGACGTGGAAGGTCCAGAGGCATTACACGGAACGCACGTTTCAGGAATTATCGCGGCTATTCGCGGAAATGGAAAAGGTGGAGATGGAGTTGCGGATAACGTGAAAATAATGTCCGTTCGCACGGTTCCTAATGGTGACGAACAAGATAAAGATGTTGCGTTAGCCATTCGTTACGCAGTGGATAACGGAGCACAAGTAATCAATATGTCCTTTGGAAAGGATTATTCACCACATCAATACGAAGTATACCAAGCAATGTTGTATGCAGATACGAACGGAGTTTTAATGATTCACGCGGCAGGAAATGATGCGAAAGATGTGGACGTCGAACCGAATTTTCCAACATCACATTTTGACTTTC
>CAIOSO010000090.1 GCA_903860985.1 uncultured Flavobacteriales bacterium
CACCACGTAAGGAATTCAAGGAATTGGTGGTCCGCTTAGCCTTTCGCTTTCAAAACGGAAAAATCATCCGCTTGCGCTTTCCGAAACGGGTGATTAAAAGCATCGAAACAATGGTAAATCAAAACTAAATCGGATGAAATTAAACGTACAACTCGTGTATATGATCAACGAGGATTCCCCAAGGGATCAACACCTCCTGAAAAACGGTCATTTCGATTATATTTTTAAAGTTCTGCGTATTCCAAACAAATGGATCTGCGTCACCATTGATCGCTCTGTGTTTAAAGAATCGAGTTATGTGATTGGGGAAATCTACAGTCTGGAAATGAATCACTTCAAGAAAAGCATCTCCATGGAATCAACGGGACGTGTCGAACCAATCGTGCAGAACACGGAAAATTTTCTTTGGGGAAAACTCGGAAATAAAGGTCAACGCGATACCGGCGCCATCCTATCAACAAAACCACAGAAACTAAACCAATGGATGGCATTCACCTATGACTCCTATAAAAAAACACCATGATGAACGAACAAAAAAAAGTTCCCCAGGAACAACAGTCCTACCCGCCCCTACGCAGCCTTGCGGATGCCGTGCGGTATTTCATTCAAAGCATGGACACCGACATGCTGTACACCTTACTCGACGACAAAATCACCTATCAGGATTTTAACCGCAATGAATTCATTTTGAAACTCGAGCGCTTGATGGAGGATTTTAAGTCCAACGGAGACACCTTTCTCAACGCCGTCGAAGGACGCTGTGGCGATTGCTACAAAGAAAAAACCGGGTATATGTTTATCGGCAACAACAGCAAGCGCTACATGAATTTACTCTTCGATTTGGAAAAAGGTGAAATCACCGATTTGTTCGAATGCTCGAATTTCAAAACGCAGTTCAAATTCCGACACTTGACCAAACGCGTGTATGTGGATCCGAAAAACTACAATCCCTTTAACCGAAATAACTTATGAAAATTCTCAGCGACCACTTATTTTACGACTTACTCCACGCTCCGCTGTCCGATCTGCAAAAACAGTTTGGAAGTCAACTCAGGCGCCTCGAACATTACCGCATTGACGGAAACGATGAGCCCTACACCTATTTTTCGCGTTACAGTCCCTCGTTCATGAAAATCGACCGCTGGACCCTTTCACTGAAAGAAGGAACCTA
Organism: uncultured Flavobacteriales bacterium; assembly: GCA_903860985.1. GTDB lineage: Bacteria > Bacteroidota > Bacteroidia > Flavobacteriales_D > Crocinitomicaceae > UBA952. The sequence continues at coordinate 1,172 of CAIOSO010000090.1, forward strand.
TGAAATCCATGTGGCATCAGAGAATGTAAAGAAGCGTTTTCTTCGTTTCAAAGCCAAAGAAACAATGGACATCAAATCGGTGTTGGAAAGAGAACATTACCGTCCAACAAAGCATTACCTCAAAGGACTTTCCGCCTGCGTCTACCAAAGTGAAGCAGCCTGCTTGATTGTCAGTCGTTCAAGCATGATTGCCATGAGCTATTAACCATTTTTTAAACAACTATAAATCTACACACCATGATGCCAGGACCAACCTACGTTTACGCTTGTCCCGATTGCCAATACCGCGTCACCAAACGCAGTTTAGCAAGTGGAAATACTTTCGGAGCCACCCATTATTCCGACATGCGTGTCGAAGCACCAATGATGCCATCCTATCCACGCATTACCAAATGTGTACGTTGTGACTGTAGCTTTTGGCTGGACGAAACAACGCAAGTCGAAGGAGCAATTATGCCACAGATTGCTCATTTCTACGACGACGATTTCACGCCAAGCGAAGTCAAAAATCCAGCTTTTGGAGATCAACTGGAACTTGATCCAGCCAAGGAACTAGACCGTGAAGACATCAAAGACGCGTTATTTATGAATGTCCAAAGGGATGACGATGACGAACGGTACTTGCGCTATCGATTGATGTGGGCACACCACAAACAGTTGGAAGATGGAACTTTAACACGTGAAGTTTTAAACGAAGACCTAGATTACTTGGAGAACATAGATGCTATTTTACACTTGATCGAGGAGGATGAAAACGGCCATTTATTCCGCGCCGAACTAAATCGCTTCGCAGGAAGATTTGACCGAAGTTTGGAACTACTTGAACCATCGCTGAATGATCCATTGTGGGGTGTCATTTCCAAGAAAATGAAAGAACTCAGTGAGGCAGGTAATCGGGAGGTGTTCGTGTTGGATGTTCCTTAAGTCAACATCCGGTTAGGCACTACGCTTAAACATTTTCTTGGGAATGATGAGCCTTTCCCGTTGTGGATGTTCACAAATGATCCGTGCACAAGTCATGAGGGATTTTAAATGAAGATCCAATACCGCTTCGTAGTTATCGGAGCGATATCCACCAAACAATGCCAACGTGACCGGAAGTGGTTTACCGATTGCAGCCGATATTTCGTTGACCCATTCGGAGAAAAGTTGCGCACAGAGAAGCCAGTGCTTGGTATCGCAGCCACCACCGATGTCATCGTCCTTATGTGAATCTGCCCCGTGAGCAAAGACGACATAGTGCAGTTTTCCGGCTTTGAACAGTTTCCCCACATGGTCCATGCCTTTTTGGAAGGATGCAACATACGCTTCATTTGTCCCCGTGGGATTGATGTTGCATCCTTGTGGGATAGCGAGGTCGATGGCAGGATGAAACCAGCGGGAATCTTCGATGCTGTTGCCGAAGTGTCCGTCGAGATCGAAATAAGCGCCGCTCACACCGAACTCCTCGTAGAGTTTGATGGCTGGTCCTTCATTGAATTCCAAATGACTAATAATGTTTAAAAGTCCGGGAGTACGATACGGACTACTTCCATTATACGTTGCCATTCGGTTCAA
>CAIOSO010000091.1 GCA_903860985.1 uncultured Flavobacteriales bacterium
CACATCGGTAAATACACGTTTATTGGTCCACATTCGACCATCATGCCAAAAACCAAAATCGGTAAAGGTTCAATCGTCTCAGCCTACAGTTACGTGCGCGGAGAATTTCCCGATTTTTCCATCATCTCTGGGAATCCAGCGAAAGTTACCGGTGATACCCGCAACATAGATGAACGACAAATGCGGCAACATCCTGAGTTAAGAGCGTATTACGATGAGTGGACCAAAGAGTAAAACATGGGTCACTTATTTAGGGGTGTTTATTGTGTTCGCCTCCTTGTGTTTGCCGGCAATCACTTTACGTTCAACCTTGCCATCGATTCACATTCTTGACATTTGTTTACCGCTAATGTTTGGATTTGTCTGGATGAACAGGTCTCAATTAGCAGCCGGATACGGTGCGTGGATCCCCTTCGTTTTTTCTGGTTTCGTCCTTTTTTCCATTTTTATTCAAGGCCATCACACTTCTACGAGTGATTATTTCGAAGTGTACAAATGGATCAAATTTGGCCTTGCGATCTGGTTTTTTTCCTTGTTGGATTATTCCCTATTTAAAAGATTCATCCCGTGGATATTTGGTTTCTTGGTTGTGATAAACACCGTTCATTTTTTTGAATTCACTCCTTTGAATAAGGTTCTAGAGCACTATTACAACGGTGGACTTCAAATTCAGTATTTCGGGAAAGATTCAATTGGTGGACCAGCGGTTAAACGCTTGGTGGGGACAATGGGGAATCCAAACATCAATGCACTTTTATTTGGTTATTTTAGTTTGTATTATTTTCCGACAAACATGAATCGTAAGAACCTTGGACTGTTTTTCGTGAGTTTACTATTTGTTTTTCTTTGTCAGTCGAGAACAGCCCTACTGTTTATCTTCTGTATTTTTGCATTTCTAGCTATTTTCAAAGCGACGATTTGGACAAAAAAACAGTGGACCTTGGTGGTCTTCGGAACGATTGGAACCTTTTTCATCGCATGGATGTTCGCTACGTCATTTTTTCAATTCACTTCCTATAACAATAGTTTGTTGGATGGAACAGCGTTTCATAGTGGATCGGCTCGGAGACGATTGGAAACATGGAATATGCTGGGAAAAATGATCATCGAAGAACCCTTGTTTGGACATGGACCGTACAAAGAATTTTTCTACCAGAATAAGATATATTCCGAAAACGAGTACATCTTAATGACTTGGCGCTATGGTTTAATCGGACTCTTGATTTACATGTCGATCTTTCTGATTCCGTTTAAAAAATTAGTTGCTTCCGTGAATGAAATACCTTTGAAAGGAAGTTTAATTTTGATCATGATGATGGTGAGTGCCATCACAAATAATCCATTGACGGAACGGAACATCGAGTTATTGTTTTGCATTGGAATCGCATGGATTTTTCAGCGTCATCAAACTAAAGAAAGTGCGTATGCTTAAGTCAAAATCATTATTGTTAATTGGTGGAAGTAAAGGAAATGCTCATTTGCTGAATTACCGAAATCTCATTGAGAATTGTTTTGATGACATTTTGTTGGTTTCCAATCAAGAAAGTGAACAGTTTCCATCTAGAAAGGTCAATTTTGAATTGAAGAATCCCTTCGCGATGTGGAAGAATGTTCAAATTCTTCGAAAAATCATCAAAGAGGAACAGCCTGACATCATTCATGTTCACCAAGCAAATGCCTACGGATTCATTACCGCTTTAGCGAATAGAGGCAGAAGACCTTTAGTGGTGACGACTTGGGGAAGTGATGTATTGAAATTACCCCATACCAGTTTTCTTCACCGTTGGATGGTGCAATACATTCTTAAAAGTGCCGATGCGATTACTGCGGATGCACAATTCATGTCAGATGCCATTCATGGCTTGATTGGTAAAGTTCCGGTGACAGTAGCTAATTTTGGTGTAGAAATTCAGTCCGTCGAAGAAGGAGTAGAACGAAAAAAAGTCATCTACTCCAATCGAATGCATGAATCCTTGTATCAAATTGATCAAATTATTAGTCAATTGGCTGAATTTCTTTCGAAAAATTCAGATTGGAAATTACACATCGCAGCGAGTGGAACACAGACAGAAAAACTACAGCAACTTGCCGAAGAAAAATTGCCCAACGGGAGTTTTCAGTTTTTAGGTTTTCAAGCGGGAAAAGACAATCAACAAAATTACTTACGTTCAAAGATTTATGTTTCCATTCCAACAACGGACGGAACATCGATTAGTTTATTAGAAGCTCTCGCTTATGGCTCTTTGCCTATTGTCTCCGACTTGCCAGCGAATAGAGAATGGATCGAAGACGGAGTGAACGGAATCATTTCTTCAGGGGATTTGAGTAAAGATGTGGAGCGCTTATTACTAATGGATTCATCGTCGGTTCAAGAGCGGAATAAAACGATTATTGATCAAAAGGCGACTAAAGATTCGAATCGAGAAAAATTCTCAGCTATTTATGAGGCTATTTTTTCAGGGGCAGCTTTTAATGCATAGTAGTAAAATACGCCAATTGTAATGAGTAACCATGCGGCTTGAGTGTAGGATATGACCTGTAGACTGAAGTGAAAAACGGCTTGTGTTTTACCTAGTTTCATTGGTAAAATCCACAGTGGAATTACTTGAATCAATGAACTGACAATCCCCATCATAAAGAAAACTTTCTGTTTACTTAAAATCAAGGGCAACGCTGCAATTGGTGATAAAATGAAATTGATCATTAACCAAACGGACATCGTTTCTGAATAAGAGCCGGATAAAGCCCAGTCTTTGCCAAATACAAAGGCAAACAAGAATTCACCATAAAAGAAAAGAATAGTGAAAGGAACAATGGAAAGTGCTGTGAGGAAAAGTAACATTTTATTCAGTAAAGGAACCATTGATTTTCCTTGCTTGTATAATTCCGATGCTCTGTTGTAGAATAATTGACCTAAGGAAACACCGATGAGCATCAGTGGAAGTCTGAGCATGGTGTAGGAATGGTTAAAGGATCCATAGACAGATTCAGAATAGTAGGCAAATATAAATGTGGCAATGAGCATGTCTCTACCATTGTCTACAAAAACATGCGGTAGGTTTAAGGTCGGGAATTCTTTGTGCTGACGCATGAGCGCAGCCGTTTTTCTTTTAGAAATAAAGTGTTTGAATTTTCGATGAATTTTTCCAAAATTAAAGGCGAATTCCAATGAAGATAGGAGGGAAGCGATGAACGTTGCTAGGATGAGTCCGAATGTGCTCAAGTGAAGGTAAGCGAAGGCCCATTTTAATCCATTCGACACTGCGGAATTCGTTATTTTTTGACGGGAAATAATTCCGTATTTGCCTATGCGTACTGACCAGCTAGTACCGATGTTGACCACAATAATACAAGCCGCACTCATGATGGTTAATGGGAAAAACCACCAACTAAATTTCTCATCTAATCCTTGATAATAAAGGATTAAAAACACGATGCTTGCTAGGATTAATACAATGAGTGATATTCGGTAGGATAAACGATATAACAAAAAGGAATGTCCGTCGAGTTTTGGCAAAGGCAATGCCGCTTCATAACGCAGGGTTGCGATGGCCGAAATAAATCCAGCTAGACGCATGTAGAATCCCAATTCACCCATTTCAGCTGTCGTGTAAAGACGTGTTAAAATCGGTGCAATCAAATACCCAACTGCTTGAGCAATGATTGTTCCGGATAATAAGACACTCAACGATTTTGAGAAATCAGATCCGAGTAGTTGACGAATTCGTTCAATAGCCATTCCGGACAAAGATACAATGATTATATTTGTGAACTAAATTGATTTTTATGAAAAATGTTGCTGTTATTGGTGCTGGTACAATGGGAAATGGAATTGCGCATGTCTTTGCTCAATTCAATCACCAAGTCCATTTAATTGATGTTTCTCAAACCGCATTGGATAAAGCCATCGCTACGATTGGGAAAAACTTGGATCGTCAAGTAGCCAAAGAGGCCATCACTATGGCTGAGAAAGAAGCAACATTGAATAATTTAAAAACGTTCACGAGCATTTCAGAGGGAGTTAAAGGTGTTGAATTAGTTGTGGAAGCCGCGACAGAAAACATCGATTTAAAACTAAAAATATTTAGAGAATTAGACGAAGTAACCGCTCCTGAAGTAATTCTAGCGACAAATACGTCTTCTATTTCGATCACAAAAATTGCTTCGGTTACCAACCGTGCGGACAAAGTCATTGGCATGCACTTCATGAATCCAGTTCCAGTAATGAAATTGGTGGAGATTATTCGCGGTTATTCCACTTCAGATGAGGTGACAAACCTGATCATGGAAACGTCTCGTCAGTTGAAGAAAGTGCCCGTTGAAGTAAATGACTATCCTGGATTCGTTGCAAATCGTATTTTGATGCCAATGATTAATGAGGCTATTTATACCTTGTTTGAAGGTGTTGCGGGAGTTGAAGAAATTGACACCGTGATGAAATTAGGAATGGCACATCCAATGGGTCCATTGCAATTGGCAGATTTTATTGGTTTAGATGTTTGTTTAGCCATTTTAGAAGTATTGCACGATGGATTTGGTAATCCAAAGTATGCACCGTGTCCATTATTAGTGAACATGGTCATGGCTGGAAAAAAAGGAGTGAAATCTGGTGAAGGTTTTTACTCATGGACACATGGGACGAAAGAGCTCGTTGTCGCTCCTAACTTCAAGAAATAAGCGTTTCCTTTAATTTAACGAGTACTATTTGATCGATAGGAAAGGTGAAATCCTGTTCCTTTAGCTCATGAATGTACACCCATCTTTGTTTTTCCGTTTCTTCCTGAAATGGAATAGTGTAGGTATGTGTCCCAATTTTTTCCGGCTCCTTCAGTCTGACGATATAGTAAAATGCGACAAGTTGCTGGGAAGGATCAAATGCGGAAACTTGTTCGAAATCATTGAAATAAAAAAAAGAAGAGTCCAACATTTCTGCGGATAACTCCTCTTGTAATTCTCTTTTCAAGGCATCGATGATTCCTTCGTTTGCCTCTACACCTCCACCTGGAAATTTCGTAAAAAAGTGTCCAAAGCGAAACTCATCTGAAAGCAGTATACGATTTTGTTCATCGATAATCAATGCGTAGACACGAAGATTAAAACGATGCGCCAAGACTTATTTTAAAAATTTAAAGTTCTTTCCGATGTAAACGGCTGAATCTCCTAATTCTTCTTCGATACGCAATAATTGGTTGTATTTCGACATACGATCACTACGAGAAGCGGAACCTGTTTTGATTTGACCTGTATTCATCGCAACAGCGAGATCAGCGATGGTATTGTCCTCCGTTTCACCACTGCGGTGACTCATGACAGATGTATATCCATTTCGAGTGGCCATTTGAACGGCTTCAATGGTTTCCGTCAAGGTTCCGATTTGATTAACTTTGACCAAAATTGAATTCGCAATTCCTTCTTCAATTCCGCGTGATAAACGCTGCGTATTTGTCACGAATAAATCGTCTCCGACTAATTGTATTTTGTGTCCGAGTTTTTCCGTCGCTAATTTCCATCCTGCCCAGTCGTCCTCAGCTAAACCATCTTCTATAGAAATAATCGGGTATTTTTCACACCAATTCACCCAATAATCGACCATTTGTTCGGAAGTCATATCCACACCGGTGGATTCAAAATGGTACAATCCTTTTTCGTCATTGTAAAATTCAGAAGCTGCGGCATCCAACGCAATGTGCATATCCACACCTGGTTTGAATCCTGCTTTTTCAATGGCTTCAATTACGACTTGTATTGCTTCTTCGTTGGAACCAAGACTTGGTGCAAATCCACCTTCGTCACCAACATTGGTTGACATTCCTTTTTCCTTCAAAACGCTTTTCAAGTGATGAAAAACTTCAGTCCCCCAACGAAGTCCTTCCGAAAAAGAAGAGGCTCCGAAAGGCATCACCATAAATTCTTGGATGTCAATTAGGTTGTCGGCATGTGAACCACCATTCAAGATATTCATCATTGGAACGGGCATGGTTACTGCTCCGACTCCACCAATGTATTGATACAAGCTAAGTCCTGCTTCCTGTGCCGCTGCGCGAGCGATGGCCAATGAAGTTCCTAGAATCGCATTTGCTCCTAATTTTGATTTATTGGGTGTTCCATCTAAATCGATCATGATGCGATCTAATCTTTTTTGATCAAATACATCCTCTCCTTGAAGCGCTTCATTGATTACTGTGTTCACATTCTCCACGGCTTTCAAGACTCCTTTTCCCATGTACACTGATTTATCTCCGTCTCGCAATTCCACTGCCTCGTGAATCCCTGTAGAGGCCCCAGAAGGAACAGCAGCGCGTCCAAGGATTCCATTACTCGTATATACATCTACTTCGATGGTTGGATTTCCTCGTGAGTCAAGAATTTGTCTTGCGAAAATGTCGGTGATATAACTCATGTTAAGATTTGTAAGTGTTCATATTCTCAATAAATTGATCAAATAGGTATCTAGAATCGTGTGGACCTGCGGATGCTTCCGGATGATATTGTACGGAGAATACAGGTTTATCACTCAATTCAATTCCAGCAATCGTATGGTCATTTAAATGCACATGTGTTACTTTTACTTTGTCCTGTGCTTCTATACTCTCTTTAGAAATTACAAAACCATGGTTTTGCGTCGTAATTTCGCCTTTACCTGTTTTCAGGTTTTTAATTGGATGATTGATTCCGCGGTGACCGTTGAACATTTTCTCCGTTTGAAGTCCTTGACTTAATCCAAGAATTTGATGCCCTAAGCAGATGCCAAAAACAGGTTTTCCTGAAGAGGCTAATTCCTTTACTAATGAAATGGAACTTGCCATGACAGAAGGATCTCCAGGACCATTTGACAACATATATCCATCGGGCTGGAAAGTATCCATTTCCTGTTTGGTAGAATTTAATGGAAAAACTTTCACATGGCAGCCTCTTTCTACTAGGCAACGAATGATGTTTTTCTTTACCCCAAAATCGATTAACGAAACGCGAAGTGTTGGATTATCAGGTTTTACTTCAAATGCTTCTGTTGTTGAAACACGAGAAGAAAGTTCAAGTCCTTCCATAGAAGGAATATTATTTAATTTATTTTTCAATTCGTTCACATCCAATATTTCAGATGAGATGATAGCATTCATTGCGCCTTTATGACGAATGTGTCTCACGAGTGCACGTGTATCGATATCCGAGATTCCAACTGTTCCATTTCGTTCCATAAAGTCCTGAAGGGATTCATTTGCTGAGGACCTTGAATATCCATTTGAAAATTTCTTGGTTACTAAACCAGCAATTTTAATGGAATCGGATTCAATTTCTTCTTCATGAACTCCATAATTTCCAATGTGAGCAGTTGTCATGATGAGTAATTGCCCAACGTAAGATGGATCTGTAAAGACTTCTTGATAACCAGTCATTCCAGTGTTAAAAGCGATTTCACCGCCTGTTGTTCCAATTTTTCCGATGGCAATTCCTTCGAATACCGTTCCATCTTCTAGGAGTAAAATTGCTGCTTGATTTTCTTGCATGAATTAATTTTGTTCAAAATTAGAAACTCTAGACCAAATGAGGTTATGATAAACAAAAAAAGGCGGATAAAATCCGCCTTTTTTTATTAACAATGTGTCAATTATGCGTTTTCTTCGCTGTTTTTTGTGTCGTCCGTTGCAGGTGCTTCGTCCGTCGCTACATCTGGGGCTGCTTCTTCAGCAACTTCCTCTTCAGCAACAGCTACTTCTTCAGCAACAGCTACTTCTTCAGCGACAATAACTTCTTCAGCAACAGCTACTTCTTCAGCAACAGCTACTTCTTCAGCAACAATAACTTCTTCAGCAACTACTTCTTCAGCAACAATAACTTCTTCAGCAACTACTTCTTCAACAACTGCTATCTCTTCAACCACTTCTTCAGCAGTTTCCGAAACATTTTCTACAACAACTACATCATCAGCAATTGTTTCAGTCGTTTCCGTTGTTTCAACAGTTACAGTTTCATCTTTTTTAGCGCCACCACGACGAGAGCGACGAGTTGTTTTCTTCGCGTTATCGTTGTTGTATAATTCGTTGTAATCAACCAATTCAATCATACACATTTCCGCGTTGTCACCTAAACGGTAACCAGTACGAATAATTCGCGTGTATCCACCAGCACGATTAGCAATTTTTGGAGCTACATCTCTGAATAATTCAGTTACCATCTCTTTGTTTTGAAGGTAAGAGAATACAACACGACGAGAGTGTGTAGAATCTGTTTTTGCTTTCGTTAAAATCGGCTCAACAAATACGCGTAACGTTTTTGCTTTGGCGATTGTAGTTGTAATACGCTTATGTTCGATTAATGAACAAGCCATATTTTGAAGCATTGCTTTGCGGTGGCTTGTTTTTCTTCCTAAGTGATTTATTTTATTTCCGTGTCTCATGACTAAAAATTCTAATCTTTGTCTAATTTATATTTCGCAACGTTCATACCGAAAGTTAATCCTTTGCTATCCACTAAGTCTTCTAATTCAGTTAATGACTTCTTACCGAAGTTTCTGAATTTCAACAAGTCTGATTTAGCATAAGAAACTAGGTCGCCTAACGTTTCAACATCTGCAGCTTTCAAACAATTCAAGGCGCGAACGGATAAATCCATATCGACCAATTTTGTTTTTAATAACTGACGCATGTGAAGTGAAGTTTCGTCAAATTCTTCTGATTCAGCTTTAATTTCGCTATCTAATGTAATGCGCTCATCCGAGAACAACATGAAATGGTGAATTAAAATTTTAGCAGCTTCCTTCAACGCTTCTTTCGGATGAATAGATCCATCCGTTTTGATGTTGAAAACCAATTTTTCGTAATCTGTTTTTTGCTCTACACGATAGTTTTCTATGGTGTATTGAACATTAACGATTGGTGTAAAAATTGAATCAATGGAGATGGTACCAAAAGAAGCATTTGCTGATTTGTTTTCCTCTGCAGGAACGTAACCGCGTCCTTTGATAATTGTCAATTCCATTTCAATCTTCACGGACGATTCCATGTTGCAAATCACTAAATCAGGATTCAACACTTGGAATGCGCTTGTGAATTTACCGATGTCGCCAGCGGTTAATTGGTTTTGACCACCAACAGAAACAATCACTGTTTCTGAATCGGTTCCTTCGATTTGACGTTTGAAACGAACTTGTTTCAGGTTCAAAACGATTTCGGTAATATCCTCAACTACACCTTTCAACGTAGAAAATTCGTGGTCTGCACCTTGAATTTTTACAGAAGAAATAGCAAATCCTTCAAGTGAAGAAAGTAGAATTCTTCTTAAGGAGTTACCTACAGTTATTCCGTATCCAGGTTCAAGTGGACGAAATTCGAACTCTCCGTTGAATTCATCGGAGTTGAGCATGATAACCTTATCTGGTTTTTGAAAATCCAATATTGCCATTTTCTATCGCTTAGGTTTATTTAGAATATAATTCGACGATCAACTGCTCTTTAATGTTCTCAGGGATCATTTCACGAGCCGGAAGAGTTAAGACTTTCCCACACATGGATGAGTTGTCCCAATCTAACCAATCGTATTTTTTATTACTTGCAGTTAATGAGTCGTTAATTGCTTCCAGAGATTTTGATTTCTCTCTCACACTTACTACGTCGCCTGGACGCACTGAGTATGATGGAATGTTAACTACTTCACCATTAACTGTGATGTGTTTGTGACTTACTAACTGACGTGCACCACGACGAGAAGGGGAGATTCCAAAACGATATACCATATTGTCCAAACGAGCTTCACATAATTGAAGTAAGTTTTCACCGGTAATTCCTTTCATGCGAGACGCTTTGTCGAACATGTTCGCAAATTGACGCTCAAGGATACCATAGGTATATTTCGCTTTTTGTTTTTCACCCAACTGAATAGCGTATTCAGATTGTTTTCCACCTCTTCTTTTGGATGGACCGTGTTGTCCTGGACCGTAACTTCTTCTGTCCAATGATTTGTCTGGACCAAAAATTGGGTCGCGGAAACGACGCGCAATTTTGGATTTAGGACCTGTGTATCTTGCCATTTTTGTTTTGTTTAAACGGGAATCATGAATTAAGGCATTCCTTCGATGATTTTGTTCCCGTGTTGATTAATAAATCGATTATACTCTTCTTCTTTTCGGTGGTCTACAACCGTTATGAGGAAGTGGAGTAACGTCAACAATTTCTGTTACTTCAATTCCTGAGTTATGAATGGCACGGATAGCCGACTCACGTCCAGCTCCTGGTCCTTTCACATAAACTTTTACTCTACGTAGTCCGAAGTCGTGTGCTTCTTTCGATGCATCCTCACCAGCAATTTGTGCAGCATAAGGAGTGTTCTTTTTAGAACCTTTGAAGCCCATTTTACCAGCAGAAGACCAAGAGATCACTTGTCCAGCGTTATTCGTTAAAGAGATGATTACATTGTTGAAGCTAGCTTGGATATGCGCTTCACCTGCAGCATCAACTTTAACGTTCTTCTTCTTTTTTTGATTCGTTTTTGCCATGATACCTATTTATTATTTAGCTGCTTTTTTCTTGTTTGCAACTGTCTTTCTCTTACCTTTTCTTGTTCTAGAGTTGTTTTTAGTACGTTGACCACGTAATGGTAAACCAGCTCTGTGACGAATACCGCGTGTACAACCGATATCCATAAGACGTTTAATGTTTAATTGAACCTCAGAACGCAATTGTCCTTCCGTTTTAATTTCATTAATCGCATTTCTAATAGCAGAAAGTTGATCATCGTTCCATTCTTGAACTTTGATGTTCTCATCGATGCCATTGTCCTGAAGGATTTTCTGGGATGTACTTCTACCTATTCCGTAGATGTACGTCAATCCAATTACTCCTCTTTTGTTTTTTGGTAAATCAATACCTGCAATACGTGCCATATTCTACTAAATTAACCTTGACGTTGTTTTAATTTCGGATTCTTTTTGTTAATTACGTAAACTCTTCCTTTACGTTTAACAATCTTGCAATCTGCAGTTCTCTTTTTTACTGATGCTCTGACTTTCATTTCTTCAATTTATTATTTGTATCTAAATGATATTCTTCCTTTTGATAAATCATATGGAGACATTTCTACTTTCACACGATCTCCAGGAAGAATTTTAATATAAAACATTCTCATTTTTCCCGAAATGTGTGCCGTAATGACGTGCCCATTTTCTAACTCAACTCTAAACATTGCATTAGGCAATGCTTCGAGTATTGTTCCATCTTGTTCTATTGATGATTGTTTAGCCATAATATTACATTCCGGAAAATTCGTTTGCACCTCTACGACCTCTAACTCTTGTTCCGTCCATAAGGGTGTCCATATTTCTATTTAATTGGTAAGTTTCAATTTGTTGTAATGTATCCAGTACTACCCCAACCATGATAAGAATGGAAGTTCCACCAAAGAACATTGCAAAACCATCATTCACTCCAGCAAGTTTAGCAACTGCAGGAAGAACAGCAATTAAGGCAAGGAAAAGTGATCCTGGGAAAGTAATACGAGAAACAACAGAGTCAATGTGTTCAGCTGTTTCTTCACCCGGACGCACACCTGGTACAAATCCACCACTTTTTTTCAAGTCATCCGCAATTTTACTTGGATTGATCATGATAGCAGTATAGAAGTAAGTAAAGACAATAATTAAAGTGCAAAGCAAAAGGTTGTAACCGAATCCGTAAGGATCACCTAGTGTTTGTTGTAAAAATCCACCGTCACCTTTTCCACCTGTCGCGCTAGAATACACCATCATTGGAATAGTCATAATCGCTTGAGCGAAGATAATTGGCATTACCCCACTAGCGTTTACTTTGATTGGAAGATAATTTCTAGCTCCGTTGACATCTTCAGCAGCACGAGCTCCGGCAATTCGTTTTGCCGTATTCAGCGGAATGCGACGAACACCTTGAACAATCAATATGGTTACAAGAATAATCAGCATAAAGAAGACCACTTCTAAAACCAAACGGATTAAATTACCTGCTTCGACAGATTTACCGAACTCAGCGAAAAACGCACCTGGCAAACGAGAGAGAATTCCAACGGTAATTAATAAAGAAACACCATTACCAATTCCTTTTTCCGTGATTCTTTCACCCAACCAAACAGCAAACATCGAGCCTGCAATAAGAATTAAGATCGTTTGAGTCCACCAAAATGTTGACGCATCCGCAGGCATTGCTTGCTTTTGATCAACATATAACGATAAATAACTCGGCGCTTGAAGTGCACAAATGATAATCGTTAGGATTCTTGTGTAATTGTTAATTTGTTTACGGCCGGACTCCCCTTCATTTTGCATTTTCTGAACAGCTGGAACAGCCATTCCTAATAGTTGCATAATGATGGAAGCACTGATATAGGGCATGATACCTAATGCCATAATAGAAGCATGTGTAAATCCACCGCCAGAAAATACGGACAATAATGTCTCCAATAAATTTTGGTCGCTACTTTTGGTTGTTAATGCCTCGTAATTTACACCGGGAATGATGACAAATGACCCGATTCTGTAAACAAGTATCAGTCCCAAGGTCAAAAGAATACGCTTACGTAGTTCCTCTACCTTCCAAATGTTTTGAATATTTTGTATAAATCGTTTCATTTAAGAGCGTGCAAAGATAGTTAGATTTTATTACATGTACCACCCTGAGCTTCAATTGCTGCGATAGCAGTTGTTGAGAACCCATTAGCGGAGATGCTTACTTTCGATTTCAACTCACCTCTTCCAAGAACTTTAACAAGTTCATTGTTAGATAGTAGGCCATTCGCTTTTAACACTTCTGGAGTAATATCAACGATACCTTTAACAGCTGCTAAATTTTCGATAATATCCAAGTTAATTGCTTTGTACTCTACACGGTTGATGTTTTTGAAACCAAACTTAGGAACACGACGTTGCAAAGGCATTTGTCCACCTTCAAAACCAATTTTAGTTTTGTAACCTGAACGAGACTTTGCTCCTTTGTGTCCACGTGTTGACGTTCCTCCGTGACCAGAACCTTGTCCGCGAGCGATACGTTTTACTTTTTTTACTGAACCTGAAGCAGGTGTTAGTTTATGTAATTCCATTTTTCTTCGACTGAATATTAATCCACTACTTGAATAAGGTGTTTCACCTTATTCACCATTCCCATTATTTGAGGTGTTACCTCTTTTTCTACAACTTGGTTCAAGCGGCGAAAACCTAGCGCAATAATTGTTGCTTTTTGATCAGCTGGACGTTTAATCGCACTTCTTACTTGTTTAATTTTAATCGTTTCCATTTGCTAAATATTAACCGTTGAATACTTTATCTAATGAAATTCCTCTTTGACGCGCAACAGCTACAGCATCACGCATGTGTGATAATGCATCTATCGTTGCTTTAACAACATTGTGCGGATTAGAAGAACCCTGTGATTTTGCAAGTACGTTATGAATACCAACACTTTCCAATACAGCGCGCATCGCACCACCTGCGATTACTCCTGTACCTTCTGTTGCTGGTTTCAACAATACTTCAGCACCACCATATTTGCCTTTTTGAGCGTGAGGTACAGTACCTCTTAGGATTGGAACTTTAATTAAATTCTTTTTCGCATCGTCAATTCCTTTTGCAATCGCTTCAGTAACTTCCTTTGCTTTTCCAAGTCCATGACCAACAACACCGTGTTCATCACCAACAACTACGATCGCTGAAAAACTAAATGTACGTCCACCTTTAGTAACTTTCGTCACACGGTTTACAGATACAAGTTTGTCTTTTAACTCGATATCTGCTGATTTTACTCTATTCACTGTTTGAGCTGCCATTTCTTATTAAAATTTAAGTCCACCTTCTCGAGCTGAATCAGCCAAAGATTTAATTCTACCATGGTACAAGTAACCATTACGGTCAAAAACTACCTTTTCAATTCCTGCTTGCGCAGCTACTTCAGCAATTTTCTTACCTACAATAGAGGCTTGATTTACCTTGTTTGTTTTTTGAGCTTCTTCCAGTTTCAAAGAACCAGCTGAAGCCAATGTTTTTCCAGAGATATCATCTACCAACTGAGCATAAATTTGCTTGTTGCTTCTAAAAACTGTTAATCTTGGAATAGCTGTTGTTCCGAAAACTTTCTTACGAATTCTTCGCTTAATTTTAGCTCTTCTTAATACTTTATTTAGTGCCATAATCTACCTATTATTTTTTACCTGCTGACTTACCAGCTTTTCTACGAATTTCTTCACCAACGAAACGAATACCTTTTCCTTTGTATGGTTCAGGTTTTCTAAACGAACGAATTTTAGCTGCAACTTGACCTAACAATTGCTTGTCAAATGATTCAAGTGTTACAACAGGAGCCTTTCCTTTTTCAGTCACTGTAGTTACCTTCACCTCATTCGGAACTTCCAAAATGATTGCGTGAGAGAATCCAAGTGCCAATTCTAAAATTTGACCAGTTGCGTTCGCGCGGTAACCAACTCCAATGACTTCCATTTCTTTTTTCCATCCATCAGAAACTCCTGCGATCATGTTGTATACTAATGCACGGTATAAACCATGTTTAGAGCGATCATTTGGCGCATCAGACTGACGAGAAAATGTAATGACATTATCTTCGATGGTAACACCAACACACGCATCAATTGCTTGTGATAATTCACCTTTTTTCCCCTTAACCGTAATAACTGAATCTTTGAAAGTGACTTCAACGCCACTTACGATTGTTACCGGTGCTTTTCCAATTCTTGACATTTCTTAACTTTTTAATAAACGTAACAAAGGACTTCTCCACCTACATTCAGTTTGCGTGCTTCTTTGTCAGTAATAACTCCTTTCGAAGTAGAGACAATAGCAATACCCAAACCATTTAATACACGAGGCATATCAACTGAACCACTGTATTTACGTAGTCCTGGACGTGATGCACGTTGCAATTTAGTAATGGCAGGAACACGAGTAGATTGATTGTATTTCAATGCAATTTTAATCGTTCCTTGCTTGTTATCATCTTCAAATTTGTAGTTGAGGATATAACCTTGGTCAAACAATATTTGCGCCATGGCACGTTTTACGTTTGAACCAGGAATTTCCACCATTTTCAAACCTGCAGCACTCGCATTACGGATGCGTGTGAGAAAATCTGCTATCGGATCTGTATTCATTTCTTCTGTGTTTTTTCTTTAATTACCAACTTCCCTTTTTAACTCCTGGGATTTTTCCGGCCAAAGCCATTTCTCTAAAAGTTACCCTTGAGATACCGAATTGACGCATATACCCTCTTGGACGACCAGTTAATCCACAACGATTGTGCATTCTGATTTTGGAAGAGTTTGCAGGTAATTTTTGCAATTGCATCATTGCATCCCATTTAGCTGTTTGCATATCTTCAGAAACTTCTGTCGATTTCAATACTTTCGTTAATTCAGCACGTTTCTTTTCGTATCGAGCAACTAACCTTTCTCTTTTGCGCTCACGCGCTTTCATTGATTCCTTTGCCATTTCTTCTTATTTTTTAATAAATGGAAATCCAAATGCGTCTAACAATGCTTTCGCTTCTTCGTCACTAGCTGCTGAGGTAACAAACGTAATGTCCATACCTAAAATACGGTTTACTTTGTCAATATCAATTTCCGGGAAAATGATGTGTTCTTTCACTCCTAAGTTGAAGTTTCCACGACCATCAAATCCTTTTGGATTAATACCTCGGAAGTCACGTGTTCTTGGCAAAGCCACTGAAAGTAGACGATCTAAGAAGTCATACATTTTATCCCCACGTAGCGTAACTTTCGTTCCAATTGGCATTCCTTTACGTAATTTGAAGTTGGAGATATCCTTTTTGGACAAGGTAGTAATGGCTTTCTGACCAGCGATACGAGATAGATCGGCAGCAGCGCTATCGATTAATTTCTTATCAGCTACCGCATCACCCATTCCTTGGCTTAAAACGATTTTCTCTAATTTCGGAACACTCATAACGGATTTATATCCGAAACGTTCCTGAAGCGTTTGCATAATCTCGCCTCTATACTTTTCTTTTAATCTTGGTGTGTAACTCATTATTTAATCACCTCCCCTGATTTCTTTGAATAACGAACTAATTTTCCTTTCTCGTCTTTACGACCGATGCGTGTTGCAATTCCACCTACAACTACCATTAGGTTTGAGATATGAAGTGTTCCTTCTTTCTCTTCAATACCACCTTGTGGATTAGCTGCACTTGGCTTGTTGTGCTTTTTAATCATGTTTACACCTGATACAGTAGCACGCATTTTCTCGCGATCAATGTTAGAGATTTTCCCCTCTTGACCTTTGGATTCACCTGAAATCACTTTCACAGTGTCACCAACTTTAATGTGTAATTTCTTCTGCATTTTTCAATAATTATAACACCTCAGGTGCTAGTGAAACAATTTTCATGTAGTTATTCTCTCTCAATTCACGAGCAACTGGTCCGAAAATACGTGTACCTCTCATTTCACCACCTTGGTTTAAGATCACACAAGCGTTATCATCAAAACGGATGTAAGATCCATCTTGACGACGTATTTCTTTTTTCGTGCGAACAACTACTGCTTTCGCAACGGAACCTTTTTTCACTGCTCCGTTTGGCATAGCACTTTTTACAGTTACTACGATTTTGTCACCTACGGAAGCATAACGTCTTCTCGTTCCGCCTAAAACTCGGATGCACAAGACTTCTTTGGCTCCTGAATTGTCTGCAACTGATAGTCTGGATTCTGTTTGTATCATCTCTCCGGTTATTTAGCTCTTTCAACAATTTCTACTAATCTCCAGTTCTTTGATTTACTCAAAGGACGTGTTTCCATGATTTTCACAACGTCACCAATGTGGCAATCGTTTGTTTCGTCATGTGCTACGAATTTAGTGGTCATTTTCACGAATTTCCCGTACTTCGGGTGCTTCACTTTACGTTCCACAGCAACTACGATGGATTTCTCCATTTTGTTACTTGTAACGACACCAATTCTTTCTTTTCTTAAATTTCGATTTTCTTCCATGTTCATTTTTTTAGTTCAAGCCTAAGCTTGATTTGAACGTTTTGTTAATTCTGTACTCAATCTTGCAACCGTTTTACGCATTGCTGTAATGCGTAATGGATTTTCAATTGGCGTCATTCGGTGAGTCAATTTTAAATTAGACAATTGTCCTTTGACATCAATCAGACGATTTTTTAAATCCTCGTTCGATAGTTTATTGATTTCTTCTTGTTTCATGTTTCAATCTTAAATTGGTAAAACATAATCGTTCCGAACAATGAATTTACACTTCACAGGTAACTTCTGTGCAGCTAAACGCATAGCTTCTTTAGCGATTTCGTAAGACACTCCGTCTGCTTCAAACATGATGCAACCCGGTTTAATCACTGCAACCCAGTGACTAGGAGCTCCCTTACCTTTACCCATACGTACTTCTGCTGGCTTAGAGGTCACCGGCTTGTCTGGGAATATTCGAATCCAAACTTTTCCTTCACGCTTCATGTATCGTGTAACGGCGATACGGGAAGCTTCAATTTGACGTGAAGTAATCCATCCTGGTTCCAAAGCCTTTAATCCGAAAGAACCAAACGCAATTGTCGAACCTCTGTGCGCCAATCCACGATTTCTTCCTTTCTGTACTCTTCTAAATTTTGTTCTTTTAGGCTGTAACATTTCCTGCTAATTTAACTGTCTCTAATTATTTTTTCTTTCTCTTGAACGATGCAGGTTTGCGATCGCCGTTATTGTTGTTGTTATTTCCACCACCAGTTGCTACACCGATGTTTGGAGATAAGTCACGCTTACCATAAACTTCACCACGGCAAATCCAAACTTTGATACCCAAACGACCGTAAGTCGTATGTGCTTCAGCTAATGCATAGTCGATGTCAGCTCTAAAGGTATGAAGAGGTGTTCTACCATCTTTATACATTTCAGAACGTGCCATCTCTGCACCATTTAAACGTCCAGAAATTTTAATCTTAATTCCTTCTGCACCCATTCTCATAGTTCCTGCGATCGCCATTTTAATAGCGCGACGGAATGAGATACGTGCTTCAAGTTGACGAGCAACTCCATCAGCCACTAAACGAGCATCCAATTCTGGACGTTTCACCTCGAAAATGTTGATTTGAATTTCTTTTTTCGTCAATTTTTTCAACTCTTCTTTTAGTTTGTCAACCTCTTGACCACCTTTTCCAATGATTACTCCTGGACGAGCGGTGTTGATGGTAACTGTTACTAACTTCAAGGTGCGTTCGATGATGATTTTAGCAATGCTTGCTTTCGCCAATCGTGCGCTCAAATATTTACGGATTTGGTCGTCTTCTACAATTTTATCTTTGTAGTCCTTTCCTCCATACCAATTTGACTCCCATCCAGTGATGTAACCTAGTCTATTTCCAATTGGATTTGTCTTTTGTCCCATTTCTTAAACTTATTTAGTACCGTCAACTACGATCGTAACGTGGTTCGATCTTTTTCTAATTCTGTGTGCTCTTCCTTGCGGTGCAGGTTGAATTCTCTTCAACATTGTTCCTCCACCAACTTCAACTCGGCTAACAACCAACTTTTCTTGACTAATGTCAGAACCTTCGTTTTTTGTTTCCCAGTTGGCAATTGCAGAACGCAATAACTTCCCTAGGCTTGTCGAAGCAACTTTTCCATTGAACTGCAAAATGTTCAATGCTTTATTGACTTCAACTCCGCGAATTAAATCAGCAACTAATCTCATCTTACGAGGAGAGATTCCCGAATTATTCAAATGCGCAATCGCAATTGATTTCTTGTTTTCTTTAAGCTGTTCAGCTCTTAAGCGTTTTCTGGCTCCCATGACTGCTTTAAATCTTAACGTTTCTTATCTTTTTTATTTCCACCATGCCCGCGGAAATTACGGGTAGGGGAGAACTCTCCTAATTTGTGACCAACCATATTTTCAGTTGCATATACCGGAATAAATTTGTTTCCGTTGTGAACTGCGAAGGTTAATCCAACAAATTCAGGTGTAATTGTAGACGCTCGAGACCAAGTTTTAATTACAGCCTTGCTGCTTGCAGCTTGAGCATCGTCAACTCTTTTCATTAATTTATAATGAACGAATGGCGGTTTCTTTAATGAACGACTCATATCCTATTTTTTTCTTCTTTCTACAATAAACTTATCAGAATACTTGCTTTTGGATCTTGTTTTAAATCCTTTAGCAGGCATACCATTTCTTGATCTAGGGTGTCCTCCAGAATTTCTTCCTTCACCACCACCCATCGGGTGATCAACAGGGTTCATAACCACTCCACGAACACGTGGACGGCGTCCTAACCATCTTGAACGACCAGCTTTTCCAGATACAACTAAGTTGTGTTCAGAATTTGAAACAGAACCAATAGTCGCTAAACAAGTAGTTAAAATCATTCGCGTTTCACCTGAAGGCATTTTGATGATGGCATATTTACCATCTCTTGCGTTCAATTGCGCGTATGTTCCAGCTCCTCTTGCGATGATTCCTCCAGCTCCTGGTTTCAATTCGATGTTGTGAATCACAGTTCCTAACGGAACATCAGATAAATACATCGCATGACCAACATTTGGTGTAGCGCTTTTACCGGCTAAAACTTGATCTCCTACTTTCAATCCAGTTGGAGCGATAATGTATCGTTTCTCCCCATCTGCATAAAACAAAAGAGCAATATTCGCTGTTCTGTTTGGATCGTATTCAATCGTTTTTACCGTTGCAGGAATGTCAAACTTGTTACGTTTGAAATCAATGATACGATATTTTTGTTTATGACCACCACCTAAGTAGCGCATTGTCATGCGACCGTCGTTATTACGACCACCGCTTTTTTTCATACTGGAAACCAAGCTTTTTTCAGGTGAAGAAGCTGTAATTTCAGCGAACTCCATAGCCACTTTATGACGTTGACCTGGTGTTGTTGGTTTGAATTTTTTAAGACTCATGGTTGAACATTAATAATTGTTAAATAAATCAATGGTTTCACCATCTGCTACGGTTACGACAGCCTTTTTCCATTGTTTGCTTTTCTGTTCAACAATGCCTTTATTGGTGTACTTCACAGAGGATTTACCACCACCATAATTTAATGTATGAACATCTGTGACATGTACTCCATACACCTTCTCGATGGCGTTTTTAATCTCAATTTTATTAGCCGTACGAGTCACCTCAAAAGTAAAGCGATTAAATCGCTCACTTTGTAAAGTTGCTTTCTCCGTAATGATCGGCTTTCTAATAATTGTATGCATAACGTTTAGTTAAGAATAGTTTGAATTTTATCTATTGAGCTTGCAGCCAAGACAACTTTCCCAGCATTTAACACATCGAATGTATTAAATGAGTCTGCTGTTACGACTTTCACTCTTCCAAGGTTACGTGCCGCTAAGTATACGTTGTCTGTTTTCTCTCCAAGAATCAACAATACTTTTTGGTTTTCAAGTTTCAATGAGGTTAATAAGGTTTTGAAGTCTTTTGTTTTTGCATTCAAATTCAAATCTTCAATAATCATTAATCCATCATTCTTCGCTTTAAACGAGAAAGCTGATTTACGTGCAAGACGTTTCAATTTCACGTTTAATTTAAAGTGGTAATTTCTTGGGCGAGGTCCGAAGATACGTCCACCCCCAACACGTGTACCAGATTTTGCACTACCCGCACGAGCACCACCCGTACCTTTTTGCTTTTTCAACTTTCTAGTTGATCCAGCAATCTCGGCACGTTCTTTTGATTTGTGCGTTCCTTGACGACGGTTCGCCAAGTGTTGTTTTACATCCAAGTAAATGGCGTGGTTGTTTGGTTCGATTCCAAAAACCTCCTCTGAAAGTGTTACTGACTTCGCAGTAGCTACTCCTTTTGAATCGTATATTTTCAGTTTCATTACTTGTTAATTGTTACAGTTGAACCTTTTGCACCTGGAATCGACCCTTTAATGATCACTAAATTCTTTTCTGCAATTACCTTTAACACTTGAAGGTTTGAAGCCAATCTTCTCTTGTTTCCCATTTGTCCAGCCATTCGCATACCTTTAAATACACGAGCTGGATAAGAACAAGCTCCAATTGAACCTGGTGCACGAAGTCTGTTATGCTGACCGTGAGTCGCTTGACCAACCCCAGCAAATCCATGCCTTCTAACTACCCCTTGGAATCCTTTTCCTTTAGAGGTTCCAATAACATCAACAAATTCTCCTTCTTCGAAAATGTCGACTAAAACAGTATCTCCTAATGTTGCTTGATCGAATCCTTTGAATTCAACCAACTTCGCTTTTGGAGAAGTGTTCGCTTTTTTGAAATGGCCTTTCAATGCATTCGGAGTATTCTTTTCTTTCTTCTCTCCGAAGCCTAACTGAACTGCTTCGTAACCATCTCTGTCTTGTGTTTTTATTTGGGTCACAACACAAGGACCAGCTTCAATAACCGTGCATGGTAAAGATTTACCCTCGGCACTATAGATGCTAGTCATCCCGATTTTACGTCCAATAATTCCTGGCATATACTAGTTGTTAAAAATTACACTTTAATTTCTACGTCGACACCACTTGGAAGTTCCAACTTCATCAACGCATCTACTGTTTTTGATGAACTGCTATAAATGTCCATCAATCTTTTGTACGCACACAACTCAAATTGCTCACGCGCTTTTTTGTTAACGTGTGGTGAACGCAATACAGTATAGATTCTTTTGTGTGTTGGAAGTGGAATAGGTCCGCTTACTACAGCACCTGTAGATTTAACTGTTTTTACGATTTTCTCCGCTGATTTATCAAGGAGGTTGTGATCGTACGATTTTAATTTAATTCTAATTTTTTGGCTCATCTGATTTTTCTTTTAAGCTGTGACTTTACCATTTGCTTTTGCTACTACATCCTCAGCAACGTTTTTAGGAGCCTCTGAGTAATGCGAGAATTCCATAGAAGAACTAGCACGTCCTGATGTAATGGTACGTAACTGAGTTACATATCCAAACATTTCAGAAAGAGGAACGTCTGCTTTCAGTACTTTCGCACCGTTACGATCATCCATTCCACGCATCATTCCACGTCTTCTGTTCAAGTCACCTACAACATCTCCCATATTTTCTTCTGGAGTAACCACTTCTAATTTCATGATTGGCTCTAATAAAATTGGGCTACATCCTTTCAATGCTCCTCTGTACGCCATGCGGGCACAAAGTTCAAAGGATAAAGAATCTGAATCGACCGCGTGGTAAGAACCATCTAGTAATTCAACTTTCATCGCTTCAATAGGGTATCCGGCAAGAACTCCATTTTTCATGGAATCTTTAAATCCTTTCTCAACAGATGGAATAAATTCACGAGGAATGTTACCACCTTTGATGCTGTTGATAAATTCAAGACCAGTTTTCTCTGCGTTATCTTGAGCAGAAATTTTCACCAAGATATCGGCAAATTTACCACGTCCACCTGATTGTTTTTTGTAAACTTCTCTGTGGTTCGTTTCGCCTGTGATTGCTTCACGGTAGGTAACTTGTGGCGCTCCTTGATTTACTTCTACTTTAAACTCTCTTTTTAAACGGTCGATGATGATCTCTAGGTGAAGCTCACCCATTCCTGAGATAATTGTTTGACCTGATTCTTCATCTGTGTTTACACGGAATGTCGGATCTTCTTCAGAAAGTTTAGATAAACCGATGGATAAACGGTCTGTATCTGCTTGTGTTTTGGGTTCAATTGCCAATCCGATTACGGGATCAGGGAACACCATAGACTCAAGAACGATTGGCGCATTTTCAGCACACAATGTATCCCCAGTTTTGATGTCTTTAAATCCAACAACCGCACCGATATCTCCAGCACCTAATTCACCAATTTGATTTTGTTTGTTGGCGTGCATTTGGAAAATACGAGAAATACGTTCTTTATTATCTGAACGTGTGTTCAAAACGTAAGAACCAGCCACTAATTTTCCAGAGTAAGCACGAACGAAACACAAACGACCAACAAATGGATCTGTTGCAATTTTAAAAGCTAATCCTGCGAAAGGCTCATCATAAGATGGCTTGCGTAATTCTTCTTTCTCCGTTTTTGGATTGATTCCGATTACACCTTCGATGTCCATTGGTGAAGGAAGGATTTCCATAACCATGTCCAACATTGCTTGAACTCCTTTGTTTTTGAATGAAGAACCACACATCATTGGTACAACTTTTCCGGAGATCGTTGCTTCGCGAAGTGCATTCAAAATTTCACGTTCTGTTAATGAATTTTCATCTTCAAAGAATTTCTCCATTAAAGATTCATCAAATTCAGCAACTGCTTCTAATAATTCGCTACGTAATTGACGTGCTTCGTCGATGATGTCAGCTGGAATTTCGATTTCTTGGAATGTCATTCCGAAATCTTCCTCATTCCATGTAATACCTTTAAAGTTAATTAAGTCAACAACTCCTTTGAAGTTGTCTTCTTCACCAATATTAATTTGTAATGGTAATGCATGACTACCTAACATTGTTTTTACTTGGCGACAAACGTTTAAGAAATCTGCACCTTGACGGTCCATTTTATTTACGAACCCAATACGCGGAACGTTATAGTTGTTTGCTAATCTCCAGTTTGTCTCAGATTGAGGCTCAACACCATCAACTGCTGAGAACAAGAATACCAAACCATCTAATACACGTAAAGATCGGTTCACTTCAACTGTAAAGTCAACGTGTCCTGGTGTATCAATAATATTTACATGGTAATCCTGACCTCTGTATTTCCAATCTAAAGTAGTTGCAGCAGACGTAATCGTGATACCACGCTCTTGCTCTTGCTCCATCCAGTCCATTGTAGCAGCTCCGTCATGAACTTCTCCAATTTTGTGACTAACACCACCGTAAAATAAGATACGCTCAGTCGTCGTTGTTTTTCCTGCATCAATGTGAGCAGCAATCCCGATGTTTCTAGTATATTTTAAATCTCTAGCCATGCCTTAGAATCTGAAATGTGAAAATGCTTTATTCGCTTCTGCCATTCTCATTGTATCTTCTTTTTTCTTGAAAGCAGCGCCTTCTTCTTTCGAAGCAGCAATAATTTCAGAAGCTAATCTTTGTGACATTGTTTTTTCATTTCGTTTACGAGCGTAACCAATTAACCATTTCATAGCTAACGATGCTTTACGTTCTTCACGAACAGGTGTAGGTATTTGGAAAGTAGCTCCACCTACGCGGCGACTTCTAACCTCAACAGCTGGAGTAACATTTTCTAATGCTTTTCTCCAAACGTCTAATCCTTCTGTTTCTTCTATTTTTTTATCTACGATTTCAATTGCATCGTAAAATAAACGGAATGCTAAACTTTTCTTACCATCTAGCATTAAATTGTTGACAAATTTTGTGACTACCTGATCGTTGAATTTCGGATCTGGTAGAATCGCAATTTTTTTGGCTTTTCTTCTTCTCATTTTGTAAAGCTTTTAATTATTTCTGCTTAGGACGTTTAGTACCATATTTGGATCTTCTCTGGCTACGACCTTGAACTCCGGCCGTATCCTCTGCACCACGAACAATGTGGTAACGTACCCCTGGAAGGTCTTTAACCCTTCCTCCTCGCACAAGTACTAATGAGTGTTCTTGAAGATTGTGACCTTCGCCACCAATGTAAGCGTTGACTTCTTTTCCGTTCGTTAAGCGAACACGCGCCACTTTACGCATAGCCGAATTCGGCTTTTTAGGTGTAGTCGTGTAAACACGAACACACACACCTTTACGTTGTGGACATGAATCAAGCGCAGCAGACTTACTTTTCTTCACCACCGCAGTTCTTCCTTTGCGAACTAACTGTTGAATAGTTGGCATAAAATACTCTTGTTTTAAAATAAATAATAACCCCCAAACGTACTTTGAGGGGTGCAAAGATACCTATTTATTTTTAAATTCCAAGAGCTTATTTAAAAAAGATGAAGTTTTTTAACAAATAAATGTGTGTTAAAACACATCTAGGATGTAACTTGTTCTATGCAATCGATTTAGTAGAAATAAAAAAAGCATCCGAAGATGCTTTTGAACTCGTTTCAATCGTAATTTTATCGATATAGCGTTGCCTTTACTGCTTTGATCAAACGATCTACATTAGGTAATGCTTCCTCAATTAATGTTGGCGAGAATGCGAATGGTGTGTCTGTTTGCGTCACACGTTGAACAGGCGCGTCTAAGTAATCAAATGCATAGCGTTGTAGGTGATAAGCGATTTCAGAAGAGATCGATGCCAAGGGCCAAGATTCTTCTAAAACAACACAACGATTCGTTTTCTTAATGGATTCAACAACCGTCCCATAATCTAAGGGACGAATCGTTCGTAAGTCGATGATTTCAACATGAATGTTGTCTTTCGCTAATATATCCGCTGCTTCTTCAGCTACTTTAATGATTTTACCAAATGTAACGATGGTTACGTCTGTACCTTTGCGCACAACATTTGCTACGCCAATTGGAATGATGTATTCTCCCTCAGGAACTTCTCCTTTGTCTCCGTACATTTTTTCTGACTCCAAGAAAACAACTGGATCATTATCTCGAATGGCTGCTTTCAACAATCCTTTTGCGTCTGCAGGATTTGATGGTGTAAGCACTTTTAGTCCTGGTACGTGTGCATAAAATGCTTCGAAACTTTGCGAGTGCGTTGCAGCTAATTGTCCAGCGGTACCATTTCCACCGCGGAAAACGATTGGACAAGAATATTGTCCACCAGACATTTGCAACATCTTCGCTGCTGAGTTAATGATTTGATCCGCTGCAAGAATGGCGAAGTTCCAGGTCATGAATTCGACAATTGGACGTAGTCCATTCATGGAAGCTCCAACAGCGATTCCCGTATAACCTAATTCTGCAATGGGTGTATCGATTACTCTTTTTGGACCAAATTCATCCAGCATTCCTTGAGAAACTTTGTAAGCACCATTATATTCAGCTACTTCTTCTCCAATTAAAAATACACGCTCATCGCGACGCATTTCTTCAGACATTGCTTCTCTTAAGGCTTCTCTAAATTGTAATGTTTTCATAGTTCAAAAATTTCGAATGGCAAAAGTATAAAAACCAGCTAATTCGCACGTTATTTTTAAGCCACTTTTAATGTGGCAATTTTAGATTTTGAGAATTTTTCTTCTGCGTAATGGATATTCACATCGAGTGTTTTAACGGTGGAAGAGGGAATGTCAAACATCGCATCGGTGAGGATCGCTTCACAAATGGACCTAAGTCCTCTCGCTCCAAGTTGAAATTCATTGGCTTTTTTCACCATGAAGTCCAATACTTCATTATCGATACTCAATTTAACGCCATCCAATTCGAATAGGCGTTTGTATTGTTTGATGAGGGCATTTTTAGGCTCTGTGAGGATGCGTTTTAAATCGGCGTCAGACAAGGGTTCCAAGTAAGTTAATACTGGAAAGCGTCCAATTAATTCTGGGATTAATCCAAAAGAACGGATGTCACTTGGCGTGATATATTTTAACAACGAATCTTTTTCAATGGTTTGTTCCGCATCTGAAGAGAATCCAATTGTTTGACGATTGACACGATTTGCAATTAATTTTTCAATCCCATCAAATGCTCCTCCACATATAAACAAAATGTTTTTTGTGTCGATTTGTATCATTTTTTGCTCGGGATGCTTTCTTCCTCCTTGCGGTGGAACGTTCACCGTTGCTCCTTCAAGTAATTTGAGTAAGGCTTGTTGCACTCCTTCACCAGAAACATCTCTTGTAATGGACGGATTATCGTTTTTACGAGCGATTTTATCAATCTCATCTATAAAAACAATCCCCATTTGAGCACTTTCTACGTTGTAGTCAGCTGCTTGAAGTAGGCGAGAAAGGATGCTTTCCACATCTTCTCCAACATATCCTGCTTCCGTTAAAACGGTTGCATCTGCAATGCAAAATGGTACATTTAGTAGTTTCGCAATGGACTTCGCTAGTAAGGTTTTACCTGTTCCCGTTCTACCCACCAAGATGACATTGGACTTTTCAATTTCCACGTCATCTCCCGTTGATTTGTATCCTAGGCGTTTAAAGTGATTGTATACGGCAACCGAAAGGAATTTCTTTGCTTCATTTTGTCCAATGACGTATTGGTCTAGATGAGATTTTATTTCTTGAGGTTTTAATAGGTTCACTTTTACCAACTCCAAATGCTCTTCTTTTACTTTGTCGGTAAGCTCTTCTTGAACAATTTTGTTTGCCTGTGAAGCACAGTTGTCACAGATGTGACCTGAAATGCCTGCGATAAGGATTCCAACTGCAGCTCTTTCAGAGCCACAAAACGAACAAACAGCTTCTTTTTTAGCCATGTTTATTTCGGATTGCGAAGCAAAACTTCATCCACCATTCCGTAAGCCTTCGCTTCATCAGAAGTCATCCAATAGTCACGGTCTGAATCCGCCCATACTTTTTCGTAGTCTTGTTTGGAATGACGTGCAATGATATCATAAAGTTCTTTTTTCAACTTTTGAATTTCTCTAGCCGTAATTTCGATGTCAGATGCTTGACCTTGAGCGCCACCTAATGGTTGGTGAATCATCACACGTGAATGTTTTAATGCACTTCTTTTTCCTTCAGCACCTGCGCAAAGTAATACCGCTCCCATAGATGCTGCCATTCCTGTGCATATCGTTGCAACATCAGGACGGATGTATTGCATCGTATCGTAAATACCTAGTCCGGCATACACCGATCCACCTGGTGAATTTAAATAGATTTGAATGTCTTTTTTTGCATCCACTGATTCCAAGAACAACAACTGTGCATTGATAATATTTGCAACTTGATCATTGATTCCTGTACCCAAGAAAATGATTCTGTCCATCATTAAACGGGAAAACACGTCCATTTGGGTCATGTTCATTGGACGTTCTTCGATGATGTATGGCGTTAAAGAAGACTCAATGTAATGGTCGACTACCATGCTGTTTAGACCAATATGTTTTGTTGCGTATTTGCGGAATTCGTTGCTATCCATTATTTCAATTTTAGATGACAAAGTTACGCAAATTCATGAAGAACTAATAGAAATGTAGCGCAAAAAAAAATCCCGATTTCTCGGGATTTTATAAGATGTATAAAACAGATTATTTTACAAGGTTTGTAAATGTGCTCTCTGTTGAAATTTTTAAGAATTCTCGGTCTTTCCCAGCTTTGTCTTTCAAGGCAGCATTTTTAGAAATAGCTATTTTCAAATGTGAAACTACTGCATCAACCCCTTCATTGGAACGCGCTGCAATAATCGCTTTGAGGTAAGCTGTTTCAGCTGTCTCCGTTAATCCGGATAATGTTTTCTTAGCAGCATCGTTTTTACCAGTTAACAATTGAGCCAACGCTTTATTGTAGCTGTTCTCTGAGAAGTTTGCATCTGCAGCAGTGTATTTACCATCCATGATATTCAAGATACCTTGGTTGTAGTTTGCTGCTGATTTTTGAGCTGCATCACCTTTCGTGTCAAATGCAGATTTCGCTTGAGAAATTAATTTTTTAGCATTTGAACGATTACCATCCAAAATAGCACTAGCTGCTAAATTGTTTTTAGATATGCCATTGTCCTTCAATGAACTTGCTTTCTCAAATGCTGATTTAGCTTCTGCCGTTTTATTCAATTGAAAACTCGCAGCACCTAAATTTGTGTGCGTGCGGTAGTCTGAACCAAAGTTGGTCGCTGCCACGCCATAGATTCTTGCTTTATCATTTAAATCGTTCGTTAATTTATTCGCAGTGAATAATAATTC
This sequence comes from uncultured Flavobacteriales bacterium, assembly GCA_903860985.1. GTDB lineage: Bacteria > Bacteroidota > Bacteroidia > Flavobacteriales_D > Crocinitomicaceae > UBA952. The sequence goes on from CAIOSO010000091.1 coordinate 28,683, forward strand.
TTCCACAGAAAGGGAGTTTGGATTATTGCTTGCCGCTGCCTTTAACTCATCATCTGTTAAACCAAATTCTGTGTATTTCACAACAATCATTGCACGACGAATTTTCGGGAACACATCTTTTTCTAGTTCACTGTATGACTTTCCAAGGTTAATCATTTCTTTTTCGCGTTGCTCTAAGTCTTTTGTCATCTCTAATATACGAACAAACAAGTTTTTGTCTGCTTCAGCAATGGTTGTGGATGCTGCGAGTTGCGTTTTAAACCCTTCAAAGTCCTCACCATACTTATTCAGTTTGTACATGTTTGTATCTGTGTAAGCGGTCAATTTTGCTGTTTTCATTAGAGCAATAATTGCTTTTCTTGCAGTTGCTGTACGATCGTATGAAAGGTTGTCGTTTTTGGAAACTTCTCCGTCTGGAGATGCATAACCGTTGATTTCAATTGCGTTGATTTTAATTTTCGGATTTGACTGAGCTGCTTGAATCCAAGAAACCAATGCGGTGATGTCTGCATCTTTCAATTCTGTAGCACGAACATCTGACTTTCCTTTTTCGAAATTAAATGTTGCATCAGTTGATTTTTCGAACTGACGAACTAAAGCATCTTCTTCATATAAAACTTTAAACGTTTTATTGACCAAATATGGAGTAATGATAGTCGCATCCGCAATTTTCGTTTCGGGCAATGCGTCCTTTTCTTTTGTTTGCTTGTAGATTTTACCAGTAATCACCAAATCAGCCGCTTCCATTTCCGGTTTGTAAGGTATCGTTTGTTCAAACGTTGCGGTTCCACCATTTTTGAAATTAATCGTTGTTCCGTTCTCGGTTACTTTCTCACCATTCACGTACCAAGTTCCTATTGCATAGGATCCTAATTTCGGTGTGATTTCTGCTTTCGCTTTTTTCTTGATTCCTTTTTCAGGAACGGTAACTGTGATAGCAATTTTGACACTATCAGCATGCATTTCAAGTGGATTCTGATTTACGGAATACGTAACATCTTTCACCAAGTCACACGATGCTAAAAACATCAATCCTGACCCTAAGTAGAACAAATTGCTCAAACGAAATAAATTCATAACTGGTTTTTTTATTTTTTACAAATGTATAAAACATTTTATAACTAAGAAAATAAACAGATTAGCTATTCAGTAATTGCCAAAAAGGATCCATTTCTTTTATAATTTCCTTTAGCGGAATCATCACAAAATCACGGCTTTTGAATTGTGGGTGAGGAATCGACAATCTTTCCGTTTGAATGGAATCTGCATTGTAGAAAATGATATCTAAATCAATACAACGATCTTCATAGCCATCGATTGTTTTTATTCGACCCATTTCTCGTTCAATTTCTTTTATCTTTTCAAGTAGTTCAAATGGAGATAAAATGGTATAACAAGTAATGCACGCGTTCAAAAACAGATTTTCAGAATCGTAGCCCCACGCTCTAGATTCATGAAAAGAGGAGACAAATTCAATTTCCCCAACCGATTTTTCGATTTCTTGAATAGCTTGATTGAGGTGTTGAGTTTTATTCCCGAGATTCGAGCCTAAGGAAATTAAGGTCCGGTTTAATGTTCTTTCTTCCATTCGAAATGTTGCACTAATTCCAATAAGTCCTTCTTCAAGTACTCAAGAGATGGACGCAACGAATCATAATTTGGACGACAGTTCAATAATACTTCTCCGCGGACAAAATTCGTGCTGGAATCCGTTAGGTAAAATTGAAAATTGGTCGCGACGTTTCCTTTTAACTCGAAAAATGTCCCAAAAACTCGTTTTTTAGGTTGAATGATTTGCTCAAAATTGATTTTATCGGCTTTGATTTTGTGCTCATCGACCTTATCGTTGGCAAAATTGATGATTTCCGCTAAGGAGTCCTTACTCGGTAATTTTAAGTAATACATAAACAATTTGCCGTTCAATGGTCCCAAATCAATTTCTTGCACGCAATAATTGGATTGTGGTTGTTCCGTCGCAGATGGAAAATAGAGATTGGATAATTTCATCGAGTATGGACAGTCGCTTTTGAAATCACGGTAGCTGTGTTCCGGTAAATTCATCCGCAAGTAAGTCGACGGTTTAGGGACAGGTTGATCATCAGAACAGGATGAAATTATAAAAATGATCATCAGAACCTGTACAATCAATCGTGGATTCATGGAAGTTTGATTTTAATGGTTTTCATTCTTTTCTTATCGGATGACTCGACAATAAATTTGACCTTATCAATGAAAATAAATTCATTATTTTTCAAAATTCTGCCAGCTTGTTCGAGTACGAGTCCGCCGATTGTCTCTGCTTCACCTTTTACTTCCTCAAAGGCATCTTGATACGTTTCACCAATGACTTTATAAAAGTCGTTCAAGGAAGTTCTTCCTTCGAAAATAATGGTGTGTTCGTCTAATTTCGTGTAGGCAATCTCGTGGTCATCGAATTCATCCGTAATATCTCCTACGATTTCTTCTAAAATATCTTCCAAGGTGACAATGCCACTTGCACCACCGTACTCATCGACTACAATGGCCATGTGCATCCGCATGCTTCTGAATTCTTGAAGTAAGTCGTTGATTTTTTTATTTTCTGGAATAAAGAACGGTTTACGAATAACCGTTTTCCAGTCAAAGTCTGCTCCAGCATTTAAGTGCGGCAATAAGTCTTTGATGTAAAGGATTCCCACAATATTGTCGGGCGATTCTTCAAAAATTGGCATGCGTGAATATCCAGCTTCTAACACCGTTTGCATGACTTCTTCAAAACTTGATTCGGCATCAATGGCTTCCACCTCAACTCGTGGCGACATAATTTGGCTCGCTTCTGTTTTCCCGAATTTGACGATTCCTTCTAAAATCTTGTGGTCTTCCCCAGAATTTGAATCCTCTCTTGTTAATGCGAGTGCTTGCTCTAGTTCATCTTGATTCACTTTGACGGAAGATTTGTTGCGTTTTTGAATGAAGTTTGTGCCTTTCACTAGCGCAAGTTTTAGCCATGAAACTGGAGGAATTGAGCCAAGTAAATAAAGTGGGTAAGACATCCACCGCACAACGCTCATCGTATTTCGTGCAGCAAAGATCTTGGGAACAACTTCACCTAACAATAAAATCAAAAAGGTAATTCCGACAACTTCTAGTAGAAATCGTTTTAATTCACTGCCTGCTTCTGGGGGATAAACGTCGTTTAAGATAAACGTAGAGAGGATGACAATCCCTACATTCACAAAGTTATTGGTGATTAAAATCGTTGCTAATAATTCCTTCGGTTTTCCGAGTAGGCTTAAAATCAATTTGGAACGTGTGCTATTTTCTTTTTTCAGGTCTTCGTTGTCGGAAGGACGCAAAGAAAAATAAGCGCTTTCGGATCCTGACATGAGTGCAGAAACGAAAAGCAAAAGTGCGATACAGATTAGATAGATTACAGTTGTGGAATCAAATCCAATCGGTAAGGATTTCGTTAAACTGATAAAACTGGGAGGCTCGATTAGGCTCATGGTTAAAAAGGTAAAGAATCTTCAATGTTGTTTTCTAAACCGCTTATTGGTGAAGGATTAGCGGGCTTTCCCTCTGGAGAATATGGTGCATTGTTTCGTTCGGATTGGTCATTTCTAGTAAGAATTGTTAAGTCATCACCTACAACCTCCGTAGCATATCTGGAATTCCCTTCCTTGTCCTGCCATGAGCGTTTTTTCAATTTCCCTTCAATGTAAACCTTTGTCCCTTTACGGATGTATTTCTCTGCAATTTCAGCTAATCCACGCCATAAAACGATGTCGTGCCAGTCGGTAATTTCTTTGCGTTCACCTGTCTGTTTATCGTTGTAAATTTCTGATGTAGCAAGGGGGAAAGAAGCAACCACCGAGCCGTTTTCCAAACGTCGAACTTCGGGATCTTTTCCTAGATTTCCAATTAAAATGACCTTATTGACACTTCCATTCATGATGACAAATCTAAAGATTTATGGTATCAATAATACTTATTTTTTTTTAAACGAGCGTTTTTTAGCTGGTTTAGCTGCATCTGTTTTAGAAATCTCGATGCATTCTTCCAAACTTAACTTTTCCGCTTCCGTTCCTTTCGGTAGTTTAAAATTGTCTTTTCCGATTTTCAAATATGGACCATAACGCCCGTTGAGCAATTGAACATCTGGATTCTCATCGAAACTTTTAATCAAACGGTTTGCTTCAACTTGAAGTTTTTCAAGGTATATTTCGAGTGATCGTTCGTAGGTTATTGACATCGGATCTTCTCCTTTCGGAATCGAAGCGAAAATCTTCCCAACTTGAACATATGGACCGAAGCGTCCGTTGTTGACTTTCATATCTTGTTCTTCGTATTGTCCGACCACTCTTGGTAATTGGAACAATTTTAACGCGTCCTCCAAGGAAATATTTCCGATAGATTGATTCGCTTGCAAGGATGCAAAAAGGGCTTTTTCACCATCTACTTTTTCATCACCAACTTGCACCATTGGTCCAAATTTACCAATGCGTACAATGATTTTTCTACCACTTTCAGGATGAACACCCAATTCGCGTTCGCCTGTCGCTCTTTCACTATGTTCGAGTGTATTTTCAACAACGGTATGGAAAGGCTTGTAAAAGTTCTCCATCATGTCTGTCCACTCCAATCTTCCTTGAGCAATTTCATCGAATTCCGCTTCAACTTTCGCTGTAAATTGGTAATCCATGATTTGATCAAAATGTTCTTTTAGGTAATCCGTTACCACGATGCCGATATCCGTAGGGAAAAGTTTGTTTCGATCTTTCCCTGTCGTTTCAGACTTCTCTTCTTTCGAAATTTCTCCCTTCGTCAAAGTAAGTAGACAGTAGTTTCTGATTTCTCCTTCACGCTCTTGTTTTTCAACATACGTACGTTTCTGGATGGTCGAAATTGTTGGAGCGTAGGTAGATGGACGTCCAATTCCTAACTCTTCTAATTTTTTTACCAAAGAAGCTTCTACGTAGCGAGATGGTGGACGAGTAAATCGTTCAACGGCTGTACAAATGGACAAATCTAAGGACTCGTTTACGGTTACTTTCGGCAATAATCCTTCCGCTTCTTCGTCTTGGTCATCATCTAAACTTGACTCCATATAAACTTTCAAGAATCCGTCGAAAACAATGACTTCGCCTTTCGCTGTAAAGTAATCACTTGTTGGTAATCCACCTATTTTAACGGTAGTACGTTCAAGTTTGGCATGTGCCATCTGACTAGCAATAGATCGTTTCCAAATCAATTCGTAAAGTCTCGTTTCGTCACGCTCGGAATCAATGCTTGTTTTTCCAAAATCAGTGGGACGAATCGCCTCGTGCGCTTCTTGTGCACCAGAGCTTTTAGTGGTGTATTTTGTCGGTTTGGAATATGAATCGCCGTAGAATGATTCGATGGCTGCTTTCGCTCCATTCACCGCTGTTTCGGATAGATTAACGGAGTCCGTTCTCATGTAGGTGATATGTCCGGATTCGTACAAGCGTTGCGCAACACTCATCGTTTTTGTTACCGAAAACCCTAGTTTTAAACTGGCTTCCTGCTGCAATGTAGATGTGGTAAAAGGAGCAGAAGGAGTTTTAGTACTCGGTTTTTGTTGCACGTCTTCTACGAAAAAAGATGTTTTCTTACACAATTCCAAAAATTCTTGGGCTTCTTTTTCTTGATCCAAATGACGGTTCAATTCTGCTTTTAACACACCATTGTTTGCTCCGAAATTTCCATTTACACGAAAGAATGGATTGATGTTGAATGCTTGTATTTCTCGTTCACGATCAACGATTAGTCGAACGGCAACGGATTGAACGCGTCCAGCAGATAAACTTGGACGAACTTTTTTCCAAAGAACGGGAGATAGCTCAAATCCAACAATGCGATCCAAAACGCGACGTGCTTGTTGCGCATCCACTAATTCCTTGTTGATTTTACGTGGATGTTCAATCGCTTTTAATACGGCTGTTTTTGTGATTTCATTGAAGGTAATTCGGTGTGTATCTTTTTTCGCTAAGTCTAATGTTTCAAATAAATGCCATGAAATAGCCTCTCCTTCGCGGTCTTCATCGGTCGCGAGCCATACAACTTCAGCTGCTTTTGCTAACTTTTTCAGTTCAGCCACCACTTGTTTCTTGTCGGCACTGACCTCATAAAGTGGATTGAAATGGTTGTCTATTTCAATAGCTAAACCCTTCTTTGTCAGGTCTCTTACGTGACCAAAACTTGACTTCACAATGAAGTCTTTACCGAGATATGATTCAATGGTCTTTGCCTTTGCAGGGGACTCAACGATAACCAGATTTTTAGCCATAAGAAGAATTTTGGTGACAAATGTATATGGAAAACTCGGCAAAACGCAAGTTGTTCACCGCAAATTTTTTCTTTGCTTTTCCTTTAACCTATGGTTAAGAAAAATTTACGTACAAAAAAAACGGATCAAAGGAATTTAGTATGTCAATTTGTCATGCGGCTTAATTTGTCGTAAATTTGCATCCCTATTAATGACGAACAAATGGAATTTGAAAATAAAGTGATGGACGAATCGATGCAAGGATCAGCTATCGAATTACAAAATCAAGGTGGAGAAGGAAAGAAAAAACTGTACCTAGAAAGTTATGGTTGTCAAATGAATTTTTCTGATAGTGAGGTTGTTGCATCGATCTTAGCTCAAGATGGATATGAAACGACCCGCAACATGGACGAAGCAGATGTGATCCTATTGAATACATGTTCCATCCGCGAAAATGCAGAACAACGTGTGCGAAATCGCTTGACTGAATTTAAAATCAAAAAAGAAAATAATCCAGAATTAGTGGTTGGAATCCTTGGTTGTATGGCCGAGCGATTGAAGAAAAACTTACTGGAAGAGGAAAAATTAGTAGACCTCGTGGCTGGACCCGATGCATACCGCGATTTACCGAATTTAATTGAAGAAGTCGGAACTGGACAAAAAGCAGTAAACGTATTATTATCACGTGATGAAACATACGCGGACATTTCCCCCGTTCGATTGGATCAAGGTGGAATCGCCGCTTTCGTCACCATTATGCGTGGTTGCGACAACATGTGTTCTTTCTGTGTGGTGCCTTTTACCCGTGGTAGGGAACGCTCTCGTGATCCACATACGATTGTGGAGGAATGTAAAGATCTCTACAGTCGAGGATACCGCGAAGTAACCTTGCTTGGACAAAATGTGGATTCGTATCGATGGAACATAAGCTCCAAAGGCGAAGTAAAAAATCCAGAAGAACCGACAACGAACTTTGCACAATTGATGGAAATGGTGGCCTTGGTTTCTCCGGACTTACGGGTCCGCTTTAGTACCTCGCATCCAAAAGACATGACGGACGATGTTCTTGAAATCATGGCGAAATACGAAAATATTTGTCCCTACATTCACTTGCCTGTTCAATCTGGTAATACGGATGTACTTTACCGAATGAACCGCGGATACACACGTGAATGGTACATGGAACGCATTGAATCGATCAAGCACATGATCCCGAATTGCGCGATTTCAACCGATGTCATTACAGGATTCTGTGGTGAAACGGAAGCAGAACATCAAGAAACATTGTCCTTAATGGATTTAGTGGAATACGATTTTGCCTACATGTTCAAATATTCGGAACGTCCTAAAACCTTAGCTGAAAGAAGATTTGAAGACGATATTCCCGAAGATGTGAAAGGACGTCGTTTGAATGAAATTATAGAAAAACAATTAGCTCATTCCTTAAAATCCAATCAAAAACAAATCGGAACCGTCCAGAAGGTGCTCATCGAAGGATTTTCCAAACGTTCGGAAGAACATTTATGCGGAAGAACAGGAAGAAATTCAATGGTTGTCTTTCCAAAAGAAACGTATCAAAAAGCTCAATATGTCATGGTTCGAATCGACAGTTGTACCTCGGCAACGTTGATGGGAGAAGCCGTTTCAGCATGTTAAACTAAGATAAGATGAATATTCAACAAGTTAAACAGCGCTTTGGAATCATTGGGAATTCCCCAATGCTGAACCGTGCCTTAGAAGTGGCAATGCAAGTTGCTCCTACGGATATTTCCGTGCTTGTTACGGGGGAAAGTGGAACAGGAAAAGAAATTATCCCACAAGTCATACACCAATTAAGTTCGCGTAAACACGGGGAGTACATCGCTGTAAACTGCGGTGCCATTCCGGAAGGAACCATTGACTCAGAATTGTTTGGACACGAAAAAGGATCGTTTACAGGAGCTAGTGGAAGTCGACAAGGATATTTCGAGGTAGCGAATGGTGGAACAATTTTCTTAGATGAGGTTGCAGAATTACCCATGCAAACACAAGTGCGGTTGTTACGTGTTTTGGAAACAGGCGAATTTATCCGAGTGGGTTCATCAAAGGTGATTAAAACCAATGTACGCGTGGTTGCTGCCACCAATGAAAACATGCAGCAAGCGATACATTCCGGAAAGTTTCGCGAGGATTTGTTCTACCGTTTGAGTACAGTTCCCATTCAATTACCGGCATTGAAAAACAGGCAAGAGGACGTGCATTTGTTGTTTCGAAAATTCGCCAATGACTTTGCTGAAAAGTACCGAATGCCTGCAATCAAATTATCCGACGATGCGGTTGTCTTACTTCAAAATTATCCTTGGCCTGGAAACATTCGCCAATTGAAAAATTTAGTGGAACAATTATCTGTGATAGAAACAGCTCGTGATATTGATGAGCTTATGCTCGCTTCTTACCTGCAACCAATTTCGGAGAAATCGAGTTTTTTAGTCAAAAACGATCAAACTCAAGAATCCATTTCCGAACGAGAGTTGATGTATAAGTTTCTTTTCGATATGAAAAAAGACTTAACTGAATTAAAGAAATTGGTATTGGAGGTCATTAATAATAGTCAATCAGTTAATCTCAATAAGGATCAAACAGCATTGGTCAATCGAATTTATCAAGATGTCTATGAAGAGGCTCCGGTTGCCACGCGAATGCTCCCTGCCGGCTCTGCGAATGAAACACATGCAAATTACCCGATTATTCCAGAAACATTTGAAATACACGAAGAAATTGAAGAATCCTTATCTTTGGAAGATCGTGAAAAGGAATTAATACATAAAGCCTTAGAAAAGCACCGTGGAAAACGAAAGTATGCCGCGCTTGAATTGGGGATTTCTGAACGAACACTTTATCGAAAAATAAAAGAATACCAACTCGGAGAATAAATGAAATATGTTCTGTTCATTTTAGTGGCAATTGGATTAAGCGCTTGTTGGCCGAGTAGTTTTTCCTTCAGAGATACAGGTGGCATGCCTGAGGAATGGAAGACTTTCACCCTGAAAACCTTAACTCTCGAAGCAGCTACTTGTCCCTTGAGTTTTGCAGCGGTATTGTCCGAAAAATTGAAGGATGGTGTCCAAAATAACACACCTCTCTTATTGAACACAACCTTTGGAAAAGGGGAAGTGAACATGGAAGGTAAAATCACACAATATTCGGTGACGCCTTTAGCGGTGCAAGGAAATAACAATGCTTCTCAAAACCGCTTAACAATGACACTGGTGATGACCATCAATATTACGAAGCCCAAAGAAGAACAGTGGACGATGACCAGTTCACGTTTCGCAGATTTCAGTTCAGGCACCAATCTGTCTGAAATTGAAACGAAATTATTCGAAGATATTTCCGCCCAAATGGTGCAGGACCTCATTAATAAACTTCTAAGCAATTGGTGATGTTAAGCAGCGATTCGATTCACCAACAAATGCGGAACATGTCCAACTGTTCGACTCGACAATTAAGCGAGTTGAAGGAGCTGATGGATTTATATCCGTATGCTTCAAGCTTGGTCACCTTGTATCTGAAGTCTTTGGCAAATGACCAAGATTTGCGTTTGAGTTCTCAATTAGAAAAATACGCGTATCAAATTCCAAATCGCGCATTGCTCTACGATTTATTGGTGACACAAACGTTCACAGCAACGCAGGAAATACATTCGCAAGAGGCAGTAAGTCAAGAAGTGCTTTTAGAAGAAGCAGCAAAGGTACCGGAAGCACCGATCATTCAACTCACGGTTGATCCAGCTCCAATGGTTGTCGCTCCAAGTGTCATTGAAGAAGAAACAGAGGAATTAGAGACCTTGATTGCTCCAGTAGCTTCCGTCGAGATACGGGAAGAAGGAGATGAGGAAAGTTCGTTAAATATACCACATCAGCTCGTTGAAACGAGGGAAATGGATGAGGTGGACACCATGATTCAATCAGCGGTCATATCCTCTTCCTATTTACAATTGGCGTATCCGGGAGCAGCCGAACAAGTAGCAGCCGAAGAAGAATTAAGGTCTAATGAAGAGGAAGCTGTCATACCTTCTCAATCGTCCCAAAACGTAAAATCTGTTGAACCAAAGTCCTTTACGGATTGGTTGAAAATGGGTGAGATTTTGAATGGCAGTTTGGATGAACCTCTTCCAGAAGAGAAAAAGCCAAGTTTCTACCATTTCGAAAAACCAAAGAAAGAATTCTTTTCCCCAGCAAAGAAAGCAAAGGAAAGTGTGGACGAAAATAAGATGCCGGTGAGTGAAACCTTAGCACAAGTATTCGCCTTGCAAGGAAATATTAATAAGGCAATTCACGTTTATGAGCAATTAATTTTGATTTTTCCAGAAAAAAAGAGTTTCTTTGCAAGCCAAATTAGAAATTTAAAGAGAAAACTTAATTCTTAATCATGGATTTATTATTGTCTATCATTATCATCGCAGCAAGCATCTTGTTGATTTTAGTTGTTTACGTTCAGAATCCCAAAGGTGGAGGCTTGAGCTCAGATTTTGGATCCCCTTCTCAATTGGGTGGTGTTCAAAAAACAAACGAGTTAATCGACAAAATGACCTGGGGATTGGCGGCAACGATTGTTGTAGTGAGTTTAGTCATTACCATTCGTGAACCGAAAGCAGCTAAACCAGTTGCTCCTCAACAAACACAACAAGGACAAGGGCAAGGGCAAGGACAGGCGCCAGCTCAAGGAAATAAATAAGATTCGGTTTCGACCGCACAAATGTCAGTATGTCACGCATGCTGACATTTTTTTTGTCTATTAGCGAAAATATGTCCACTTTAACGCAGTGGCATAATATTGGTAAAATTTCAATCAAAATAAACTAAAAATAATGTCAGTAAATTTTAAACCTTTGGCAGACAGAGTTCTAGTAGAACCTGCGCCAGCAGAGCAAAAAACAGCAAGTGGAATCATCATTCCAGACACGGCGAAAGAAAAACCATTGCGCGGTATTGTTGTAGCAGCTGGATCCGGAAAAAAAGATGAGCCAATGTCCGTAAAAGTGGGCGATTCAATTTTGTACGGTCAGTATGCTGGAACAGAAATTAAAATTGATGGAAAGAACTTCCTCATCATGAGGGAGTCTGATATTTATGGAATTTTTTAATTAAACATTCAAATTAACGTAAAATGGCAAAAGATATTTTCTTCGACGTAGAAGCACGTGAGAAATTAAAAAGAGGAGTAGATGCATTGGCAGATGCAGTGAAGGTGACTTTAGGTCCAAAAGGACGTAACGTAGTTATCGGTAAAAAATTCGGAGCACCGCAAATCACCAAAGATGGTGTAACCGTTGCGAAAGAAATCGAATTGAAAGATCCGATTGAAAACATGGGTGCTCAAATGGTGAAAGAAGTGGCTTCCAAAACAGCGGATATCGCTGGAGATGGAACAACGACTGCAACTGTGTTGGCACAAGCGATTGTAAGCGCTGGATTGAAAAACGTAGCCGCTGGTGCAAATCCAATGGACTTAAAACGTGGAATTGATAAAGCAGTCGCTGAAGTCGTGAGAAACTTAAAGAAAATCTCTAAAGAAGTGGGTTCTGACAATAGCAAAATCCAACAAATTGCGACGATTTCCGCAAACAACGATGAGACAATCGGTAAATTGATCGCTGAAGCCATGAAAGTGGTTGGAAACGACGGTGTAATCACGGTTGAAGAAGCAAAAGGAACAGAAACAGAAGTGAAAACGGTAGAAGGAATGCAATTCGACCGTGGATATTTATCCCCATATTTTGTGACAAATGCAGAGAAAATGGTGACGGAAATGGAAAATCCATTGATCCTCATCAGTGAAAAGAAAATCTCTAGCATGAAAGAATTGCTTCCGATCTTGGAACCAGTTGTTCAAGCAGGAAAAGGTTTGTTAATCATCGCGGAAGATGTTGACGGTGAAGCATTGGGAACACTTGTTGTCAATCGCTTACGTGGTTCATTGAAAGTAGCTGCAGTGAAAGCACCAGGATTTGGTGATCGTCGAAAAGCAATGTTGGAAGATATTGCCATTCTTACAGGTGGACAAGTGATCTCTGAAGAGCGTGGGATGACCCTAGAAAATGTCACAATGGACATGTTAGGTACTGCGGCGAAAATTGAAATCGACAAAGACAATACAACCATCATCAATGGAAAAGGAACCAAAGCGGACATTAAAGCACGCGTTGGACAAATCCGTTCTCAAATCGAATCGACGACTTCTGACTACGATCGTGAAAAATTACAAGAGCGTCTAGCGAAGTTGGCTGGTGGTGTTGCAGTACTTTACGTAGGTGCGCCAACAGAAGTAGAGATGAAAGAGAAAAAAGACCGTGTGGACGATGCGTTAGCAGCGACACGTGCGGCAGTAGAAGAAGGAATCGTACCTGGTGGAGGAGTAGCATTAATTCGTGCCATTGAAACATTAGACAAATTAAAAGGAGCAAACGAAGACGAAACTACTGGTATTGCGATTGTGAAGCGTGCAGCAGAAGAGCCATTGCGTCAAATCATCGCGAATGCAGGCGGAGAAGGAGCAATCATCGTTCAAAAAGTACGCGAAGGAAAAGATGACTTTGGATACAATGCACGTACGGATAAATTCGAAGCTTTGTACAAAGCAGGTGTTATCGATCCAACGAAAGTAACACGCATTGCCGTTGAAAATGCAGCGTCTATTGCCGCGATGTTATTGACGACAGAATGTGTGATCGCGGATCAACCGGAAGAAGCTAACTCAGCAGCTGCCATGGCAGGAATGGGTGGTGGAATGCCTGGAATGATGTAGGATTTATAAGAGCCCTCGGGCTCTTTCCCGTTTCCTTCTTCCCGATTCATTCGGATAGCTGGAGACGACTCTATATGGCCGCTCGCAAGAGCGGCTTTTTTTATCCCTACATTTTGAAGCGCGTTTATTAACTTTATCTTTCAATCTTACTTATGTGCTACGCGAATTCTTCCACTTCTGTGAACATCGACTTGGCGAAACGATACAAAAAGGTCGTGCCAGAGTTGATTCCAGATAAACCAACCTTTTACGCATCTGGTTTTGATCACCCCAACTGGCGAATTATTACGACTGATCCGCAAATGCAACAAATGAATTGGGGACTAGTGCCCTTTTGGTTTAAAGGTGAAAATCGCTTCGATGTGAGTAATAAAACCCTCAATGCTCGGATCGAAACATTGGAGGAACGTAGCTCGTTCAAGCATTTATGGAACCGTCAACATTGCTTGGTTCCTTCCACCGGATTTTTTGACTGGCAACACCAAGGAAAGAACCGAATTCCATACCTTATTCGGTGCAAAGAACAAGAACTCTTTTCGCTAGCAGGGATGTACGATACATGGATGAATCCACAAACGCAAACGATGGAGCAGACATTCACCATCGTAACCTGTGAAGCAAACGAATTGATGGCGGAAATTCACAACGTAAAAAAACGCATGCCCTTGATTTTAACGCCTGAATTGGAAAGCGATTGGTTGAGTGGAAACTTTCATTGGGACCTATCCAAACGCATTGCATCGGATAAATTAGTGGCTCATACCATTAATAAACGTTTAATCCTCTCTCCCCAAGCAAATAGCGCGGAAATACACAAAGAATTTATGGATGATAGTCAACGTCAAACAAATCTATTTGACTAATTTTGGCATTACATTTGATTTCCACCGCACGTGAAAAAAATTACACTCCTTTTCGTCTTGTTTTTAACTCTGATTTCGTGCATTGAAATCTCGGATGACTTAACGATGCACAACGATGGGTCCGGAACCTTGCGGTATAAAGTCAATCTGTCGGCGAGTAAGGTAAAAGTCAATTCCATTCTAGCCTTAGATAGCCTTGATGGAAAAAAAGTTCCAAGTATTCAAGACATCAGTGCAAAAATAGGGGAGTTTGCTAAAATTCTCGATGCACAACCTGGAATTTCAAATGTCTTAATCGAAGAAAATTACACAGACTTTATCTTAAAATTTTCCTGTGATTTCTCGAGTATCATGTCCCTTCAAGCCGGATTAGCCAATGCGATTGAAGCTGTATCAAAAGATAAACTAGGTCCTGAAGCAGATGAAATTTGGATTACCTGGGATGGAAATAAACTGAAACGTTCCATTCCCGCTTTTGCTCGCGCCAAAGTAAAAGGATACAAATCGAATGACATTGAATTATTAAAGCAAGGAACATATACCACCATTACGCGTTTTGATCGTCCGATTGAACGATGCGATAATTCACTTGGAACCTTTAGTAAAAATAAGCAAGCGGTGATGATCAAAGCCAGTGCTTTTAGCATCAAAGAAAACCAAGATTTACTCGAAAATACAATCTATTTAATCTCGACGAAAAACTAACGAGATTATGATTAAATTCGCTTCATATTTCATTTGAAAATTGCCTGTGAAAAACGCATTAATTTATACCTTATCATTGTTTTCAAGCACCCTGTTGTTTGGACAAAAATCAGAACTCTTTATCCCAAAGGATGCAGTGACCGTTTTCAGCATCAATAACATCAATTTATTGCAGAAAATCTCTATGGATGATTTGGTGCAGTATGAATTCATGGAAGAAGTGCATCAAGAATTATTCGATGGTTCAACTTCAGGTAAAACCTTGAAGGATGCAGGCATGGACTTCGATCAGCGCTTGAATTTATTCTACGGGAAGTCTAACCAAAACGAAATATCTGGTTTTACATTCGGTGTTAAAAATCAGAAACAATTGTTTGAGGTATTTGATGATTTTCAGAAGCTAGACTTGAATTATCCAGGAGTTGAATTTTACGGCTCTTTTTTCAATAACCTTATCATCAAAGGAAATACAGCCATTTTAATTCGCATCGAACCGACGATGTCTTACATCGATCAGATGACGGATTCCTTGTGGTACGCTCGCGGAAACGAAATGCCTTATGAATTGTTTGATGAAATCCAAATCGACGAAGAAGAGATTCTAAACGAACAGGAGTTCACCAATGATCAACCGATAGAAGAAGCGGCTTATCCAGATGCAACGGAAAATCCCAACATTAAAAACTATTATGAGTTAAGAGACAGTGTACAGACGATTCTTCAAGAAAGAGAATTGGAACGCTTGATGAAGGAATTATTTGTAGATGGGGTGAATTTATATTCACAGGACGCACGATTTGCTGGACAAATGAGCCATGAAGCAATTGGCACGTTCTATTTGGATAATTCAAGGAATTTTGAGAAATCACAGGGACTTTGGTATTTCCAAACCGTTCTTCCATCCTTGTATCAGGACATTCAAGAATTGTATACAGGAAATGTGATTTTAGGTGATTTAATCCTGAAGGATAATATCGTTGAGTTTCAAGTAGAAGCAAATTACGGGAAGGAACTCGGCTCGATTTATAAAGAAATGAACGACTCAAAATTCGATAAAAAAGTATTGAATTATATTCCTCAAACCAGCACCGGATATTTTACGTACAATGTCAATCTGCGTCAAGCATATGAACAAGCTTACAAGGTCATCATGCCGATTTTGAGTGATGAAAAGAATGCACAAATTTCCATGAACGTACTAACGATTGAATTGCTAAACGAATTCATTAACAAAGACGCCTTATTCGGAACCTACAAAGGAAGCATGTTTGGGACATTCAATGGAATCAAGAAAATTAAAACCAAGAAAATCGAATTCTACTACGATGAAGAGACCTTCGAATATGGTGAACGTGAAGCAGAAGCAGAAGAGGACATGCCGATTTTCACTGTGGGATTCTCCATTGATCGTTCTGATATTCCAGAGAAAGTGATGAAGCACATGAGTCGTTTGACATCGAAATTTAAAAATTGCGGGGATTATTGGAAATTTGAAAATGCCATTTTAGATGCTGCACCCATGTATTTTATCAACCGAAATGGATTGTTTATTTTAACCAATGACGAGGACTTGGCAGTGAATCATTCCAATGGGTATGGATCAGAGTCCTTAACTAGAAAGGAACGAAAAGCGGCGAAGAAAAGTGGCTTCATGTATGGACACATTGACATTCAAGAAACCTTAAATCGTTTTCCTGTCGGAGTGTTAAATCCACGACAAGATGAAATTGTTCAATCGTTAAAAGGGAAATCTGGTCAATTTGAATTGAACTCGGGCAAAACAACAAGCGAACAAACGAAATTTAATTTACAATATTCATTTGAAGGTGATGAAACAACGGGTAAGCACCTGTTGGATTTAATTAACTCCATTTACGTCGTGACTACTTTCAACCCTTAAGCGTGTTTCGTAAAATAAGTACTTTACTTTTACTTGCCGGTGCACTTGGATTGGTGCTGTTTTTGAAAAACATTCTTTTTCAAAAACCGATTCCACCTAGATTAATTGATCGACTTCCAACGGCAGACTTCATTGCAACGGCAAATATTCTTGAATTAGCGAAGGAAACAAATGGCATGTTGCAGTACAATAAAATATCTGCACGAGATTTCACTACCTATGAGTTCTTGTTGGGTCAAGGAAAAATGTATGGCATTGACCTCCAGCAAAACGTCTATCTTTTTGGAAACGAAGACGGTAACTGGGGTGCAATGGCCCGCTTGAGTGACAGTTCCAAAATCATGGGAGGTATTGAGCGCCTTAAAAAGTTCGTGGATATTTCTGATTCCGTTTTTAATGACCACAAATACTATTACAATTTAGAAGATAAGTCCTACCTGCATTATGGCGATGGTTACGTGTTTTTCTACAAAGGAAATGACTTTAAAACCGTGCTTGAACAAGTTATTACTGCTCGTCATTTGGGGGTTCACAAAGACTGGAAACGATTTTTAGCGCACAAACAATTCAGGAATGAACATTTGGTGATTTATTCAAATTGGCCAAAATTAAAGTCGCTTGGAATAGAAACGGCAATGTTTGCACATGATAGCGATTCCTCCAGCTTCAAATTAAAAAGCTACTTAAAGAAAACGAAACCACTCTATTTCAAACAAAAAGAAAATGCCTTGAGTTATGCTTCTTCATTCGGAACGCAGCGAATGATTGATGTCCATTTGGATATCGAAGAATTAAAAAAGAATAAGGAAGATTCTATGTATGTCCAATTTTCTAAAATTGGAAAGCGTTTCGGTTTTCCAATCGCTGAATTCATTCAAGCGTGGACAGGTGACCTCTGTTTTATTGAAGGTGGAATGCAAAAGGTGAAAGAACAGTATATTGAAACCGTATTGGATGAGGATTTTAATGAACAAGAAATCTCTCGAGAAAAGGAAATCTTGATTCCAGCATACTCCGCGATGATTTCCATGAATGAATATGGACAGTTTTTCTTGAATAAACTCATGAAAAAAGGCATTCTTAGGAAAGAAGGAGAAGAATTTCGCTTCTTATTTTCTCCCTTACTGAAACTAAAAAAGAACGGATCAATCTATCAATTTTATTCGGGTCCTTCGGCGCCAAAATTGCTAACGAGTAAGAACAATCACGTCACTTGGACAAATAAAGGAACGAAGTACTTCTTTAGCATCGATTCCTTAACCCGACACGAAGTTTTTGGAAGCTTACAGATCCCAGTTCGTAGAATTTTTAGAAGAAATAAGTTGATTTAGAGTTCGTTCGCATGAGCGAATTGAAACTCATCAGCATGTTCTTCAATGTAGCGCAGAATTTCCATGATTTCATCCACATTGAAACTAGATACGAGTTTTGTTCGATATTCCTTGAAATGTGAAATCCCCTTGAAATAGTTCGTGTAATGACGTTTCATTTCATTGATACCCAATTGCATGCCTTTCCACTGAATACTCATTTCCAAGTGATCTCTGCATGCTTGAACGCGGTCTTGAATGCTGGGGGATTCCAAATGGGTTCCCGTCGCCATGAAATGTTTGATTTCATTGAATACCCAAGGATACCCAATGCTAGCACGACCAATCATCACCCCATCAACACCATAGCGATTTTTGTATTCCAGCGCTTTTTCGGGTGAATTAATATCGCCATTTCCAAATACAGGAATGCGCATTCGCGAATTATTTTTAACCTCCCCAATTAAGGTCCAGTCTGCATCTCCTTTATACATTTGCTTGCGTGTACGTCCATGTATGGAGATCGCTTCAATGCCAATATCTTGTAATCGTTCCGCGGTTTCCACTACAAATTTCGTATCGTCATCCCAGCCTAAGCGCGTTTTAACCGTAACAGGAAGTTTTGTTGCTTTCACAATCGCTTCCGTCATGCGCACCATTTTTGGAATGTCTTGTAAAAGTCCAGCTCCAGCACCTTTACAGGCCACTTTCTTCACGGGACAACCATAATTAATATCCAATAAATCAGGATTTACTTGATCAATGATTTCAGCACATTGAATCATGCTTTCGATATCCGATCCAAAGATTTGAATCCCAATTGGACGTTCGTATTCAAAAATGTCTAATTTTTGAACGCTTTTCGCCGCGTCTCGAATAAGTCCTTCCGAAGAAATAAATTCCGTATACATTAAATCAGCACCGTGTTTTTTACACAAGGCACGAAACGGCGGATCACTGACGTCCTCCATTGGAGCAAGTAGCAACGGGAAATCCCCTAATTCAATATCGCGAATTTTAACCATTACTTTTGAAAATATTCAGGACGATGGGTTTCTAGTACTTTGAGGTAGTTTTTAAGTTGTTGCTCGTTGGATGATTTCAAGATCATCAGCATATGCTCTGATTCAACTACAATGTAGTCTTTCAATCCATCTAATAACACTAATTTGTCCTTCGGGACATTCACTAAGCAATTGCTTGAATCGAAAGCAAAAACGTTGTCGCCAATGATGGAATTTTCTTCGTTGTCCTTTGGAAGGTGTTCGGTTAAACTCCCCCAAGTACCTAAGTCACTCCAGTCAAAATCAGATAGCACGACAGAGACATTTTTCGCATGTTCCATCACCGCAAAATCAATGGAAATATCTTCACATTGATCAAACGCTTGGTATAAGAAGTCCGTTTCTTTTGTTGTGCCATAAGCAGAAGTGTCCGACATGAAAATCTGATGTAACATTGGCTGGAATCGATGTAAGGCATCGAGGATAACGTCTGCACGCCAAATAAAAATCCCCGCATTCCAATAAAAATTCTTAGCATCCAAAAATTGCTGTGCCGTTTCAGTATTTGGTTTCTCGCGAAATTGAATCACTTCGGTCGCTTGTCCTTTTTGAACACCGCTGCTTAAGTCAAATTCGATGTAGCCATAACCAGTATCGGGACGACTTGGTTCGATTCCCAATGTAACCAGGTGTTTTTTTTCATTAGCAACTGAAATGGCCGTTGAAATAATTTCTTGAAACCTTGTTTCGTTGACGATTAAATGATCGGATGGCGAGATGATTAATGTCGCTTCCGGATTACTAGCGTGAATCTTTGCTGCCGCATAGGCAATACAAGGAGCCGTATTCTTGCGCATTGGTTCGCACAAAATTTGCTCAAAGCTTAATTCAGGAAGTTGTTCCTTTACCAGTTCACGGTAGGAGGTGTTTGTCAGTATGTAAATGTGTTCGGTTGGTACAGATTTCTGCATGCGCTCAAACGTTAAGCGAAGCAAAGACTTTCCAATACCAAGTACATCGAGGAATTGTTTTGGTTTTTGAGGGGTGGACATTGGCCAAAAACGGCTACCAACTCCTCCTGCCATAATTAATCCGTAATTATTTGTGCTCATATTTTTCAATTAGTTCAACGGTTGCCAGTGCATGCACTAAATAAGGTTTTCCCGTTTTTAATTCGGTACAAAGATAACGACTTCTGCGTAGTAAGCCTTTCTCGAATGATTTTCCATTTAAATGAAACATGCTTTTGTGTGGAATTTCTTCCAAGGTTGTTCCAGGTGACTTGTCGTAAAGTTTCAATGTCCGACTCAATTGAATGTCTGTGCAAGAGGACGCTTTTGTATTGGTGAAGTTTTTCCAAAGTGCCTTTTCCACATCTATTGGTAGTTTTTTGCTTACCAAAATCGGCTCCATTAAACGTCGATATGCTTGTTTCCACTCGTTGCCGTGCGCCTGAATACGCATTCCATAGTCACGAAAAGCCTCCAAATGAGCAAGTTCGTGAATAGCGGTTACTAAAAACGCGAATTTATTCAAATCACCATTGACCGTAATTGTTGGTTTTTCTTCGCCGGATTTCACTCGGAAGTCCCCAAGCTTGGTGCTTCGTCCCGGGACAATTTTAAACTTTACCTTTGCTGAAAGGATTAAATCAGTCAAGTATTCCGTAAACGCCTCTGGAGCGAAACGATGGAGCGTTTCAATAAATTGATCTCGTTTAGAATTAGACACGAACAAAGTTAAAAACAAAATGAACGCAAAATCACCTCACATCCGCATAGAAAATATCCTTAACTTAGCTTCGTGAAATATTTGCAAAATATAGGAAAGTACACGTTGATGTTGACCATCGTTTTTACGAAGCCAAAGAAATGGAAAATATTCTTTTCGCGCTTAGTGAATGAACTAGATAACATCGGTATCAGTTCCTTGCCAATTGTTGGACTAATGTCCACCTTTATTGGAGGAGTAATCGCCTTGCAAACTGCTTCAAGCATGTCCAATCCACTTTTGCCCAAATATACCGTTGGATACATCACACAATCAAGTACGATTCTAGAATTTTCACCGACGATCATATCCTTGATTCTTGCCGGGAAGGTAGGATCGAATGTCGCTTCTGAAATTGGCACCATGCGTGTCACCGAACAAATAGATGCCTTAGAAATTATGGGAGTGAATTCCTTGAATCATTTGGTGCTACCGAAGATCATTGCCGCAATTTTGTTTTTTCCGGTGCTCATCATTTTCTCCATGACCTTAAGTATGTTCGGAGGATGGATGGCCTTGATGATTACTAATTTAACCACAACGGAAACGTATGTTTTAGGTTTACGTGCATTTTTTAATCCGTTTCACATTACCTATGCATTAACAAAAACAGTGGTGTTTGGATTCTTAATTGTTTCTGTTTCTTCTTTCTATGGTTACTATGTGAAAGGAGGCTCAATCAATGTGGGTCAAGCTTCCACCCAGGCTGTTGTCAGCAGCAGTATTGCCATATTAGTAGCCAACTTAATTCTAACACAATTATTGTTGCTGTCATGATTGAGGTAAGAAGTGTCAATAAAACATTTAATGGACAACAAGTTTTGTTCGACATCAACCATCAATTTGAATCAGGGAAAGTCAATTTGATTATTGGTCAATCCGGTCAAGGAAAATCTGTCTTAGCTAAATGCATCGTTGGTTTATATGAAGTGGATGATGGACAAATCATTTTTGATGGACGGAATTTCACGGATATGGAACGATTTGAACGCAGTCAAATTCGGGAAGAAATCGGCATGTTGTTTCAAGGCGTGGCGTTATTTGACTCCCTTAGCGTTGAAGAAAATGTCATGTTTCCATTGACTATGTTTACCAAGCTGACGAAAGGAGAAATGCAAAAGCGTGTTGACTTTTGCTTAGATCGCGTTAATTTGTCGGGTCGAAACAAATTACTCCCGGCGGAATGTAGTGGTGGCATGCAAAAACGAATTGGAATTGCCCGAGCAATCTCCATGAATCCAAAGTACTTATTCTGCGACGAACCAAATTCTGGATTGGATCCAAAAACATCCATTGTTATCGATGGACTCATCAAAGACATTACTGCTGAATTCAATATGACCACGGTGGTGATTACGCATGACATGAATAGTGTAATAGAAATCGGACAAAACATCTTATTTATCTATCAAGGAAAGAAATGGTGGAGCGGGGATAAAGATTCCATTATCACAACAGATAATCCGGAGATACTCAATTTCGTTTATGCGTCCGAATTCATGAAGGAAATTAGATCCGCTATGCAGGAAAAAAGAACATAATTTTTACCTGAAACTTTCTTTTTAAAAAATTAGCTTTATCTTTGCAACCCAATACAAATGAAATGTTGTAGGGCACGGAAACACGATTCCGATGTTTTGATAGATTGCGGATGTGGTGAAATTGGTAGACACGCCAGACTTAGGATCTGGTGCCGAGAGGTATGCGGGTTCGAGTCCCTCCATCCGCACGAAAGGTCTCGTTAATTAACGAGGCCTTTTTTTTTAACGTAAATTGAAAAAAACACAAAAAAATGAACATTACCCGTCAAGAAGTAGACGCACAGAATGCTGTACTGAAAGTGAACATTATTCCAGCAGATTATGAAGGAAAAGTGAAAGCTTCATTGGAGAAATATAGAAAAACAGCAAAAATCCCTGGTTTTCGTCCTGGAAACATACCAATGGCTCTCATTCAAAAGCAAGTTGGAAGATCTGTTTTAGCAGAAGAGTTAAATAAATTGACAAACGATGCTTTATACAGATATATCTTAGATGAGAAATTAGACATTCTTGGAAACCCTATCCCAAAAGCGGATGAAGGAATGACCGGGAGTTTTGAAAAACCTGAAAACTTCGAATTTTCTTTCGAAATCGGTTATAGTCCTTCATTTCAATTACCCATCAACGAAAAATCGAAGTTTGATTATGCCACCGTTAAAATCGACAAAGAATTAATCAATAAACAAGTAGATGACTTACGTCGACGCTATGGTAAATTGGTTTCCTCTGATACAGTTGGTGAAAAGGACATGGTCATGGGTAAATTCGAGGAAAAAGATGCGGATGGGTCTGTGAAAACAGATGGCATCAGTCACTCTTCCACTATTTCCATGGAGTTCCTTGAAAATAATGCAGGAATCAAAGCATTAAAAGGAAAAAAAGTAAACGAAATCGTTGACTTAGATCCGAAAAGCGTTTCCAAAGACGATAAAGATTGCGCTGCACTTTTAGGAATTACGGAAGAACAAATCACTGGACTTAGCTCCAACTTTCAGTTTACGATTGCAGATGTGAAACGCATGGAAATGGCTGACTTAAACGAAGAGTTATATTCAAAGCTATTCGCAGAGGAAGTGAAAACGGAAGAAGAACTTCATGCACGCATTTCCTTGGACTTAACACGCATGTTTGCAGAAGATACTGACCGTATTTTCACGAGAAATGTTTACAATCATTTGGTGAACGAAACAAAAATGATTTTCCCTGAAACCTTCTTGAAAAGATGGATTTTAGTATCCTCCGAAAAGCCAGTAACAGAAGATGAAATTGCTGCGGAATTTGATGCATACTTGAAGACCTTGAAATGGCAATTGATTCAAACAAGAATCTTTAAGGACAACAACATCCAATTGACGAATCAAGAGGTTATGGACTACACCAAAGGTTTATTGGTTGGAAATTATGCGCAGTATGGTTTGCCAGCGCCGGATGATCAAGAATTGACTGAAACTGCGGCTCGTTTGTTGCAAAACAAAGAACAAGCAAACGGAATTTACGATCGTTTGGCAGAACAAAAACTGACAGATTTCTTTAAAACAGCCGTGAACTTGGTGAAAAAAGAAGTGAAATACGACGACTTCATTAAATTGGCTTCTGCGCAATAATTGAATGTCATAGCATACTGAAATAAATGAAAGGGTTGAGCAGTCAACCCTTTTTTTATTTCCAATCGAGGACTTGCAGTTGTTTGACTTTCGTCGATTGTCCATAAGCAAATTGAATACTTCTTACCAGTTCTTCAATTCCTTGCATTTTTGCGGTGCGGTTGGAACATAAAGCGATGATTTCTCGCGCTGGAGAAACGGCAAGTCCACGAATGGACTTTAAACCTGATTGTTGTTCTTTCGATAAGGGAAAATTACTAGGAATCAATGTGTAACCGCCATGACGATCCACCATTTCAATAATTAATGGAAGGTTTCCACCTTCGTAGTTCCATTCGTTTTCGTCCACTGGTTTTTTTAATTGACAGAAATGCACCATTTGTGTGCGAAGGCAATTCCCTTGATTTAACAACCAAGGATGCATTTCCTGAAGTGCTGACATGCTGATTGAATTTTCCACGACGCTCGGCGCATAAATGCAAATTTCTTCTTGAAATAAAGGAATTGTTCGGAGTCTCGCATCTACATGTGGACCCGCGATGATGCCGATATCGAGTTCCTTGCGCTCCATAGCACCTAAGACATCCACTGTTTTCAATTCGTGAATCGTCAGTTTTAAACTGTTCAGTGTATTTCTCCATTCACCAAAAAGCTGTGGGATCAAATAACTCGCAACCGTTGGAATAATCCCAACACGAATTTCTTCTTTGACGTTTCCCTTGATTTGATCGGATAAACGCTTGATTTTTTCGTTTTCACTCAATAATTCCCGAAGAATGGGCAGTAATTTTTCTCCAGATGGTGTTAGACTGAGGGGATTCGACTCACGATCGAAAACCAAATAGCCCAATTGCTCCTCTGCTTTTTTAATTTGCATGGAAAGCGTCGGTTGAGTGACAAAACAGCGATCACTTGCTCGTTGAAATTGCTGTTCCTCACTCAGAATAACGATGTAATGCATTTGTTGAATGGATATCATATAAATTAAATCTATGTAAATATAAAAAGTATTGAACAATTAAATGATATTGACTGACGTAACTTTGTACAACAAAATAAAAGCAAAAGAAAATGTGAAAGCAATCATTTTTTTGCAAGTAGATGTAACCGCGATCAAACCTTTTAGCTTTAACTTTGTAGTATCATTAGTAACAAATTAAATAAATTTATATGTCAACATTTGTAGGAAAGAAATTTCCAGACGTAACTGTCAAAGCAATCGATGAAATGGGTGATGCATTTCAAATCAATGTCCTTCAACAAGCGATCGACAACAAGAAGAAAGTTCTTTTATTTTGGTACCCAAAAGATTTCACGTTTGTTTGCCCTACGGAAATTCATGCATTTCAAGAAGCAGCTGCTGAATTTGCAAAAAGAAATACGATTGTAATCGGTGCTTCATGTGATACTGCTGAAGTTCATTTTGCTTGGTTGAGTACGGCAAAAGATAACGGTGGAATCGAAGGAGTGAAATTCCCAATTATTGCCGATTCTACGCGCAACTTAGCGATGGAATTAGGAATCTTGGATTACGACATGTTCGATGAAGATTCAGTAGGTGATAACGTTCCTTACCGTGCAACATATTTGCTAGACGAAACTGGAATGGTATTCCATGAGTCCATTAATCACTTCCCTGTTGGACGTAACGTTCAAGAGTTCATTCGATTAATCGATGCGTTTACACACGTGCAACAACATGGCGAAGTTTGTCCAGCAAACTGGGAAGAAGGAAAAGATGCGATGAATGCTACGCGTAACGGAGTTGCAGATTACTTAAGCAAACACTAACTACGAATGTTTACGGAATTAACTGAAGATCATTTGGATCAACTTTTGGCGAAAAACCCAAAAGTAATGGTACAATATGGCGCAACTTGGTGTGGAAATTGCAAAATTACCAAACCAAAATTCAAACGCATGGCGGAGGAAAATGAAGACATTGAGTTTTACTACGTCGATGCAGAAAAACTTCCGAATGCTCGTCAATTTGCGAATGTAAGCAACTTACCGACCTTTGCGGGATTCGTTAATGGATCTTTGGTTAAAGAAGCGCAAGGAAATAAAATAGAAACCATTCA
Organism: uncultured Flavobacteriales bacterium; assembly: GCA_903860985.1. Lineage (GTDB taxonomy): Bacteria > Bacteroidota > Bacteroidia > Flavobacteriales_D > Crocinitomicaceae > UBA952. The sequence continues at coordinate 54,512 of CAIOSO010000091.1, forward strand.
AGAAGTATTACATGCGGTTACCAGTCATTAAACACATCGTCGAATTCATTGAGAACAATGATGAAGACTACGTTATTGAAACCATGGAGACACTCGAAAACTTAATCGAGGCTCCAGGAATAAAGGACGAAGAATTGGATGTGATCGGCGAATTATTGTCGAATTATTCTGGCGCATTAGAAGTGCACAAAGACATACAGTCAGGAACAGCGAAAAGAGAGGCGCTAAATGCCTTCATGAAACGTGTCACTGGCTCGATTGACTAAACTTGAATCAAACACTTTTTAAAGCCAACGAATTTCGTTGGCTTTTTTTGTTTAAAACGAACGAAAGTCCTCAATACTTTGCTTTCGCAGATGTTCTTCTTATCTTTGCTTCATGTCAGATTTATTATCGAAGTTAGAAGCGATTCATTACCGATTTGTGGAAGTTGGAACCATGATTACCGATCCGGATATCATTTCGGATATGGAACGTTATGTGAAACTCAATAAAGAATACAGAGATCTAGAGTCCTTGGACCTGATGTACAAGGATTACAAAAATGTACTTGAAAACCTAACTAGTTCCAAATCTTTATTGGACGCGGAAACGGATCCTGAAATGCGCGAAATGGCCAAGATGGAAATCGATGAGTTAGAAAACAAACGTCCAGTGATGGAAGAGGAAATCAAAATGTTGCTGATTCCCAAAGATCCAGAGGATGATAAAAACGCCATTATAGAACTTCGCGCCGGAACTGGTGGAGATGAGGCCTGTATTTTTGTGGAGGATATTTTCCGGATGTACACCATGTATTTTAAGGAAATGGGTTGGCAATATGAAGTCATCAACTCTTCTGAAGGAACCGTAAAGGGATACAAAGAGATTTCTATTGATGTAGCTGGAGCTGGAATCTATGGGATGCTCAAGTTTGAATCCGGGGTTCACCGTGTTCAGCGCGTTCCCGAAACTGAATCGCAAGGACGCGTGCATACATCGGCTATAACTGTTGCAGTTTTGCCAGAAGCGGAAGAAGTCGATTTCAACCTAGACATGAACGATGTACGCAAGGATACATTCCGTGCCTCTGGAGCAGGTGGACAGCACATCAACAAAACGGAATCCGCGATTCGTTTAACTCACCTTCCAACTTTGACGGTTGTAGAATGTCAAGATGGACGCTCACAACATAAAAACCTTGAAAAAGCCATATCCGTGTTACGTTCTCGTTTGTATCAAGCAGAATTAGATCGCGTACACAATGAGCGTGCTGCTCAGCGAAAAACCTTGGTATCAACGGGAGATCGCTCAGCTAAAATCAGAACCTACAATTATCCACAAGGAAGAATTACGGATCACCGCATCAATAAAACGATGTACAACCTCAGTTCGTTTATGAACGGCGATGTGCAAGAAATGATTGACGCTTTGAAAATGGCGGAAAATGCGGAAAAACTGAAAGGACAAGCACTATGACAAAGCAAGAATTAATTCATCAAATTCGGTTAAAGGAATCTTTTCTGTGTGTCGGACTAGATCCTGACATGAGTAAAATTCCAGCACATCTTTTGGAAATGGACGATCCAATTTTTGAGTTCAATAAGGCAATCATTGACGCAACACATCCACATGCGGTCGCGTTCAAACCAAATACAGCGTTCTTCGAATGTCATGGGTCTAAAGGCTGGGATTCTTTGGAGAAAACGATCAACTACATTCCTAAAGAATGCATGATCATTGCGGATGCAAAACGTGGAGATATTGGAAACACGTCTACCTATTATGCCAAAACATTCTTTGAAACATTGAAGGCGGATGCAGTAACTGTTGCGCCATACATGGGTTCAGATAGCGTATTGCCATTTACAAAATTTGATGGGAAATGGGTAGTTTTACTCGCTTTGACATCCAACGAAGGAGCAAAGGATTTTCAATTGCAGTCATGTGAAGACGGATTGTTATTTGAAAACGTACTGCGAACATCCATGCAATGGGCTAGTTCGGAAAAAATGATGTTTGTAGTGGGCGCAACGAGAGCAGAGGATATTGCTGAGGTACGAAGAATAGCACCAGATTATTTCTTTTTAGTTCCTGGTGTAGGTGCACAAGGTGGAAGCTTGGAAGATGTGGTGAAATATGGAGCGAATGCCGAATGCGGTTTATTGGTGAATTCTTCGCGAGGAATCATTTATGCATCGTCCGGATTGGATTTTGCGCTTGCAGCAAAAAAAGAAGCGCTGAAGATACAAAACCAGATGGCTCTGCATATTCAGCGCTTGAACTTTTAAGTTTAGCAGCTTATTTAGACGCTAAATCTGAATTTTCTGTTTGTTGAATACTCCCGTACGCATCGCAGCTAGCTGTACGTCCAGCTCCACAAGAAGCTAAAACAACGGATACTAGTGCTACACAGATTAATAAAGTTAATTTCGTTTTCATTGTTGTTTGTTTTGTTGTTTGTGAATGGTCTAACGGGTCACATTTTATAAAGTTACAATTTTTTCAAAAAAGAGGAGTTATATCCTCAAAAGTTTCGATTTTTATCCCTGTGAAAAAACAATTAATTTCTTTGTGTTTCCTAGTCTTTTTGCCCTTTTTATTTCTAGGACAAAAAAAAATCGTGTTTTTTCAAAAATCACTAACTTCCTTTCCTACTTCTGTGTCGAAATTGTTCGAAGAACAAGCTTCAAGTCAAGTAGATAAAACGGTTCAATTGATTCGAAGTCAATGCATGGAGAAGGGATTTTTTCTTTGTGATTTTCAAAGGAAATCAAGTTCACCGGAATGTGATTCCGTGTTAGTTTACTTAGACACTCAGTTTACAGGCTTGATGTTAAAAGTGGATGATCCTACCAAGAAAATCCTTTCGGGCATTTTTCCAACGGAACGGATTCTACAGAAAGAAACCCAACGCTTGAATCCAACTTCATATGTTCGGTTCATGAATCAAATACTGGAAGCATTTTTAAATCAAGGATATCCCTTTTGCCGCGTTTATTTGGAAAAAGTGGAGGTAAACAAACAAGATATTATTGCGCAACTCATTTTGGATCTTGGGCCACATTATGTTTGGAGTGAAATTCATTTAAAGAATGACTTGTCCATCTCATTAAATACCCTACAAAGTATCATCGGTATTCAATTACAAGATGAATACAATGAATCCGTATTTAACACCATTGACAAGCGTGTGTCGCAGACGGGCATATTTGCCTTAAAGAAAAAATGTGAAGTGTTGTTTACGGATAAAGGCGCTGAGTTGTTTGTGTATTTGGAGCGCCTTAAGGCGAGTTCAGCACAAGGAATTATGGGATTTCAGCCCAATGCAGTAACCAATGATTTGACATTTACAGGTGATCTCCAATTGAAATTAATCAATTCGGTGAAACACAATGAATCTTTTCAGTTTGCTTGGAAAAGCATGCAAGCCAAAACACAATCCATCCAAAGTAGTTTAATGGTTCCTTATTTATTCAAGTCTCCTTTTGGATTGATAGGTGATTTCCAATTGTATAAACGCGATTCTAGTTTTCTAGAAGTAAAATCAACATTGGGTATTCAGTATCAATTTCAAAATGGGTGGCAATTACGAGCGAACTACTATTTTGTCAATTCCTCCGTCATCTCCGCAACAAATGCAAATCCCATTTTCTCTAAGCTTGCTAGTTTCAAAACCAATAGTTACGGTCTTGTTCTTTACCGAAGAAAATTAGATTATTTTCCAAATCCAAGAGAAGGTTTTTCCGTTTTTTTAGAGGGTCAATTAGGTGAACGTAAATTGGGACAAAGCGCTGGATCGATTTGGAGAACACAGGCAACATTGGAATATTTTTATCCCATTGCGCGACGTATGACTTTGCGAGGTCACGTGCAATTCGATTCCTATCACGCTCAAACGATTTATCAAAATGAACTGTATCGCTTTGGTGGAACCAATTCCTTTAGGGGATTTAACGAGGAGAGCATCTTCGCCACCACAAAAGCCATACTTACCCTTGAATACCGATTTTTATTAGATCAAAATTCTGCGGTTTTCGCATTTTACAATCAAGCTTTTTATGAAAACACAAGCCTTCAATATATAAACGATCGTCCTTATGGTTTTGGATTTGGTATTTCTACCGGAACAAACTTGGGAATCTTCCGATTGGCGTATGCACTTGGGGCTGAATTTAATAATCCCTTGCAATTGAATGCGGGAAAAATACACCTTGGATACATTTCTTATTTTTAACAGATGAAACTCATTTTTGCCAGTCACAACGCGCACAAAGCAACAGAAATACAAAGTATTCTTCCTGCGTGGATAGAAATCAACACCTTGTCAGATTTACACTATTTAGACGAAATCCCTGAAAATGAGGCGACGATTGAGGGAAATTCTCAATTTAAAGCACGATTTGTCCATGAGAAATTTGAACAAAATTGCTTTGCTGATGATACCGGCTTGGAGATTTTCGCGTTAAATGGTCGTCCTGGTGTGCATTCGGCACGATATGCCGGAGAGCAGCGCGATTCGAATGAAAACATGGATAAAGTACTGAACGAATTAGAAAGTTCATCAGATCGTTCGGCGCAATTCAAAACGGTGATCACCTTGTTTTGGGAGGGAAAGCAGCTTCAATTTGAAGGAATTGTGCGTGGACAAATTGCTAACGTTAAAACGGGGTCAGGAGGATTCGGTTATGATCCAATTTTCATTCCAGAAGGAGAATCCCGAAGTTTTGCAGAAATGTCCTTGAGTGAAAAAAATCAATTCAGTCACCGCGCTAGAGCGATCGAAAAACTTGTTTTATTTTTCAATACACTTCCAAGTCACTAATGATGATCGCCACATTTTTAACATCGCCGTTGATAGGTGGAGTTAACTTGGTGATCTTCACACGTAATTGGTGAATTCCGTTCAATTCTTTGCGGATACGCAGATTAATTCGTTCTCCAACGTGTTCAATTAATTTGGAACGAATGGCCATTTCCTCTTTCACAATTTGATTGATGGCAACGTAGTCTACGGTTTGATCCAGTTCGTCTGTTTCCGCAGCGGACTGAAAATCGGTCAATAAAGCAATGTCAACCAGGTAATGTCCACCAATGAGTGCTTCTTCAGGAAGACAGCCATGGTGCGCATACAATTGAATTCCATTAACCTCAATGACTTGCTTCATCACGTAATTTTTGTATGGCAGTAAATCCAGAGGCTAGTCTCGCCAAGACTTCGTCCTTACCCAAGAATGCCGAAATATCAAACATACCTGGCCCGGCTCCTACACCTGTTAAACAAAGTCGGTAGGGCAATAATACAGCTCCAATTCCAACTTGTTTTGCTTCTAGGAAGGATTTAAATGCTTTTTCAATTTCTTCCGCAGTGAATGTTGAAATATTAGCAACGATGGCACTCCATTCTTCGATGTAACTTGTTGTTTCATCCTTCCATTTTTTCAAAATCGTTTCTTTATCAAATTCTGTTGGACGATTGAATAAATAAGCTCCTTCTGTCAAGATATCTTGAGCAAATGTCGCACGTTCTTTCATCAACCCACAAATTTGTGCCAATCGATCCAGTGGCATATCGACTCCATCGATGGAAAGTAGTTGAGCAGCGATGATTTCGTTACTTAAAGACCTCAAATAGTGTTGTTGGAACCATTTTGTTTTTTCCGCATCGAATTTCGCTCCTGCTTTTGAAACGCGATCAAGGGAAAATACTTCACATAATTCTTCCAAGGTGAAAATTTCCTGGGTCGTACCTGGATTCCAACCGAGTAAAGCTAACATGTTGATGAATGCTTCTGGTAAATATCCTTTTTCTCGGTATCCCGAATACAATTCACCTTCAGCGGTTGTCCAGTTCGTCGGAAACACCGGGAATCCAAGACGGTCTCCATCTCGTTTGGAAAGTTTTCCATTTCCATCTGGACGCAATAATAAAGGTAAGTGTGCAAACGCTGGACAGTCCCAGCCGAATGCTTCGTACAACATCACATGAAGTGGGGCAGAAGGCAACCATTCTTCTCCACGGATTACATGGCTAATTTCCATGGTATGATCATCCACGATGTTTGCCAAGTGATACGTTGGCATTCCGTCGCTTTTAAAAAGTACTTTATCGTCTAAATTATTCGTATTAACGACAACCCATCCACGAATTAAATCGTGAAAACGGATGTCTCTATTGCGTGGCATCTTCATACGGATGACGTACGGATGTCCTTCCGCTAATAGCTTCTCCACCTCCGTTTGTGGTAAGGTTAAGGAGTTTTTCAAAGAAGTACGCGAAACACTGTTGTATTGCCAATTCGGCATTCCCATTGTCTTCGCTTGTTCGCGCATATTGTCTAATTCTTCTGCGGTATCAAAGGCGTAGTAGGCTTTGTCTTCGGAGACTAATGTCTCGGCATATGGACGGTACATTTCTTTGCGCTCGGATTGAACGTATGGACCAAAATCCCCACCTAGTCCAGGTCCTTCCGTTGGCATAATTCCACACCAATTCAATGCATCCATGATGTACTCTTGAGCGCCAGGAACGAAACGTGTTTGATCGGTATCTTCAATGCGAATCAAAAAAGTTCCATTGTGTTTTTTAGCGAAAAGATAATTATATAAGGCAGTTCGAACTCCACCCATATGAAGCGGGCCTGTGGGAGAAGGTGCAAAACGAACGCGAACGGCTTTTTCTGACATAGCTTGATTTTTGTGCAAAGATACATCAAATTACGCCGTTTTCTCGATATTTTCATGTGTAGAAATCAGTTGAATCGTTGATAAGCGTCATGTTTTTATGTTGGAAACATACGGAACTTTGTAAAAAAGAAAAGACATGACAACAAAAGAAAACATCTTCGATCAGCATTTGGAAAATCAAGATTGGTTGAAAAGAATGGATTTTTATAAGGAAGAAATCCTAATTCTAAAAGAGCGTTTGGAAGAAGTAACAGGAAAAAATAATGCACCTGAATTCTTGAAGGATGTAGAACATTACCAAAATCAATTCATTGTTCAACGAAACAACATCGACGAATTAGCTCATTCGATAAAGGTGAATGAAAGTGGATTAGTGAAGGAAGTGAATTCGAATCCAGTAGCCGTTGACCACCGAAAAGTGGAAAGCCACGCGGCTGAATCCGATTTCATTGCTTATTTTGAAAAGAACTTTGCAGGTTTAAGAGCGGACTATAACAAGTTCTTATCCAAGTGGATGTAATTATTCCACGCAATACAGCGTATCATAACACGGAGAGAATCCAGCCCAGACACCAAGAAGTCCGGGTATGTTTGTTGGAACATTCACAGGGGTCGAAAATGGACTAGAAGCGGAATTGAGTTGCGCATATTTTTTGTCGTAGAAAGAATACACTTGTTGATCCATTTTTGAAAATTTAACGACGACAGAGTCACCTAATCGGTAATAGCGTTTATATGCTTTGAGGTGCGTGGTGTCCTTGCGCTTTAATGGATTTTCGTAGTAAAATTCGATGGTTTGACCATCAAAGAATTGATCAGAGAAAAATCCACCAAATCCTCGTTTGTAAATATCGTCGATTGGAGCGCCGTTAAACGTATTCACGCGTTTAACCTCCCACTTATAGGCATCAAATTGCTGAACGGGATCACTCAATTTTGCCCATGAATAACCATATTGATTTGTTCCTGGTTCGGATTTCCAGTATATAGTATCTAATGGCGTCGGAGTCGGTAAGTAGGTTGTTCCTTGGTAGGTTTTACCTTGGTAACTAATGTGTAAGGTATAGGATTGACTAGCCTCCGCAATGAGAACGGTTGAACTATACACTTTTATCGGGAGAAGTAAGGCTTCGTTCCAATCTAGGCGAAGCATTTCTGCCACTTTTTTCTGACTGTCAATCGGCAGTTCTGGAATGGTATAAAGTGTCAATGGAAAGGTGTCATTTCCGTGAATGACTGAAAGATTTGCGTCGTAAACAAATCGGGAAATATATGTCGCCAAATCACTTTGCTCATAAATATTTGCACTTTGTGAAAGTAGAACAATGGGATGTCCCCCTGTTTCGATGATTCCATCAACAACGAGCTGATTTTGATAACCTGGAATATCGATTTTCACTTCCTTGGTGCAGGAAAACAACGTGATTAATAGGAATATCCACCAACTTTTCATACAACGAAGTTAGGGAATTATTCAATGGCATGTTTCCAACAAGCAACTTTGCGGGCACTGACTTCAATTTTACCCAAAAACAAACCCGCAAAACCAACCTGATGAACCAGCGTGTCTTTGTCTTGTTTGTTTCGGTGCACGGAAGGCGCCTCCATGAAGGTATGTGTATGTCCCCCGAGGATGAGGTCTATGTTGCTATTTTCCACTGCGAGACGTACATCGGAAGGTTTTTTCGCATCTGGATAACTGTAGCCTAAATGCGACAGACAGATGATGAAATCACATCCTTGTTCGTATAATTCCTTAGCGGTGCGATTGGCTGTTTCAATTGGATCTAAATAAACAGTAGCGCCGTAATTGTCGGCAGAAACAAGTCCCTCGAGTTGAATCCCTATACCGAAAACCCCAATTTTCAATCCTGCTTTATGAAAGATTTTGTAGGCTTGTGTTTGCTCCTTTAATACGGTATTCGAAAAATCATAATTTGCACATAAAAATGGAAAATTGGCGAATTGTTTCGCTTTCAAAAAACCATCTAAACCTATGTCGAAGTCATGATTACCCATGGTGGCGGCATCATACTTCATCGCGCTCATGAGTTTCATTTCCAATTCACCGTGGAAAAGGTTGAAGTAGGGTGTTCCTTGAAAAATGTCTCCAGAGTCCAATAGCAGAACATGTTCTTCTTGCGTTCGAATGTCGTCGATGAGTTTGGCTCGACGCGCAACACCACCTTTGTTTGGGAACTTTGGATGATTGGCTGGAAATGGGTCAATTTGTGAATGGGTATCATTCGTGTGTAAAATGACCAATTTCTTTTCTTTTAACACCTGAAGTTGCTTTGTCCATTGAAAGGAATTCAATAATAGCAATGAGCTAGAGCCCAAAATACTTGTTTTCAGAAAGGATCTTCGTTTCATTTACTGGATTCGGTTTTCGGATGAAACAATCAAATTTTTCTGTGTTTTCGCTTCCTCAATGAATACATCGCGTAGCAAGGTTTTTTTGTCACTTCGTTCAACGGCATCTTGAAAAAAGTCCATGCGGTCTCCGCCATTGGCAAGATAATCAGTGGTAATTACCCAAATATATTTTGTGTTTTCTGACACTCCGTTTACCGTCAATTTACCATTAATCATCAACGCATTCGAAATAGGTTCTCCACCACTTTGTTGCAGGTAAGATTGTATTTTATCCAAAGAGGCAAGAGGCATACGCAACCAAACTACACTATTTTCGAAAGGCATGATGCGGAAAATATCTCCCAAGGTCACGGGTCCTTTTCCAATGGAGGAACGTAGTCCGCCAGTATTTAACAAACAAAAAATGGGTTCAGAAAGTTTTACTGTTCTCGTTTGATTGACAAACAAGGCGTCGCTTGCCCAATTTCCTAAAATACTCGATGGTCTGCCAACTTCCATGGAAATACTAGATTCGGCTAGAATGAGGTTCATCGCTCGATCCATGGAATCTTTAAATGGTGAAATAAAGGAGCTTATTTCTTGTTTCTCGTTTGAGTCAACGTTTATTGAAACTTTAGCTCCGGATATGTTTAAATGAGAAGAGCAAGCCACAAGGCTTGCTCCAATCACAAAGTATATCAAATGTTTGAACATTATTCAATTATGAATTCACGTTGAACTTGACCGAAGGTAGTTCCAACTTGTAGGATGTACATTCCAGCTTTGAATTCAGTTGTTTCAATTTCCAATACAGGAACCTGAACATTGGAAGAAGATTTAATCACTCTTCCTTGCATGTCTGTAATGGTGTATTCAACGATTTCCAAACCATTTACTTGAGCAAATAGTTTATCTGATGTCGGCACTGGGAATACAGAGAAGTTCGCGGCTAATTTCTCTTCGATTCCAGCGTCACAAGTAACATAACTCATGTTGGCGAAATTCACATGACAAACGAAGTTAATCGAGTCAACATAAGGATTTCTATTTGCTTGTTTGCTGAAAATAAATTCATTTCGTGCAATTTCATAATTGTCTGGTAAATCATTGTAGTGCCATGTTTTCAATGATTCTTGACTTTGATTTGCTGGGATTTGCCAGTTATTTCCACCTTGACTATTATAAGCAGTAGCCATGTAGAAAATAGAACGTGCAGCATTTCCTTTTTGCGCAGCGCGTGGTTCGTAAACCAACTGATTTCCGCTATATCCTACACTTCCTTCCAAGTAGGTAAATACCACATTCCCATCGATGTCCATTAATGGAAGGTTACTTCTCGGTGTATTTGCTTGTTGCAAATTCGTTGGCCACAAGTTGTGTTGGTCACTGTATTCCGGTTGCTCTGGATTATCAGCTGGGAATGTCGGCATCCATGAGTGACAATAAGAGTGTTCGCGTGAATATCCTTGTGCTGTCCAATCGAAAGGCTCATTAAATACTTTGCGTTCTCCTGAGTATACACACGTCACGAATGATTGTCCGTTCGTTGTGTCACGAATTTCAAATTGATTCATAAGCGTTGTTTTGTAATTGAAATACGAAACAACGGTGTGTGGATTAATCAAGGCGCTTAAGTCACTCAAGAAAGTAGTTGAACCTGAACTAATTCCAGCATAGTAGTTTCCAATTTGTTCACCTTGACTCGTTACGTTTCCGATTGCAGGTGTAGTTGTTTTGTAATTCTCGAATCCAGCAGGACCATTAAATGCGTAGACAGTGAAATGGTAGTTTTGGTTTGCAATTATTCCGCGTGGCGTGAATCCTGTACCACTTCCAATATAAGCCACGCGTGCATCACCAATGACATCTCCTCTTTTGTAACTTGTACCATCTGTTGGCATTCCAGTTACTGCAGCACCATTTTTCCAAAGTACGATGTAATTTTCCGCATTTGTACCAGCGGTGTATTGTCCTCCAACGGTATACGCTTTCACAAGTGGGAAAGTTAAGTTCGTTGGATTCGTAGTTGGCTCGGTAGCCAAGTTGTTTGTTCCAATTGCATATAAATGAATCACGTATGGATTTTCATCACTGTCATTGTTCGCAATGGAAATTGTCGCTGTGCGCGTTCCAGTTCCGGTCGGAGTAAATGTCAAAGAGTAATTGTTACTTCCTAATCCAGCGACTGTTCCAGTTGTTAGGTTAATTCCAAATTCAGAAGCGTTTGTCCCTGTAAAAGTTACGCCGGAAAGTGTCAAACTTGAAACTCCTGTATTTTCGATGGTCACGCTTGTTGCAGCGGTTGTGCCTACGATATAGGTATCGTTATTCAAAACAGTATTACCATTCAATTTCACGTTAATTTCTCTTGCTGGAGCCACGTAAGGGAAAATGTCTAATAAATTTCTCGGAATGATTTGGTAATTCGCATTGAATTGTCCAAGTTCTCCAACGATGGAAATAGGTCCAGTTGGAATCGCTGTACCGTCTATGTTTGTAGAACCATTGATACGCACATCAAATGTAGCGGTTCCATTTGAAACTTGAACCGTACTGTTTCCGGTGGCAAAGCTTCCTGTTTGCACAAATGTAACGTTATCGAAACGCACCAATTGAGCTTCCAATGTTTCTGTTGCACTAGAGAAAGGAATCGTTTGCGCTAGTGGCAAAACTCCGGGACCATGATTGATGACATTAGAAGTTGGTGACAATTCCAATAAACCACTGAAGTCAAATAAAACCCCGGTTGCTGTGATAGAGTCACCACGTTGAACGGAGGAGACAATAGATCCATAACAAGCGATACCAGCGGTACCATCTTGAATGTAACGAATATTTCCAAGTTCACTACCATTTGTAGCAACACCAGAAACAGTTACGGTTTGACCAATTCCTAAGTTTCTTACTTGGGAAATGTTTTGCGCTTTCCCGCTGAATACAGCGAAAAATGCGAGGGCACTAAGTATTCCTTTTTTCATAGTTAAAATTGAATTGCGAGTGAAAAATTAAAGCGAAACCCACCGCCAAACATGACAGTTGCAGATTTTGCATCGAAGGTATTATATATGTCGTTTGCATTGTTCGTTGCATCGGATATATATATTTTATTTAAAGCATTCGTTATGGTTGCGGTTGTTAATAGAGCAAAATTCTTAAATGGAATTTTATAACCAGCAAAAACATTGATCAAAGAATAAGCAGGCATTTTCCAAGAATCTCTTCCGCCATCAACTCCTTGTAGTGAGAAAGGGTCGAAATTCGAGAAATATCGATCAAAGTACTGTATTTGCACCTTTAGGTAGACATTTTTAATAGGTTCGTATCGAAGTGAAGCAGCCATCGCCGTTTGTGCAGCATCACCAACGTGAACTCCTTTCGCATCGAAGCTGAATTGCAGTGAGTCGTACTGAGGAACGATCACTGTTTTAGAAGAATTCCAATACCATTGTCCGATAGAAACCATTGCATCCCCGGATAATTTTTTGTTGAATTTGAACGCAGCATCGAATTCACCACCTATGTGAACGGCATCCATTCCATTGATGTTCACACGAATAAACTCAGTTGGATCATTTGGGTCAGGAACAGCAACGCCATAAGGAAAAGGTTTGTTTTTCCAATTAGTTGCATAGGCATTCAAATTGAATCCAAATTTCTCTTTGGCATAATTGTATCCACCTTCCGCGGATAGAATTTTCTCATTGACAATTTCACCAAAAAAGCTATTTGAGTTGTTATCAATGACATTCGAAAACTGTGGTGTTCGATTTAAAAATCCAACATTGACATATGCTGTTGCATTTTTTTGAACCTTGTAGCTCAAACCTGATTTAAACGTGAAACCTGGAAGAAATTTCCAATCCGTTGAATAATATTTTAAGTCCTTATTATTGGCATCATAGGTAACACCGTTGTAGGTAATTGTATCTAATGCGCCGATTCTTAAAACGGTATCTCCTAAATCAAGTACGCGTTTCTGAAAGCGATCCACTCCTTTATATCCATTCATGATACCGGAAAGGTTTACGAAAAAAGAAAGTTTTTTATCGGTATATTCCATTTGTCCGAAAGCACCAGACCATTGTACAATTCCGTCGCGGTCTGCGTTGAAGGCATTCTTAGCGATTTTATCTCCAACACGTTGCATTGGATCAGCATCATTTTTGTCAGCGGTACTTACAAAGTAGTCTCCACCCAATAGGTTTGTAATTATTTGATAATGAGAACCTTTATAGTATCTAAAGTCTATCCCACCGGACAATTCAATTTTCTTGTTGTATTGGTAATTAAATTGACCTAAATACCCAGCCCAAAAGTGGTTGTTCATACTTTCGTAGATAATCTGACTAGATTTTATTTCAGTCGAGGAATAAATAGGGTCCGTATTCGGCGTTCCAAATAAGGAATTGACTTTGTTTTCTTGAATGACCAAGTCCCAATTAATGGTTCCTGTGGAATCGCGCAATAAAGCGGTAGAATTGAAAATACTGGTACCACCACCTCGACCAATGGAGACATAAGCAATATTGGAAATGGAAAGTTTGTCGTTGACTGTCCAAAAGTCCTTCAAGGTAAATTGAGGTTTGGTGTAATAATTCATGCGCTCACTTAATACTTCTCTCTTTCCTGTCATTGAATCTGTTTGATATCCCCAGTGTTGATTGAAACGGATTCCTTTGTCGTAGAAATTTGTATTTGTATCTACAATTGCTCCTAAGTTTTGAGCTGTTTTTGCATCAAAATATTGAATGGCTTGATTGTACGCTCGTTGTCCATGCTCTTGCGGTGCAGCGAATGCAGAAAAAGTCATTAAGTGTTTGTCCACTTTTTTCGAAACTTTGATGTATCCAAATTTACCTTGACTTTGCGTTCCAGCTACCCAACCTTGCGCTTGTTTGTATGACGCAGAAAAAGTTAATCCCCATCCTGACTTTGTCATTCCGGTATTATAAGATAGGGTAGAGCGCAATAAGTTTCCCGTACCATATTCTTGACGAAAAGATCCACCAGGTTTGTTTGACACACCTTGAGTAATGATGTTAATGGTCCCACCAATGGACGGCATGGCAATTTTAGTCGCTCCGAGTCCACGTTGAACTTGCATTTGTGCAGTAATGGCATCAAGTCCAAACCAATTGGACCAATAAACCGATCCATTTTCCATGTCGTTTACCGGAACACCATCAATCATTACCCCAACATTGCGTTGGTCAAATCCGCGTACGTTGATACGTGCATCTCCATCTCCTCCACCTTGTTGTGTTGCGTAAACTCCAGGAGTTCCGTTCAACAACATCGGTAAGTCGCGAGAGCCTAACTCCTCTGTTATTTTTTGTAAGGGTATTTTTGTTACTGCCACAGGAACATTTTGTGATCCTGCTAAATTTCCAATGACTTTGATTTCACGGTATTCTTGACTAGCTCCAATGAAAAAATTGACGGTCATAATAGGTTTAGAAACTTGAATTTCTTGAACCATTGAATCAAACCCCATCATTTTAAATATCAAGGAATAATCACCATAAGTGACATCGGTCATTTCGTAGATGCCTTGTGCATTGGTCATGGCTCTTTTCATCACCACACCTTTCGCATTATAAAGGGTGATCTTAGCGCCACTTAATAGTTGGTTCGTCGCATTTTCACTGACTTCACCAGTGATTTTGCCACTAGTTTGACCGAAACTCAGTTCAGCACAAAAAACGAGAAATAAAAATAAAAGGGATTTCATTTGTCTTAAGTTGATAGTGAATCCTACCCGCTTATCTCAAAATAATCTTGCGAATGATCTGTTGACCATTTGCATCCGTCAAACGAATCATATACACTCCTGTAAAGTCGCTTAAATCCAAAGAGATCAAGGTTTTACTCGTAGCGAATGTTTGCGTGTAAATTTGTTGACCCAATGAATTCAACACCTGCACTTTACGAATATTTCCTTTGTTGCGAATATTTACTAATCCAGAACTCGGATTCGGGAACACACTTAAAGAGATTTCTTCTTGTTCAGAAACTGCCGCAGGATTACATGCACAATCATGCACACCTAATGATGCCCAATTCCCATCTAAAATAGGATTGCCGCTTGTACCAAATAAAGTATCTCCATTTGCGTCCAAACGCACAATAACAGGAGGAATGGAGTCGTAATCTAAAAGTGGATCAAAAAACGATGGATTTGTTGTAGCACCTTTAACGATAGATGCTTTACGTATCATCGAGTGATCTTTTGTTATTAAAACACCCAATCCTGTACTGTACGGAAATTGTGTGGACCATGCTCCATCATTTCCAGAAGAAGTTCCTGTTTCATTCGCAGGATTCTCTCCGATTTTACCAAATAAATCTACGATTGCAAATCCGGGTACATTCGTTGCGTTGATTAAGGTCGTTGCTGTGGAAGGCAAAGTACCTTTTGCCAACATTACGGCGTCGTTACCATTCCAATAGAATGAATTTGATGTATTATATACCGGGCAATAGAATCCATCGGCTCTCGCTTGTAAAGAATCCCAAACTGGAGCTTCTTGTCCTACTCCAAGTGGATCTTGTTTATCCAAAACAGCTACGTATACGTCGTGTGCTGCAATTGTCCCTGACAATTGAATTGCATTAGCTACTGTTGCCGTTGTTGCTCCATTGGAATAACGAGCGACAAAATACCCACTTAAGTTTATTGGATTTGACGTTGGATTATAAATTTCTAAGGCCTTATTATTCGACCACCCCTCAACATACTCAGAAATAAATAATTCGGAACAGTTTTGTGCTGTTGCCGCAAAGGTTAATACACTTGAAATAAATAGTACTAATTTTTTCATAATAAACGGTCATCAAGTCAAATAGTTCAAGATTTACACCATTCAACAAAATTCTCTCTTCATGTGGTTTCAGCAGTTTTGCATCAAGGAGGACACATCAAAAGTTGAAACAAATTTAGCGGTTTTTTTGAAAAGAAATAATCTTTTACATCATTCTTTTGTTAAATGAATGTTAGCAAGTTGATAAGGTTGTTTAATCCATGGACATTCATTAATTTCGGGCTTCAAATTTATCAAATGAAAAAGATCTACTTTATTCTTCTAGCGTTCTCGAGTTTTTCTGCCATTGCACAAGATTTATCGGTTGAACGTATTTGGAAAAATTATGAATTTAATCCAAAAAGAATTGGCGGATATCAAGCCATGAACGATGGTGAACATTATATTAAAGTCAAAGAACAAAGTTTCTACAAGTTTGACTTGAATGATGCAAGCGATAAAGGAGTGTTATTTTTAGATGGTGCTAAGTTGGTGATGGATGATAAAAAAATCACCTTCGATGATTTTCAATTTAATGCCGATGAATCGAAACTTCTTCTTTTAACAAATGTGGAGTCGATATATCGTCGAAGCTATCAAGCAGTTTATTACCTGTATGATTTGAAAACGCAAAAGTTGAGTCCATTGGACGCAGAACATTCACCACAAACATTAGCGGAATATTCTCCAGACGGAACAAAAGTTTCCTTTATACACGGAAATGACCTATTCGTGAAAACCATTTCCACAGGTAAAGTAGAAAAATTGACGCAGGATGGAAAACGAAATAAAATAATCAATGGAACAACGGATTGGGTATATGAGGAAGAGTTTTCTATTACCAAAGCATATGGCTGGTCGCCTGACAGTAAATACATTGCCTATTTGCGATTTGATGAAAAAGCTGTTCCTGAATATAGCATGGACACGTATGGTGGACTTTATCCAGAAACATATAGCTTTAAATACCCAAAAGCTGGAGAGGTAAACAGTGTGGTCACCGCACATTGTGTTTCCTTGGATAGTAAAAAAGTTCAACAGATTGGGTTGGGATCCTATGAGTACATTCCTCGATTGAATTGGTCTGCAGCATCGAATCAATTGATCATACAAACCATGAACCGTCACCAAAGTGAATTGAACTATTGGTTAGTGGATGTCGTAAAAGGAAAAGTTTCGAGTAAAATCTTCTTTACGGAGAAATCAACAACGTACATTGATATCGATGACAATTTATTGATTTTGAAGGATGGAAAATCCATTCTTCGCACGAGTGAAGAAAGTGGATACCGTCACATTTACCAATTGAATTTTGATGGAAGTGTGAAACAAATTACAAGCGGACCCTGGGATGTCATTGATTTTTTGGGATTTGATGAAGCATCCAAACAAATTTATTTTAGTTCAGCTGAAAAAGGAGCCATTCACAAATCCATTTATTCAGTAGAGACAAGTGGTGCCAACAAACGTGATTTAACAACAACGATTGGATATAATGAAGCAGAATTCCTGAATGGAATGCATTATTTCATTCACACCTATTCCAATGCCAATCAAGCACCTGTTTATCAGCTTTGTAAAAGTGACGGATCAGTTGTTCGAGTACTGGAGTCCAATCAGGCCTTCATGGATAAAATGAAAAAAGAGCGCTTATCGACCAAACAATTTATCGAAGTGAATGCGAATGGTGTGAAGTTAAATGCTTCGGTGATCTTACCGGTTGGATTCGATCCAACAAAGAAATATCCCATGTATGTGAATGTCTATGGTGGGCCAGGACACAACGAAGTGTTAGATGCGTGGGATGGAAATGATTATTTCTTTCATCAATTGTTAGCCCAAAAAGGATACATTATTTTCCAAGTGGATCCGAGAGGAACGATGTATCAAGGAGTGGAATTCAAGAAAAGCACCTATTTGCAATTGGGAAAATTGGAAATCGAGGACGTGATGAATGCCGTAAAAGAATACGCGAAAAATTCGTTTGTAGATGCAAGTCGCGTTGGAATCATGGGTTGGAGTTACGGTGGATTCATGGCTTCCTTAGGAATCACGAAAGGAGCGGATGTCTTTAAAATGGCCATTGCTGTTGCTCCAGTAACAAACTGGCGTTATTACGACAATATTTACACGGAACGATTTATGCGTACTCCTCAGGAAAACGCAGATGGCTATGACCGTAATTCCCCGATAAACTTTGTGGATAACGTGAAAGGTAAATACTTGTTAATTCATGGATCAGCAGATGACAATGTTCATTTTCAAAACACCATGGATATGACCACTGCTTTGGTCAAAGCGAACAAGCAATTTGAATTATTTGTGTATCCGGATAAAAATCATGGAATATATGGCGGGAACACACGCAATCATTTATTTCAATTAATGTTGACTTTTATTGAATCAAACTTATAAAAACGGAGCGATTTCAATAACAAATTGTTATTATTTTATTACAGACAAACGCAATTAGGCCTTTCTTTTGTAACTTAGAGCAAAACTTATAAACCAAATAAATATTTCGTAAGAAAAATGAGTGAATTAGCAAAAATTGAACTTGATGGGAAGGTATATGAACTGCCGATCATTACAGGGACTGAAAACGAAAAAGCGATTGATATTTCCAAGTTAAGGGACTTAACAGGTTACATCACGTTAGACACCGGATACAAAAATACCGGTGCAACGAAAAGCGCCATCACATTCTTGGATGGAGAAAAGGGAATTCTACATTACAGAGGATATTCAATTGAGCAATTAGCGGAGAGAGCTTCGTTCATTGAAGTTGCATATCTTCTCATTTATGGAGATCTTCCAAACCAAGTTGAATTAGATCAATTCGAAGATAGCATCAAGAAGCATACGTTGGTTCATGAGGATATGAAACAATTCTTTGAAGCATATCCTTCGAAAGCGCATCCAATGGGTGTTCTTTCTTCGATGATTGCTTCATTGGCAACATTCTATCCAGAATCGTTGGATCCAAACAGAAGCAAAGAAGCGAAAAATTTAACGATTCACCGATTGATCGCGAAATTACCAACCTTAGCAGCTTGGGCTTATAAGAATTCGATTCGTCATCCGTTTATGTATCCAAAAAATGAATTCGACTACTGTAAGAATTTCATGTACATGATGTTTGCTATGCCAACGGAGGATTACAAAGTTGATCCAGTTGTGGTAAGTGCTCTGAATACCTTGTTGATTCTTCACGCTGATCACGAACAAAACTGTTCTACATCTACTGTTCGTATCGTAGGTTCTTCTCAATCGAATTTATATTCAACTGTTTCAGCTGGAATTTCAGCTCTTTGGGGACCACTACATGGTGGAGCGAACCAAGAAGTAATCGAAATGTTGGAGCAAATCCACAACGATGGTGGAAATGTTGACAAATGGGTTTTGAAAGCGAAGGACAAAGAAGATCCATTCCGTTTAATGGGATTTGGTCACCGAGTGTACAAAAACTTTGATCCACGTGCGAACATCATCAAAAAAGCTTGTGACGAGGTTCTAGCTAAATTGGGTGTGAATGATCCCTTGTTAGATATCGCTAAGAAATTAGAAAAAGTTGCACTAGAAGACGAATACTTCAAAGCAAGAAACTTATATCCAAATGTAGATTTCTATTCTGGAATCATTTACAAAGCATTGGGAATTCCATCAGAGATGTTCACCGTGATGTTCGCTTTAGGACGTCTTCCAGGTTGGATTGCTCAATGGAAAGAAATGACAGAGAACAAAGAACCAATCGGTCGTCCACGTCAGATTTACATCGGCGAAACGGACAGAGAGTATGTAGACATCTCGAAACGATAAAACACAAAAAAGCCACTTTTAAGTGGCTTTTTTTTATGGGTAAAATATTAGAATTGAAAGTTACAAGGTGATCGCGGTTTTTTTTCTTATTCCAAAAGTTTTGGAAATACCTACCCTAAATCCACTTCCTCTGTTATTTGAATAAACAGTGACTCTTGCACCTGAGTCATTTTGATTTTCAATGGAATAATTAACTATTTGCGTAAGGCCTTGGGTATAACTGATGTTGAACTGAAACATGCCAAGTGAATTACGTTTGTTAAAACAGCTTAACTCATATTTCAAAAATAGTATAGGGGCTAAATAGCCGAAGACAGCGTTTGATTCAGCTTTTTTTGTGGTAACGTAATAGTTATTTCCATCAATTAATGAAAGATTTTTGTGCATCGTACTTTGTAAATCATTTCGAGAAGTTTTACGAATACCAATCCCTCCGGAAAGTTGATTTTTCACGAAACGATCAATCTTCGGACTTATGGAAAAGTACCGCGTTGCAGTCAAATAATATTGAGTATTTCTAATTTTGTTTTGCCTCATGAAAACTTCTGTGTAAACAATGTTTGTGTCATGACCATATAGAAGCAAAGAGGCAGCTAAGCTATTTCCAATAGATTGTATTTGATTGATGCTTGACCAATTATATACAGAAATACCGAATCCAAATTTCCATTTATCATTCAATTGGTAACAATTAATATTTAGTTCAGGTTCCGGAATATTAGATATAGAATGATTGAAGTTTTGAAAAGAGTATGAGACGTTGGCAGCATTTAAAATTTCGCCATCCGTTTTATACATATCCATATTCCATAGTTTCACACCTAAATTAATTTCAAAAATTGGTTTTTGTGCAATTATAGCTT
Organism: uncultured Flavobacteriales bacterium; assembly: GCA_903860985.1. GTDB lineage: Bacteria > Bacteroidota > Bacteroidia > Flavobacteriales_D > Crocinitomicaceae > UBA952. The sequence goes on from CAIOSO010000091.1 coordinate 75,015, forward strand.
GTGGACAAACAATGAGTATGAGTCCGATGAAAAAGTAGCGTCTTGCCAAAACAACCGTTTTCATAGTTTCGATTTTTTAATCGGTGAAATAATGGTGATGGGTTTACTCAGGCTTAGAGCAAGACTGGAGTTGCGAGTGCCAATGGAGGCCGTTTGAATCGAACTAATGTTGTCTACATCATAATAATTAAGAACCGTTGATTTGAAAAATCCTTGGAAGTATGTAAGTGCTACATTGCAGATTGCTTTGTTTTTCTTTCGAGTTAAAAAAGATGTTTCAAACCTTAATAATAAATACGGCATGACTGAGTGTTTATAATAAGTGTCAATGCTATAATTGTAATTCTTTTGCTCAGTGATTATTCCAACTTTCCCTGTTGAAATATCTTTGTTGCTTTTAATATATCCCGCACCAAACGTTAAAAAATGCTTTGCATTCCTGTAATTCATGGAAATATTCAATTTTCGAGAAGCATACGTAAAATTCATGATTCCAGTGAACTGGTACGTATAAAAACTAGAATAAAAGCTTTGTTGTGGTGGAATTTGAAGTAAACTCGGTTTCTCTATTCCATAACCGGCTGCAATTACATTGTCTGGGAAGATATAAAATTCATTTAAGTTTGCTTGATTTCCTTGAAGTAAAAGTTGAATTCCTCCTCCCGCATAAAATCCTCTTCCGATTCCGAAAATCCACTTCTGTGTTTCATAAAAATCTAAGGTAAATTCGAGATTAGGACCAAAATTACGATCAACGATACCCCATTTTGCACGATCTGAAATACCAGGATTTTTCAATTCAAATCCAGTATTATTGAATTGATCATCATAGGTAATGCTAGCATTATCTTGAAAATTCAAAACGGAAAGTCCGTATGAAGGCTTTAACCGTAAAATCCATTTTTGAGCGAATAAACCTTCGCGAAAAAATAAGAGACAAAAAAGTAAGAGACTAATTTTTAGCATGATTACGTCAAAGTGTGTTCTCCTTAATTTTATTTATTCAATTTCCGTCTCTTGCTCATCAAACGGAAAATGTGTTCGCTTAGAGCCAGCATACGTTTCAAACATGCGGAAACTACATTCCAAGTCACCGTTGAATACTTTGTGTTTCACACTTGGACGCAGTCCAATGGATTTGAGTCCTTCTTCACTCGACGTAATCACCCACGCTTGAGAATTCGTCATCGTGTGCTTCAACCAATTCCCCATGTTTTCGTAGAGTTCGTGCGTATTTGCAGCTAAACGTTCCCCGTAAGGTGGATTGGTTAAAATGAATATCGCTTCGTCTTCCTCTTTGGTGATTTCATCAAAGGAACACACTTTCGTTTCAATGAAACGTCCAAAACTCATTTGACGCAAATTGCGGCGCGTTTTTAAAATCATTTCGTCCGATAAATCCGAGCCCATGATTCTACAAGGAAGTGAACGGACATTTCTCGGTGCATTGTCGTAAATGTCATTCCAAACAGTTTCGTCGTAATTCTTTAAATTCTTGAACGCATAATGTTGACGCTCGATGTTTGATGGAATTCCAGAAGCCAGTAATGCAGCTTCCATTAAAAGTGTTCCTGAACCACAAAAGGGATCAAGGAAGGTTGTTTTTCGATCCCATTTGGATAAACGAATCAAACTTGCCGCAACAACTTCGTTGATTGGTGCATCTCCGACCGCTTCGCGGTATCCGCGTTGGAAAAGAGGAATTCCACTTGTGTTCATTGAAATCGTCACTTCATTTTCTTTAATGTATAAGTCAAATAGAACTTGTGGACGTTTTAATTCAACATCCGGACGATCATCGAATTCATTGCGGAATGAGTCCACAATCGCATCTTTCACCACTAAATACGGATATTGTGTATTGTTAAATAGCGTCGAGAAAACCGCACCTTTTACCGCAAAGGTTTTGGACACATCGAAAATTTCGGTCCATTTAATCTTCATGGATTTACGGTACAAGTCTTCTTCTGATTTAATATAGAACTTGTCGAGTTCGACTAGAATCGAAATAGCGCAACGTGCATATAAATTTAAATAATACACATCTCTCCATGTTCCTTTGATCCGGACAGCTCGATTGAGTTGCTCCGCTTTCGGGTAACCAAGTTCTTCTAATTCCTCTACTAATGTTTGCTCAAATCCAAACAAACATTTAAGTGTGATTGTTAACTCTTCATTATTTCCCGTGCTCTTCTTTTCCATTTTCTCGTGATAAGGTCTAACTTTGTACAAAAGAACGAATTTTGCGAAGTTTCTTAACTCTTATTTCATTACTTTTTTTCATACTGCCCTTAGAATGTGTCGCGCAGCAGAAAATAGGCGTGGTTCTTAGTGGAGGAGGAGCGACTGGAGTCGCGCATGTTGGCGTGTTGAAAGCACTCGAGGAACGCAATATTCCCATTGATTTTATTGTTGGAACTTCTGCGGGTGCGCTCGTTGCAAGTATGTATGCAAGTGGGTATTCTCCGAAGGAGATTGAAGCCTATGTTTTGAGTGAGCCTTTTCAATTAATGGTTAAAGGGGAATTAGAGTCGGACAAGAAATTTTACTTTTTTGATGAGTCGAATACAAGCAGTATGTTCAACATTCCGTTTTCGAAGGATAGTATTCTGCAGAAGTCAATTCCCATGTCGTTTGTCAATCCACGCTACTTCGATTTTGAAATGTTGCGCATTTTGGGTCGAACCAGTGCCTCTGTTGGAAATGATTTCAATGAACTGTTTATTCCTTTTCGCTGTGTAGCGTCGGATGTGGTTCGAAAAGAGAGTGTGGTTTTTTCTAACGGTAATTTGAATGAGGCAGTAAGAGCATCGATGACTTTCCCTTTGTACTTGAATCCGATCCGTATCAATGGAGTCCTTTATTTTGATGGTGGCTTGTACGACAACTTCCCTTTGAATGCCATGTACGAGCAATTTGATGCAGATTTTATCATCGGGAGTAATGTGACGAAGAACGATATCAAAGCGAATGAAAACGATTTTTTCGGGATGATTTCAAGCATGATGACTACCCCAACAAATTATGCTTTGCCTTGTCAAGAAGGAATGATTATCGAGCCAAAAACAGAAGTTGGCACCTTCGACTTTAAAGATGTGCAGCAGGCAATAAATGATGGTTATCAGGCAACAATCTTGAAATTGGATGTATTGGAACAATTCATTTCGGTACGAGAAAGTCCCGATTCGCTTGTACGTCGAAGAGCTGAATTCCGAGGAAATGTACCTCCGATTCAGGTTTCATCTGTTAAAACAGCCCCCATCAAAAAGAACGAATTCAAGTATGCAAATAAATTTATCTTACCGAAACGAAGTCAAGGTGTTTTAGATGAGGAGGAATTAAAGGAACGCTATTTCCGCTTGGCTTCTACACCTCAAATTGACTTTCTTTATCCAAATTTTGAAACGAAATCCGACGGGACGCTCCAACTCAATTTACATGTGAAAAAGGCAAAGGAATTCCGTGCTGATTTTGGTGGACTCATTTCATCAAGAGCGGTAAATACAGGTTACTTTAATTTAAGTTTTCGAAGTATTGGTAGGGTAGCGCACAAAATCAATGCAGAGTCGTATTTTGGTAAGTTTTATGGTTCCCTTCGTACCAACTATGAAATGGTATTCCCTTCCACTTATCCTATTTCCATTAATGGTTATTTCACCTTAAATCGCTGGGATTACTTTCGGAGTTTTGCTACGTTTTTTGAGGATGTCAAACCTTCCTTTCTTGTTCAAAACGAGGTATATGGAGGGATAAAAATGAAATTGCCTTTAGGGAATAATGCACGGTGGACCATGGACGCGCGTTATTTTAGTTTGGAGGATGACTATTACCAATCGGATCAATTTACCAACAAAGACACCGCAGATTTCACACGTTTTTATGGAACATCACTGTCCTTAGAATACACAAAAAATAGTTTAAACAAAAAACAGTTTGCCACAGAAGGACATTTTTTCCAAGTCAAAGCGCGCTATGTAAATGGATTTGAACGAACCGTTCCAGGAACAACATCCATTTTAAAAGATACGGTGGAAAAAGACCATCAATGGTTAAGTCTACAAGCAGAATTCCAATCCTTTTTCCTGAAAAATGGTCCCTTTCATTTCGGTTTCCACGGCAAAACGGTTCTGAATAGTCAATCCTTGTTCGCAAATTACACGGCGAGTTTATTATCCATGCCGGCATTTAACTTAATTCCAGACATGGAAACTTTTTTCTTGCCAGAATACCGCGCAACGCAATACCTTTCAATTGGATCAAATTTGATTTTTGAGTTGGCGAAAAAACTGGATCTGCGCTTAGATGTTTATTATTTTCAACCCATCGTTCAGTTGCAGCAAAATCAAGATGGAACGATTCAGTATGGTAAGCCATTACAAGAGCATTCGATGGTGGCGTCTAGTTCCATTTTATATGAAACTCCTATCGGTCCTGTGAGAGCTACCTTAAATTATTTCCCTGCACAAGAAAGCCCATTGTTTTTTCAACTCAGCTTTGGCTACATTTTGTTTAACGAACGCGCCGTTCGCTAGAAACTAAAGTCCGATTAGATAAGTCCTCTAGAGCGAAGGAATTCGTCTAAACTTTCGATGTCGCCATACAAAACTTCGCGGGCTTTGCTTCCTTGGAACGAACCGATGATTCCCATGCCTTCTAATTGATCTACAATGCGACCAGCGCGGTTGTATCCAAGTTTCAGTTTGCGCTGCAATAAGCTAGCGGATCCTTGTTGATTGATCACCACAATGCGTGCTGAATCTACAAACATCGGGTCAATTTCATTCATGTCGATGTCCCCGCCTAAGTCACTGCCCTCTGGTGTGTATTCAGGAAGTATGAGTGCTTCTGGATATGCACGCTGGTCACCTATGAAGCTACAAATCTCTTCCACCTCTGGCGTGTCAACAAATCCACATTGTAATCTTTTGATGTCTGAACCGGTTGAAATCAACATATCTCCACGACCGATTAATTGATCTGCACCTGATGCATCGAGAATCGTTCGAGAATCAATCTTAGAAAGTACACGGAATGCGATGCGGGCAGGGAAATTGGCTTTGATCATACCGGTAATGACATTCACCGAAGGACGCTGCGTTGCAACGATGAGGTGAATTCCAATCGCACGGGCAAGCTGAGCAATGCGCGCAATCGGATGCTCCACTTCTTTTCCTGCGGTCATGATGAGGTCGGCGAACTCATCAATTAACACAACAATATAGGGCAAATAACGGTGGCCTTTCTCTGGGTTTAATCGTCTAGCCACGAATTTAGCATTGTATTCTTTGATGGTGCGGACACCCGCTTCTTTCAATAATTCATAGCGGTCGTCCATTTCAATACACAATGAATTCAATGTATTAACCACTTTCGAGGTATCTGTAATAATGGCATCTTCTTCTCCCGGTAATTTCGCCAAGAAGTGTCGTTCAATTTTATTGTACAGGGTTAACTCCACCTTTTTAGGATCCACCAAAACAAATTTTACTTGTGCGGGATGCTTTTTGTATAAGATGGAGATAAGAATGGCATTTAATCCGACTGATTTACCTTGTCCAGTTGCCCCCGCAACCAAAAGGTGAGGCATTTTTGTTAAGTCAAATACAAAGGTTTCATTCGTAATGGTTTTTCCCATTACAATGGGAAGTTCTCCGTCGAAATTTTGGAATTTATCTGAGGCAATTAATGAGCGCATACTCACCATTTCCGGATTCGAATTCGGCACCTCAATACCGATCGTTCCTTTTCCAGGGATTGGAGCAATAATACGTATACCTAATGCGGATAAACTAAGAGCGATATCATCCTCTAGGTTTTTGATTTTGGAAATACGGACGCCTGGCGCTGGCACAATTTCATACAATGTTACCGTTGGTCCAACCGTAGCTTTGATTTTTGCAATTTCAATTTTGTAGTGCTGAAGGGTTTGAACAATTTTATCTTTATTCGTTTCCAATTCTTCTTTGCTAACAGACACTCCGCTCGTTCCATAGTCGGTCATGAGGTCCAATGGTGGAAGCACGTATCCTTCCAAATCTTTCGTTGGATCGTATTCGCCGTATTCGCTGATCAATCGCTTTGCCAAATCGTCATCATCCGATTTTTGTGCGGCATTGGAGCCCATGATTGGACTTGGTGAAACGGGAGGAACGACACTAGGTTCTGGTTCCGTAGCCATTTCAATTTCAAAGTCATCATCAGTATCCTTTTCCAATTCTGGCATTTTGGAGGTGACGATTAACTCGCTTTCATCAAAAAATACATCGTCATCGTCGTTATCAGTGGTGGAAAAATCAACGGTTTCGGAAATGACATCCGCTTGGATTTCTTCGTCTTTAATCGTATTTACAACAAAAATGTCTTCATAGGAATGACGCGTGTCCGTTGCCTCTTGATCACCAACTTCATCCGTATTGTTTTCCTTGTCCCGGCTGAAAATAAGGTCCAACCATTTGGAATAGTTGGGATTAAAAATGAGCGTCGTTATAACATAAAGGAAAACCAAACTTAGGGCAAAGGAACCAAAACTTCCTAAAGTCAGCATCAACCATTCGTTGACGTAAAATCCAAATGTTCCTCCGAGGTAATTTAATTGGTCGCTGAAAAACCCTAAGAAAATGGATCCCCAGAGCATGTAGGCAATAGTAATTGTAAAAGCACGTCCGATTGGTACAATAGCATAGTCAAACAGGATGCGTATTCCAGAAATTAAAAGCAAGAAGCAGATTCCAAAAGAAGTGACACCGAATAAGCGGTAAATCAATAAATGGGAAGTCCATGCACCGAATTTTCCAAGCCAGTTTTGAACTGGAGCTTCAGTTGTGTCGAAAATATAGTCAACAAAAGAGCGCTGCAAAATACGGTCTTGATCCTCTGTCCATGTAAATAAGTACGACAAACAAGCGAGAAATAAGTAGATCGAAAGCAAGGTCATTGTAGACCCCAGAATTACTTTGAAACGTTTTGAGTCAAAGTTGGACATGAAATTCCAACGCGCAGGTGTTTTTTCCTTGCTTGGCTTTGCCGCTTTTTCTTCTTTTCTTTTCGCGGTAGAACTACTTGGATTTTCTGTTCCAGCGTCTTTTTTCGGTATGAATTCGTTGTCTTCCATGTGCTATTTATGCAATATCCAACGAAGATAGGTGATAAGGTCACATTTCTAACGCGAAATATGGAATACTATAAACAAGAATTTGTTAGTTATTTGGGATACTAGAATTTCCAGTATTGGCGGACTTTTCCATAAATGCTTTTAGGCTAATTTTTTGGTAATCAGCAGGAATCATAAACAGGGATAATGGCGGGATTTTTTCATCCATGGATTCAAGCGTGTATCTATACAAACCGTGGTCATTTACCACGTAATATTGCAGCAACAATCCCGGAGCATCAGGGAATGCCCCCAAGTATTTGGCAGCTATTTTCGGTGTGTAAATAACGGTCAAATCGTTCTGAACAAGTGTGAATTTTACCAGCATTTTCTTTCCTTTAACTCTGGCAATTTTTTCATGTCCTGAATTCCACCTAAGGATTTCTTTAAATTTTCTAATTCACGATCATAGCGTGACTGCTCTTTTTTCGGAATTTCATCCCATTCAGGGG